>JAVWIB010000045.1:0-19982 GCA_036639755.1 Bacteroidales bacterium
GTGTATAGTGTATTATCACTTCGGTATCCGCTGTTAATGGTCTTTTGTAATCTCTTAAGATCAAACAGATAATGTCCTTCATAAGCTAGTTCTTTTCTTCTTTCAAGGAATATAAGATTCAGCAAATCATCTTTAGAGGTGGTCGCCGGTGTCGCAACGGCACTTGCATCTGCTCTCGTCCTTATTTTATCAAGATATTTGATTGCCTCCGGTAATGTCCCTATGTTGGCTTGCGTTTCTGCGTACATTAAATAGATATCGGAGAGCCTCAATACCGGAATATCAGAAAGGGCTGCCGTGCCGTCTCTGCCCGGATATTTGTTTACAAAATACCAGCTTGATTGTGTCCCGGTTCCTACCTTAAATAAAAGTGCTTTTCGAATATCGGTAGATTTGTATAAATCCCGTAAATTAGCCGGAGCTCTAAGGTCGCCGTATCCCCCTTGTATGTAAATATATCCCAGACAGTTGGTTGCACCGTAGTCATCCGATACGTTTCTGATGGCAAATAGGAACTCCATATTTTTGGTGTTATTATATGCTCTGCTCCAAGCATCTACATATTTATCGTTGGGCAAAATGGTGTAGCCGCTGTTGGTGATGATATCGTTTAATATAGGGTTTGCAGCGGTATAATTCTGCTGACTCATATAGACTCTTGCAAGAATTCCTTTTGCCGCCCATGAGGATATAGCATATGGTGCAATGGTAGTGGTATTGAGACCGGTTCCAATTAATCCGCTCATATCGCCCCCGCTCCCGGCAGAGGTACTTACCGTATTAAAATTGGTAATGGCTTCTTGTAAATCTGCAATGATAAAACCATAAACTTCCTGAATGGTATTTCTGGATGGTTTGTCATAATTATTGGTGGTTTTCATGTATGGAACACCCAAAAGGCTTTCATTTCCTTTGTAGCATTGTGCAAAAAAACGTACCATGTCAAAATGAGAAAGGGCCCGTATGGAAAGAGCCTGCGCTTTTATGGCTGCTTTCTGTACATCGGTAGCTTCTATCTGATCGACTGCCTGCAATATTTTATTGGCATTATAGATTGTTTCATATGCTTTTGCCCAAAATGTTTGCATATCTCCCGATGTAGGGCTTATGCTCCATTGAGCCTCGGCTATAAACCGGTTGGAGTTATTGGGGGATATGATAACGTTTTCTGTGGCGGCATCACCAAACACAACAAAGTCACGTCCGTAATAACTGGTACTTTGCATGCTGTTATAGGTACCTGTTAAAGCATAGAATGCACTGCTGTAATCTTTAATGGCTTTTGTGTCATCGATGGAAGCATAGGGATCGGTATCCAGAAAACTGTTGCAGGATGTAATGGCAGATACCGCCATAATCCCTGTGATTATATTTTTTATAATATGTTTCATATTCTTTTTATGTTATGATTAATTAAATTAGAATTTGAAATCTATACCAAAGGTGATGGTTTTGGCATTGGGATATCCCAGGTAATAATAGCCCGAACGTCCTACCTCAGGGTCTGCATCAGGGAATTTAGTGAGTGTGAACAAGTTGCTTGCTTGCATGTAAAGTCTTATACTTGTAAAGTGAATGGCATCCATCCATTTTTTTGGGAATGTATATCCTACGGTAACATCTCTTAAACGTATGTAGGAGCCGTCAAAAATAATTCTGTCGCTACCGTATCCTCCGTATACAGCTGCCGAATAGCCATAGTATGCTTTCGGGAATTGTACAATATCACCCGGATTTCTCCATCTTTCCGTTGCAACCGATTCGTGTTGATTTCTTAAACCGCTGTACCCCATATTTGTAGCATTGTTCCAGGAACTGTCATAAATCTTATTACCATATGTGTAATAAAACATCAGACTTAGATCAACTCCGTAAAAATCGAATCGGGTACTTAATCCGCCGTAGAAATCGGGAGCTGCCGATCCGCAATAAACACGGTTGTCTCCCCCTTTTGTAATATCATACATCATATTTCCCTCCGCATCATACCACATAGGACGTCCGTCTGCCGGATTGACACCTGCCCAAGGTCTGGTATAAAATGTCTGGATATCTTTTCCTACGGTATAAATCCAAGGTGAGTTAATAATAGGATTATCATCTACCAGTTTTACAACTTGGTTCTTGTTATGGGTAATGTTAAAATCGATACTCCATGCAAAATTATCTTTTACAATTGGTCTTGCATTGAATGAGAACTCTATACCGCGGTTTCTTATTTTACCAATATTGGATGTAACGCTTGAGAATCCTGATGTGTAAGAGAGCGGCATATCCAGCAATAATTCTTTGGTATTACGATTATACCACTCCAATGTACCACCCAATCTTCCGTTTAGTAATGAGAAATCCAGTCCTATGTTAAAACTCTCACTCACTTCCCAGCTAAGATTCGGATTGGCAATCTGTGACGGATAGGTACCCGGCAGCGAGTTATAGTTTGCGCCTGCGCTATAAAGCCCTTTTGCTGCATATTTTCCAATTCCCGATGAGTTACCGGTTGTTCCGTAACTCATCCTTACCGTAGCAGATGATAGCCATGTCCAGTCTTTTGCAAAAGTTTCATTACTTAATCGCCATGAAGTACCTACAGACCAGAATGTGCTCCATCGGTTATCTTTCGATAATTTAGATGAACCGTCTCGTCTTATGCTGGCAGATAGGAAATATCTGCTATCATAATTATAATTTCCCGTAGCAAAGAAAGATGCCAGATTGTATCCGCTCCTGGAGCCTGTAATGGCATAATTAACACTACCCGAACTGATCTGATGTAATTCCGTCCCCGGAAAATCTTGTTTTATACCGTCTACATACCTGTAATCATCTCCCTGAGTCTCTTGTCCCACCATTATATTTACATTATTTTTTCCAAAAGATTGAATGTAGTTCAGGGTAAGGGTTTCGTTCCAGATAAGGTTTTCGCCGACACTTGTTTCAGAAACACCTTTCTGATAAGAAGCCGAGTTTCCTTTTGGCCGAGGGTCTTTCCATTCGGTTTCCGTCAGATAGAAATAATCCAGTCCGGCTACCCCTTTGAATATTAATTCATCCAGGATATTCCACTGTACCGTAGCTCCTGTAATGACTCTGGCTGTTCTTGATGAGAAATCGTCGTATGCCTGATTGGCAATAAAGTTAGCATTGGCATAGGTGACCATGTTGTTAATATTCAATCCGTTCTCGGGATAATAATCGGCAAATGTTCCTGCTTTTGAGTTGTATAAGAATGATCCTGGATCAATAACGCCCGGATCAATAGGAGCATACATCATAGAGGCAAATACCGGATTTACATAATATCCGCTGGTAGTCATAGGCGATTCCTGATCGTTATACGACATGTTTACGTTTACCCCGAATTTTACTTTATCATTAATCTTGTGATCTACGTTTACCCTTCCCGAATATCTTTTCAAAGCTGTTTTGGTAACAATTCCTTCCTGATTGAGATAAGAAAGAGAGGTGTAAAATTGTGTTTTTTCATTACCGCCTCGAACGCTAAAATCAACGGTATACATTGGCGCATTATCGTTATAGGCATATTTGTCCCAGTCAAAATTATAGAAATCTTTATTTGCGTTTCTTACCGGGAAATTGGATACGATTGTAGAGTTTACCGGCGTTCCGTTAACATCGGTGGTTGCTTTCGTGTAACCGGCGTTCACAAGAGCGTCTGTGAGATAATTAATATAATCATCTTTTTGCAGCATCTTAAAGTTCTTGGATGTACGGTTGGAAAAGCCGGTGCTCATTTTTAAGTCAAACTGAGTTTTGCCTTGAGCACCCCTTTTTGTGGTAATAAGAATAACGCCGTTTGATGCTCTTGATCCGTAAATGGATGTTGCCGAAGCATCTTTCAGTACTGTAATATTCTCTATATCATTAGGGTTTAACGATGATAGGGCGTTAAGGTTATCGGCGGAAGAACTGGCTGCCGTCTGAGTCATATTGCCATAGTTGCCGGTTGCAATAGGAATACCGTCAACAACGTAAAGAGGGGTTGTTCCTGCCTGAATGGAGCCGATACCTCGAATGGTAACGCTCTGTCCGGCACCCGGTTGCCCGGAATTGGATACCGATAATACTCCCGATGCATTGCCTTGGAGAGCCTTATCAAAAGAAGTAACCGGAATTTGCAGTTTGTCGTTCTTTACCACAGATGCAGCTCCGGTAAATGTTCCTTTCTGGCTTATTCCGTATCCCGATGTTACAATAACTTCTCCAAGTGTTTCACTATCGGGATTAAGAGCAACGTCCAAAACGGAGCTTTTGCCTATATTTACCTCTTTGTCTTGCATCCCTAAAAATTGTACCACTACGGTGCTATTCTCAGGTAATTTGATTGAGTACTTGCCGTTCATGTCGGTTACGGCGGCGTGTTGAGTGTTTTTTTGAGTTATGGTTGCACCAGGTAGGGGGGAACCGTCGGTTGCATCGGTAATTGTTCCGGTAACAGTAATGATTGCATTCTGTCCGTTTTGCGATGCTGTTGAATTCTGCGCTTGGATAATTCCTCCAAGACAGAGCAGAACTAAGAATACGAGTATTCTGAATTTTCTCATCTGGTAAAAAAATTTGGTTAATATGTAATTTTATCAGAGAGAAAACAGACTGTTTGTGAAAAAGTTTAGGCGGGCATATTTTTTTTATAAAATAGCAATATTCGGGGCTGCCGGATTAATATTTTTAATTAAATGAAATATTTTTGAAAAAAACTATAATCATAAAGAATAATGACTACATTTGTCTACAATTAAAAAATCTACTTCATTAACAGTAAACATTAGAGAATTATTCTTTTATGGAACACAAAATTATTGATACACAGGAGGTGGTAGTCCGTTTTACCGGAGATTCGGGAGACGGAATGCAACTGACGGGAACTTTATTCGCAGATGCCTCTGCTTTGTATGGAAATGAAATATCAACATTTCCAGATTATCCGGCAGAGATAAGAGCCCCACAGGGGACAGTAGCCGGCGTATCTGGCTTTCAGGTACATATCGGGAACACAGAGGTTAGAACCCCTGGAGATCATTGCGATGTCTTAGTCGCAATGAACCCTGCAGCACTTAAGGCTAATGCTAAATGGGCCAAACCTGGTGCAAGTATTATCCTTGATGAAGATTCTTTTGATGAGAAGGGTCTGGAAAAAGCAGGATTTAAAACATTAGATCCTATCGCAGAGATGAAACTCGGTGACTACCATATTATATGGGCACCTATCACTACGTTAACAAAAGAGAGCCTTAAAGATAGCGGACTTGACAATAAAGCAATTGTCAGAAGTAAAAATATGTTCACATTGGGCATGTGCTATTTTATGTTTAACCGTCCGCTTAATTTTACAGAGGCTTATCTTGAGAGAAAATTTGCTAAGAAACCGAATCTTATAGAAACCAATAAAAAAGTTCTTAGAGACGGTTTTAATTATGCCCACAATATTCACGCTATTCCAAATACATACAGAATAGAACCAGCTAAACAAGAAGCCGGAACCTACAGAAATATTAACGGTAATCAGGCTACTGCATGGGGCCTTTTGGCTGCTTCCGAGAAATCGGGACGTCCTTTGTTCTGCGGTTCTTATCCTATAACACCTGCAACGGTTATTCTGGAGGAGTTGGCTATCCACAAAGAGCTTGGAGCTAAAACCCTTCAGTGCGAAGATGAAATTGCCGGTATTTGTACCGCTATTGGAGCTGCTTATGCCGGTAACTTTGCTGTAACAACCACTTCCGGCCCGGGATTATCTCTTAAATCGGAGGCACTCGGACTTGCAATGATTACAGAATTACCTTTGGTTGTTGTAGATGTACAGAGAAGCGGCCCTTCTACCGGTATCCCTACAAAAACAGAGCAAACAGACCTTAACCAGGCTTTATACGGCAGAAACGGTGAATGTCCTATTATGGTAATGGCTGCCCGCACTCCATCCCATTGTTTTCAGTCGGCTTTTTATGCCGGCAAATATGCAATGGAGCATATGATGCCTGTCATTTTGCTTACGGAGGGTTTTATAGGAAACGGTTCGGAGCCTTGGAAAATTCCTATTATGAGCGATTTCCCGGAAATTAACCCACCTATTATTGATCAATGCGAAGGTAAATTCAAACCTTTTGAGAGAGATCTTGTCCGTTATGCAAGACGTTGGGCTCTACCGGGCACACTAGGGCTTGAACATCGAGTTGGCGGTCTTGAGAAAAACGAGGCCGGAGCTATATCTTCCGATCCTCTTGTACACGAGCATATGGTTGCTGCAAGGGCTGAAAAGATTGCACGTGTAGCTAATTTTATTCCCGAACTGGAGGTTGTGGGAGAGCAGAACGGCGATGTGCTTGTAGTTGGTTGGGGTGGAACATACGGCCATCTTTATACTGCAACAAAAGAACTATTGGCAGAGGGTAAGAAAGTTGGCTTTGCACATTTCGATTATATTAATCCGCTTCCTAAAAATACGGACGATGTGCTTAAGAGATTTAAGAAGATTATTGTTTGTGAGCTTAACAGCGGTCAGTTTGTAAATTATCTGAGAGCTATATTCCCTCAGTACAAATATGAACAGTTTAATAAAGTTCAGGGACAACCTTTTATTGTTAAAGAGATTGTAGATGCAGTAAATGCACTTTAATATTATTAAATTTCAAAGAATATTATTATGAAATATACAGCACAAGATTTTAAGAGCGATCAGGAAGTAAAATGGTGTCCCGGCTGTGGTGATCACGCCGTATTGGCATCAGTTGTAAAGGCTCTCCCAGAGGTTTGCGAGCAACTGAATTATACAAAAGAGAGATTTGTATTTGTATCGGGAATCGGATGTTCATCAAGATTTCCTTACTATATGAATACCTTTGGATTCCACGGAATCCACGGCAGGGCAACGGCTCTGTCAACCGGTATTAAGGTTGCGAATCCTACACTTACCGTATGGCAGGTTACCGGAGACGGTGATGCCCTTGCTATAGGTGGTAACCATTTTATTCATGCTATCAGAAGAAACATAGATATTAACATCCTTTTATTTAATAACCGTATTTACGGATTAACAAAAGGACAGTATTCTCCAACATCTAAATTGGGCCTTGTTACCAAAACATCGCCTTACGGAACAGTAGAGCACCCTTTTAATCCCGGAGCCCTTGTATTGGGAGCCAGAGGCACATTCTTTGCAAGAAGCCTTGATTCCGAGCTTAAGCTGAATCAGGACATTATGGTGGCAGCTGCAAAACATGACGGTACTGCCGTTATGGAGATGCTTGTAAACTGTGTTATTTTTAACGACGGTACCCATCTTGAGATCTCCGATAAAGCCGTAAGAGCAGACAGAACCATTATCCTTAAACATGGCGAACCAATGATTTTTGGTGCGAACAGAGATAAAGGTTTAGTGCTGAACGGTCTTAAATTAAAAATTGTGAAGATTGGAGAGAATGGTATTACCGAAAAAGATCTTTTGGTACATGATGCGCATACAGATAATATTGGTATCCATAGTATGCTTGTTGATATGAAATATCCTGAGTATCCTGTTGCCCTTGGTGTAATCAGAGCAGTTTCAGATAAAACGTACGATGATAACGTAAGGGATCAGGTTATTGAGGTTAGGGAAAAATCTAAAATTAAAACTGTTGATCAGTTGTTGCATTCAGGTGCAACCTGGGAGGTGAAATAAATAAACAACATAATTTTTTAACAAACAAAACGCAATAAATAAAATTTATTATGAAAGCAGCTGAAATAATGGCCTCTTTGGAGAAAAAATATGGCCACGAAAAAGAGTATTTGCAAGCAGTTCACGAAGTATTAGAGTCAATAGAGGAGGTTTATAACCAACACCCTGAATTTGAAAAAGCTAAAATCGTTGAGAGAATTGTTGAACCGGACAGAATTTTTACATTCCGTGTTACTTGGGTGGATGATGCCGGTAATGTTCAGACGAATCTTGGTTACCGTGTTCAGTTTAATGCAGCAATAGGACCATACAAAGGCGGTCTTCGTTTCCATAAAGCAGTTACCCCTTCTATGCTTAAATTCTTAGGTTTTGAGCAAACATTTAAAAACGCTCTTACTACTCTTCCTATGGGTGGTGGTAAAGGTGGTTCAGACTTTGATCCGGTTGGAAAATCAGATGCCGAAATCATGCGTTTCTGTCAGGCATTCATGTTAGAGTTGTGGCACAACATTGGTCCGGATCAGGACGTTCCTGCAGGTGACGTTGGAGTTGGCGGACGTGAGATTGGTTTCTTATTTGGCATGTACACTAAATTAGCAAGAGAATATAATACAGGTGTATTAACAGGTAAAGGTATGACATGGGGTGGCTCTAAAATCCGTCCTGAGGCTACCGGTTTCGGTGCATTGTATTTCACTCAGCATTTGCTTCACAAAGCAGGTAAAGATATTAAAGGTAAAACTGTTGCACTTTCAGGCTTTGGTAACGTTGCTTGGGGAGCTGCTCAGAAAGCTACTGAACTTGGTGCAAAAGTTATTGCTGTTTCAGGTCCGGATGGCGTTTGCAATATCCCTGCAGGTATGAATGCAGATATGATTGCTTACATGTTGGTACTTAGATCTTCTAACAAGAACGTTGTAGCTCCTATGGCTGATAAATTCCCTGGTGTTACTTTTACAGCCGGTAAAAAAGCATGGAGCGTTAAATGCGATATCGCTCTTCCTTGCGCATTCCAGAATGAGTTGAATGGTGACGATGCTAAAGAGTTGTTAGCTAACGGCACATGGTGTTGCTGTGAGGTTTCAAACATGGGTTGTACTCCTGAGGCTATTAAAGCGTTCCAAGATGCAAAAATCTTATTTGCTCCTGGTAAAGCTGTTAATGCCGGTGGTGTTGCTACTTCAGGTTTGGAAATGACACAGAATGCTATGCATATTAGCTGGTCAGAGGCTGAGGTTGATGCTAAACTTCATCAGATTATGGAGAATATTCATGGGGCTTGTGTTAAATTTGGTACCGAGAAGAGTGGTTATATCAACTACGTTAAAGGTGCTAACATTGCAGGCTTTATGAAAGTTGCTCAAGCTATGTTGGAACAAGGAATTATCTAATTCCATTTCTATTCCGTAAAGAATAAGGCTGCCAAAATTTGGCAGCCTTTTTTAATTTTTAGGTAAATCAATTGCTTTTAAATATCTTAAGATTGTAGCCCTGCTAACCTTTAATCTTCTGGCCATTTCTGAGTTATTAACTTTCTGGTGCTTCATTTCCACTATTTTTATCTCTAACTTATTCACAGTATTATGGAAGGTTCTGTTTCCTTTTGGCCGTCCAAGTTTTACCCCTTCCGATCGTTTTCTGGCAAGAGCTTCTTTTGTCCGTTGGGAAATTAAATTGCGCTCTATCTCTGCACTTAATCCAAAGGCAAAAGCAAGGACCTTTGAGTTTATATCGTTTCCAAGCCTGTAGTTATCTTTAATGGTCCATACTTGGATTTCTCTCTCCATACAATGATTAAGAATGGACATAATCATCATAAGATTTCGTCCTAATCGTGAAATTTCCGAACATATTAGAACATCGTTTTTATATAATTTACGTAGTAAGATTCCTAATTTTCGTTTTTCGACGGCTTTATTGCCTGATATAGTTTCCTCAATCCATTTATCTACCTGTAATTTTTCTCGTTTGCAGAAATTTTGTATTTCAAACCTCTGGTTCTCGACGGTTTGTTTGTCTGTACTGACTCTGATGTACCCATAAATCATAATTTTTTTCTTTTAAGTGTTTGTCGTAAATACAAATCTCATACTATTTATCGTATTTGGATTAAAAAAGAAATGTTTTATTTTGATTTAAGAAATTACTTTTGGCTTGTATGTTCCTACTATCCTAGTCTTAGGCAATATTAAGTAAGAGACATAAAGAATGTGCTTTCTGTGCACCTGTAGGGGGCTAAACAAATGTGCATGCTAAATTTATAATGGTCAACCCTTAAAATAAAAACGGTTTATTTTTTACCTCACCGTTATTTGGCGGGGGCATGAAATTAAAAAAAAGTTGCCTGAATTTTAATCTTTCAGGCAACTAAAATAATTATGAAGTCAATAAACTATCTCTTATTTTGTTCTTTGATATTTGGATTTCTATCAAATTCGTTCTGCGGTATCTGGAATAGCCAATAAGCACTTCCTGCAGGTACTTTCACTGCTCTGTGCGATGGTGCATGATTCCCATCTCTGGAGAATGATTTATTATACCTCTTGCAGTCAAAGAACTGTGTTCCAATTTCGCCATAAAGTTCTTTTCTTCTCTCTAACTATTTGGAGCTACGGTTAGAACGGCATGCCGCTTCATCTGATAACAGTCTCTTGGCAAAGGAAGAAGCTCTTGCTTTTCTCCTGCCAGAAACCGTTCTACACGAGAATAATCACATCCTTGCATACGTCTGCTGTTGTACTTTTCAAGAAGCTCAGCAATGGCCTTATTCAGCTCTACAATAGAATGGAACACACGATTACGCAAAGGTGCGTAAATCCGTTTATAGCCTTTGTGGACCGCATCCTCGACCAGTGCTTTGTCCTTTGGTTTTCTGACCCTTGTAGGCAAGGCGCAGCAGCCATAATGGGTCGCCAGCTCATTCAATCCATCCGTAATGCCTGGAGACCATTTGTCGAATGACTTTACAGCTGAGCGAAGATTATCCGGAACCAACATACGTGGAGCTCCTCCGAAGAAGCGGATAGCGCAATCAATAGCCCCTAAAAAGTGCTCTATTCCCTGTGATGGAATACAGGTTATGTATGTGTAACCAGAATATGGCAGTACGGCCACAAATGTTTCCACTTGTATTACCTCTCCTGTCTCCATATCTATGTAACTCAGCTTATCGCCTGCAAAATCGATATACATTTTTGCTCCCGGCTGATGAAGCATCTTCAGTACCGTAGATGGTTTGACTGCGATTATATTCTGTTTTAGATGATATCGGAATTGCGTTAGACGATAGCCATCAGGCACGTCTTGGCGATATTCTTCCCACAATAGTTGTGTTGTCATGTGCTTATGCTTAAGCTCCTGCTCAAAATATTGCAGACGTGTTTTAAAATCTTCAAAACGCTCATCACAATATGCAGGATTACCACCATTGAATCTATGGTTCAACTCTGGATCATCCAATTGAAGCAAAGAATCTATACCTAATGGATCCTCACACGCTATTTTTAGATAGCGTTGTACCGTTGTCGGACTCATGGAATGTATTGCGGCCAGTTCTCTCACTGACATTTCGTTCTTGTAGCCTATTAGGACTTGTTTGATGATATTCATTTTCTTTGGTTGTGTAGCCATATATCTTGAGGTTTTTAGGTTCTTCCCCAAGATAGTAAATTCATCAAAACTGTAACAGCATGCTCCGTCTTTGGATGCTTAATATGTACTTTTAAGCCAAGTGTAACAGCATGCTCCGTCTTTTTTGCGACAAGCTCAAAAACGGCTTTGCTAAAGCATTGATTATCAGTTGTGCCTTTTTGAACAAAATGCTCAATTTATGACAGACTATTCATCATGCCAACTGTAACAGCATGCTCCGATTTTTCCATACTTTTGCCAACAATGTTAGAGTGAATGAGGATAAATAACTAAAAAGTGAACGGATATCACCGTTTTGGGTGGGTGGATATCGACCGTTTTTTACAACTTATCAACAGATAGTTTCTCCCTGTCACAAAAATTATTTATTTCAAATATTGATTCTCAACAGTTTGATTATCTGTGCTCACTCTTATATAACCGTAAATCATAATTTATTATTTTTAAAAGATTAACTTAAAAATTCTATTATTTGCTTTTAGATAATACTTTTTTTAAAAGTAACAAAACATATTTATAATATTTTTATTTATGCTAATATTAATTACATATTTAATTTATTAATTATAAACAGTTTAAAAAAAGTAGGAGAAAAAATTAGGTACGTTTTCTCTTACTTAATAGGACCAACATTCCATTTTAATTTACCATTAATTCCATAAAATTTGTAGCAATATCTATATAGAAATTATTAATTATAATTATTTATACCTTAATATTGGAGGAGCTAATGGCACAAAATTAGACATATCATAATGTGTCTTAGTTTCAACAGGGGCCTTTTGCACATCTTTAGCAATAAACTCATCTAATGAAAACTGTTCCCCGGCAACACTATGAATTCTCTCAACAATAAGATATCTACTTTGAGTATTGTAATACAATCTATTATCAACCATACAACTTATAAATTCAGATTTATAAGCGCCCAATTTATAAAGATAAGCCCCACTATAAACCCCTACATGATCATAATTAGCAAGTCCAATAAACTTAGACCAAGGCACTTTTGTTGATTCAGGATATGGTGAAACATTTAATGAATAATGAGATCCCTGCCATGTTAATAATTTATTTTTTTCGGATTCCGGTAATTGAGTCTCATAATTTGTATACTCATCTGCCAATCTACCAAATCCATGACCACCATATTCATGACATACAACATTTTTAAACGTTGTCATACTATTGCTACCTCTAGTAACAGGAACCATTCCTATACTCTTACCATCAATATATTGTATACATGTTCCTGCATATACATTAGCATTTATAATTAAGCAGATAGATGTCTTTTGCAAATCACTTTCAACCATATCTCCCACTTTAAGGGCATATGCAAAAACTTTATCTGCATTACAAGTTATTCCTGTACCGCCGGTTAATCTAGCAGAAAATGAGGTGTTTTTCTTAATACCTTTAACATCATCACTCACCCCTGTCTCTACAGAATATGATGCAACTTTATATACAGAAAAATATTCTCTATAAGTTTTATACGGTTCAACTGCAAATAAGGCCTCTATAGCTTCATCTATATTTTTATCAAACAATTCGCCATATTTAAAATGTTGTGGTAAATAACCATCCCCTGTAAACACTAATTTTATAGGGCTACTCTTTAAACTCTTTTGATAAACAGTATAACTGCCATCTGCGTAGGCATCTGCATCACCGGTATAAAAAGTTGAGATATCAGATTCGGTAACGCCATCATCATAGCCATCGTCCACAGTTACTTTATAAAAATATCTGGTATTTGCTTTTAGCACGTTTGCAGTTACAGCCATATTCACAGAGGTATTTTTACCGGCATCAATCACATTCCAATTTTCTCCGTCAACAGAATACTTTACAGTATATTTTAATTCATCTTTATTAATATCGGTGCAGGCATCCCAACTAAATAATGGCATAATAGACACCTTTTGGGAATTTGCTTGAGGCTTAATATTATTAGGTTTACTAGGAGGATCGTTATGCGCTGCTTTTTGTGTTAAAAGTATAGAACCCCAAGTAGATCCATAAGTAATCTTAAAAGTATATTTTTGTAATATTCTATCCGGATTATCATTTACAGATAAAGTAATAAGAGCGTCTCCATTACCTGAATTTGGCGATACACTTTTTATCCAAGCAGGCCAACCATCACTAGAAATTTTCCACGAAGTATTCGATTTTATTTCAAATTTTTTTGAACTCGCAGTCGCTTCCATCTCAAGTGTTGTTGGAGAGATAGAAAATATTAATGACTGTTGAGTTAATTTTGCAACAGCACTAACTCCTGCACCCGTAATTGTTAAATCTGACGCCTTTACTGCATTTGTTGTATTAGGTAAAGCACTAATTGACACCGATGTTACGCCAGGTCCACCTGTCTGTGGAGTAACAATAAATCCAACATTGGTACTTTGAGAAGAACTCCAATCTACATTAGACGTTACAGCTAATGTTATGGCTGTATTATCATTAGGAATAGATATTGAAGTACTATCTAATTTAATCTCTGCCGGAGTATCTTTTGAACACGCAGCAAAAAATAAAAACAATGTACAACACAAGAACAATCTTACAAATATTTTTTTCATATACTTATATATAGCTTTAATTTTATTTTTAATCTACGTACATCCCTCCAGAATAACTCATTGTCGATCTTTTAGAAGAATAAATTTCAATATTAGTTTTTCCTGTTGTGAATACTTTAATTACTGTTTCAAATAATTCATTATCATGCGTACTCTTAAAAGTAAATGATAATTTATATAATTTCTTTTTCTCATTATACTCACTAGTTATATTTACCGGAACGTCCTCAGCCTTAATATATAAATCTTGGCTCCCATAAGTTGAGACACTTGAATTTCCTCTAAATGGCAGATTACATGTAAATTTACTGTCAATCAATGTAACTTTTAATCCCTCGGGGTACGTTTGTGTTCCCATATCAGATATTACATTTGTCATGTAAAATATTAGATTTTTATCAAGCATGTGCTTTGCAATTGAGGCAGATATTAAGTCAGATTTTTTAACCTTATTCTGTGGATATACCGGTAACGACATTGCAAGCAATAATATAAACAACAAAAAATTTTTCATTCTATATTTTTTTATTAGTTTCAAATGAGAGCACTTTTTTTAAGAAGAGAGTGCCTTTTCTAGACACTCTCTCTTTATCTGTATTAGTAAAATATATTATTATTTTACGGCAGTAACTGTAAATATATCTGTAAACCATCCAAAGTATCCGGCATCAACAGTATAATAAGAATCTACACTAAATTTACTCCCGGCTACAATTTTACCGCCAGCTTGTAGCTCACTCCAAACAGTATAACTACTATTAGAATCTACCCAGGCAGTAGCAGCACCATACTTAGGATGCACAGCAGCAGTAACAAATTTATAAAGAGGATAATCCTTAACATCATCTGAATTATAGAAAGACGGTAGCGGTGAAGTAATTACGGCTAAGTTATTTTGGATGTTAAACTCTAAATCTGTTTTACTCCCATAAAAACCAACAATTCTATAATAATTTGTGGTATACTTGGCTAATTGAAGTTTGTAAATTGTCTTATTACTAGGAGTATTTTCTAACCAATCTCCCTTAGTAAAAGCTATTGTACCGTAATCGTGGTATTCAAGAGGTAATGAAGCTTTAGCTTTAAAAATTGCAACTCCCGATATGGCTTTATCTGCCTCATTAAAAGAGAGAGTAAAATCATATGCTACAGCGGGCTTAAGATTTGTTATATCATACTCCAAAGTTACATCTTGAGAATAAGAGCCCTCATTAAAAGTAACACTTGGTGTAGCTAATTTATATATCCCTTTAGGATCTGTAAGAGTTAAATTAACTGTAACAGCGCTATTAGCAACTCCTCGTTGCAATTTAACTACAACAGCATCTCCTGTTAAATCATAGGATGCCGAAGCCTCTTTAAAAGTTATGCTATTATTTTCTGGATTATATGTTACATCTTTTAAATCATTACTACACGATACAAAAGAAGTAACTATACCCAATACCATAATTAAAGAGAGTAGTTTCTTTGTTATATTTTTTAAGACTATCATTTTCTAAAAATTAAATTATTAATAACCATTATTTTGTTGACCCTTAATTTGTGGGTTGGCATCAATTTCAGCTTTAGGTATAGGCCACAAAAATCTAAAATTAGATGCATCAATTGATAATAACTCCGTTAAAGCCGATCCTGCATTACTTATAATTTGAGAATTTTGGCTTTTTGAACGATTAAATCCTGCATTATACCTCTTAATATCTAATACTCTAAATCCTTCCCCTACAAGTTCTCTAACTCTTTCATTACGGATTTCGGTAATTAAATTATTGCCCGCATACGTTTGTGGTACATAACTTGGAATTCTTTTTGCTCGCAATTGATTAAGATAATCAGATGCAACAGCATCATTACCACCCTTTAAAGCATAAGATTCAGCTACTATTAAATATTGCTCTGCTATTCTAAATAATTTAATCTTATTTATATAATCAGATGTCTTTTTACTAGCATCTTGCAATTCACGATTACCAGGAAATTTATTTAATATTACTGCCTTACCTTTTATGGTTCCATAAGTAAGGGTCTGTTCTGTATACCATGTAGTATATCTTATATCTTTTTTATCATATAAATTAACTAACCATGATGTAGGAATATAATCCGGAGAATATAATCCATCTGCGCCAAGAGAAACATAATTATAATTACAAGAAGCCGGAAGAGATTTAGCAACATAATCTGCATACAACTGCATCATACACTCTTTACCACTATCATTAGTCCATAATTTAGTAAATTCATCCTTTGTACTAATTAAAGGATATTTCCCGCCAGATATAAGTGCTGTTGATTTAGCTATTGCTGTATCATAATCACCTGTTACTAAGGCTATCCTAGCTTGCATTGCTGTTACAGCATCTATAGTAATGTACATAGATGCCTCTTTACCAGAAACGCTTGCTATTGCCGTTGCTGCCTTTGACAAATGCTCATTAATAAATTTGTAAGTATCGGCCAAAGAAGATCTGCCGGGATAAGAAGTCTGATCCGAAGTTGGTGTATACTTGTCTACTAACATAACTCCCATACTGTTTGCTGCTGTAGAGGCAGAATAAACATCACAAAATCTCTGTGCCAATTCAAACATTGTAGCTGCTTTAACAAAGTTGCATTCTCCTTTATAAAGCTCTAATGCAGCTTTATCTGACTCCGAAAATTTAGTGTTATCTAATTTATCTATTTTTTCAGTTAGAAAATTAGCTACTGCGGTTAAATAGTAACACTTAGCCCATAAGCTTTCTGCTGTACCATTTGTTGCTGTCCATTCCCATCTGTAAAACTCTCCCATTCTGTTCCCAAATCCAAACGATGCGTGGAAAATATCTGAACAAAGCTCATTGCTGTAGATATATGAGCCTGAGTACATTTCTCTTAAACCCAAATAAAGGTAATCCCTTACCTTTGCAGCATCTTCAACAGATTCTACAGCTGTACTAGTATCAATATAGCCAGACGGCATCTTGTCCAAACTACAAGAAGTAGTCAGAAATACTAGAGATAATATTATATATATAAATTTTTTCATATTTCTATAATTTTTTAATGTTAAAATATTAGAATGTTAACTCTATTCCAAATGAGTACTGTCTAGAGTTTGGATAATTTCCTAATTGGAGATTAGAGTCAACCTCGGGATCATACCCTGAATAATTTGTAAATGTTAATAAATTTCTACCAACAACATAAACTCTTAAGCCACTAAGAAATCCTGTCTTATTCATCCATGTTTTAGGAAAATCATATGCAATTTGTACATTTTTTAGACGAACAAAAGAGGCATTTTCTAAAAGATGTGTATCAAAATGTCTTGTTTCACCTGCTCTAGGAATAGAAGTTATTTGGCCAGGAGTTGTCCACATATTTAACATCTCTGTGGTTTGATTCATATCATTTGAAAAGTTTGCATTTTCGGTAAAAAATCTTGTATTATTTAAAGTCCATTTCCCAAATACTCCCGAAAGACTTGCGCTAGCTGATAATCCCTTCCAAGAAAAATCAATCTGTAAACCTGCTGCATAAGGTGCATAACGCTGTTTCCCTGTAAATACACTATTATCTTCACTGTATTCTGTAGTTACATTATCATCTTTATCAAGCCATAATTGTTTACCTGTTGCCGGATCTACCCCTGCATATCTTACATAATAAAAATCACCTAATGCTTTACCTACCTGATATTTTATACCGGTATTTGCTACAACAAATTCGTCTCGGCCTCCAAAAAGTGCTGTTACTTCATTTTTATTATAGTTAAAATTACCTGTAACATTTAAATAAAAATCTTTTGTACTAAGTATATCAAATCCTAATGTTAAATCAATACCTCTATTTCTCATATTACCAACATTTCCCCAACCACCGCTAAAACCGGTTGCGTAAGAGTAAGGAATTTCTAGTAACATATCTTTTGTATTCTTATTATAGAACTCTAATTCCACGTTCATAAAGTTGAATAAACGTGTACTAATACCAATGTTTAGAGCTTCTATTGTCTCCCATGTTAAATCCGGATTATCAACACTACTTAAATACCAAGTAGGTTTACCATCGTAATTTACACCTACACCCATTAAACCGTTTGCAAGATACTCATCAATACCTGAGTTACCTGTTGTTCCATAAGAAGCTTTAAATTGGAGTTTATTAACCCAATCTACGTTCTTTAAGAAACTCTCCGATTTTACGTTCCACATTGCTCCTACAGAGTAGAAGTTAGCATATCTTTTATTTGCACCAAACAAAGAAGAACCATCACTACGAAATGTAGCATCTAAAAAATATTTTTCTTTATAATCATAAGAAAGACGTGCAAAATAAGAGTTAGATGCTGACTCTGTTAATCCATATCCTGGCTTCCCAAAAACTAAACCTTGATTTACATTATTTGTACGATTATCTGATTGACCTGTGGATGATGCCGAAAACCATTCATAATTGCTAATAATAGCCTCTTGTCCCAACAATACAACAAAGTTATTATCCTTTGCAATAGAAAATTTATACTCACCTGTATTAGTGGCTGTTAAACGATACGATCTGTCAAACCTTTCTGAAGCAGATGTTGTAAATAATTTATTTTTATCTCCTAATACTTTATTCTTAGCACGATAGTCAAATCCTTCCAAAGCCTGAACAGCTCTAAATACCAAACCTTTAATAGGAGATATCTCCTGATACATATTACCGTTTAATCTTAAATAAGATTTACTGGATGGTTGAAGTCCCATTAAATAATGATAATTCCATGTCCCCATATCAGTAATTTTCTGCTGCTCTTCTCCATAGCCGATAAAATTACCATTATCGTCTGTTAATATATCATAAGGAGTTGCGTATGGAAGATACCAGTCTGCAATGCTCATTGGGTTACTCCAAGAATTACCTGTTCCTGAGTAACCGGCAGTTTCTGTTTCTTGATAAGTTAAGCCTAAATTAATACCAAATTTTAACCATGAATTTAGTTTAGTATTAATGTTAGATCTAATAGAATATCTAGTTAAGCTAGAATATGGCTCTATACCATCTTGATCAAATGCTCCTAAAGAAATGTAATAATCGGTGCTATTTGTTCTACCTGAAATACTTAAATCCCCACTTACTGTAGGCGCATTCTCGTTAAGAATCCATTTTCTCCAGTCTGTGGAAATATTATTACCCAAACGGAATTTCTTAAGATCTTGGAACTGAGTATTGTTAAGAAGTGCTGGATCCGCCATTTCTCTAAAGTTAAAATATTCAGTTGAATTCATCATATCCTGTGGATTATTTGCTAAGTTGGAAAGTCCATATTGAACACCTAATTTAATAGTTGCTTTTTCGCTTGTCCCTTTTTTTGTTGTAATATAAACGACACCATTAGCAGCTCTAGATCCATAAATTGCTGTTGACGAGGCATCTTTTAATACTGTGATGTTAGCAATATCATTTGAGCTTAATGTAGTAAACACCGATGAACTAACAGGAGAACCATCAAGGATAAATAAAGGAGAGGTTGATGCGTTAATAGAGTTAACACCTCTTAAACGCATAGAAACAGTAGCACTAGGTTCTCCCGAAGAGGTGAAAACCTGTAAACCGGCTACTTGCCCTTGAAGTGCATCACCGGCACTTGCAACAGGTCTGTTCTCAAATACTTTGGTTTTAACAGTTGTTGCAGCACCAACTACAGAACTTATCTTTTTAGCTGTTCCATAACCAATAACAACGGTTTCATCCAATAGCAATACGTCTTCTTTCAGTTCTACATTAATAACACTCCTGCCACCAATTGGAATTTCTATAGTTAGATAATTTAGATAAGAAAAAACTAATACGTCTTTTGCATTAGCGTTAATGGAGTACTTTCCGTCAAGGTCTGTTGCTACTCCGCCTGTATGTCCTTTAATTTGGACTCCGGCACCTGTAAGAGGATACTTGTCTTGAGCATCCGACACAGTTCCCGTGACCGTTATATTTTGCGCAAATGCAAAACTAACAGCGAATAACGAGATTACTGTAAATAGTAATTTCACTCTTTTCATGAATTTTTTTAATTAAGGTTAATATTAAATTTAAACGTA
>JAVWIB010000046.1:0-19884 GCA_036639755.1 Bacteroidales bacterium
AATAAAAGTTTGATCCTGAGAACCCCTTCCGGCAACAGTTTATCGCAATGTTTGTGACAAAGAGATTCCAGATACAGGAAGAATTTTTGAGCATCGGCACTACTTAAAGCATTGGGTAATTCCCGGGCCATGGTAAAACGGTCTATGATACACTCGCATTTTTCCCCCTCTGTAACAGAGCTCTCATACACCTCTTTGGAACAGCCGGCATCGTGCGCCGCCTGCTTAAGAAACTCTTTATTCATAGTAACGATCTTACTGTGAGTATCTAAATTTCCCTCCGCAAGTTTTACCGCCTTGCCTATCATAATTCCCATCATAATTTCCGTAACCCCAAGAGAAGCCGCAATAGAGATTGTTTCTCCAATAAAATTACCATAATGAATAAATGACTGAGGGGCAAGTTCCGGTTTTCCATCCCCCTGTCTTAACTTTTGAACATACTCCCGGATTGCTTTTTCACTCTTTGCTCCCGAATTAATTACCAGTGTTTTTCCCCCCACGGCTATCGCCACCTCTATCTCTTTTTTAATTGAATCCAAAAAGGCCTCTTTAGAAAACGGCTGCACAACTCCCGATGTCCCGATAATTGAAATCCCCCCAACAACGCCCAGTTTGGGATTAAACGTCCTTTTGGCCAGCTCCTCTCCTGTGGGAACCGAAATAGTAACATTTACACGGGAGATAAAGAGAGAAGATTGTTCTAAAAGATGATGAATTTCAGTCTCAATCATTTTACGCGGCACGGAATTAATGGCCGGCTCCCCAATCTCCAATCCGAGCCCCGGCAACGTAACACGCCCTACCCCCTCACCTTGTAAAAAACAGACCGGAACAGGTGAAAAAGTTTGCGGAATATCCTCCTCAATAAGCTCTACCGTAGAGACAATCCGGCTTGCATTTGTAATATCGGGATCATCCCCCGAATCTTTTACAACATAACAAGCCTCCCGCCCATCCGGTAAAGTGGTAAAACAAACAGGAAGTTCCACCCGCTCCAAACTTGGCAGTGTTACAAAGACACTCTGTGGAGTTACTCCATACAAGGCATACCATATTGCCCCTTTTGTGGCGGCCGTAGCACACGTCCCGGTGGTATATCCTATCCGAAGCGGAAAAAATCGGGGAACCAGTTTTTCAATCTGTTTCCTTAATCCCACAGGGCCGTATACAGTTCTGAAAGACTCCGGGAGAACCGGCCTCTTTACGGCATAAATTTTCACCCCGGCCTCCCTTGCCGCAGTTATTTTTTCATTAAAAAATCCGCTGGCACCGCTCTCTTTTGTAATGATTGCATCGGGATGAATTTCAGCTAAAACTTTTCGTTCATATTGGATCATCTCCCGGGAAACAGCATAATTTACACAAGAAGATTCCCCATTACAACCATGAAGAAAATCATCCCGAAAGAAAATAAGATTTTCCACCGGAAAACCGCTCTCCACGGCAATCTTCACAGATTCTTCTCTCTTGAGAACTCTAAAATAACATTGCGGGGCACTCTCGTTTTGCAGCATCTTTTCCCAGAGGGGTCTCAGACGGGAAATTGTGTTCACTCCGGTAAGAGCAAGGAGCCGCCGCACCCCGTCAGATTGCATTTGTACAATAGCCTGGGAATAACTGTCGCACCAGATAATATCGTCTGCCCGCTGCAAAAATTCCCTCTCATACCTTATAACCGGAATATGGAGCCTGCACGAAACTTCATAGACCGTTCTATGCAGTTGTTCTGCAAACGGATGAGCTGCATCTACCAGTAACTCAACCTCATTGGTCTGGCAAAACTGCTCCATTTGCAAAGGATCCATACCCCCGGTAACCCGCACACCATTGTGGGAAATCACCTCCTGCAATTTCCCCTTGGTGGAATAAAAAAAAATATTTCCGCTTTGATCTGCCACTTGTACGGCAGAACGCCCCTGTGTTGTACCCCCTAAAATAAGAATCATTTCTGTAAAAATTATCGGAACAAATGCTTAAACTCCGGGGCATACAAACGCGATAGCCCCTTTCGATTATCAATTGCCTCTCCAACAACAATCATTGTGGTGAGTGTAAGGTTATGATCCTTTATAATTGCAGCAAGATTTTGCAGCACTCCCCTGTAAATTTTCTGATCTTTCCATGTAAGATGATAGCAAGCTGCCACAGGGGTCGTTGGAGGATAATGCTCCAGCAACTCTGCCTGCACCTGATCCGCCACCCCCGCACTTAAAAAGATACACATAGTACTTTGAGAGCGGGCCAGCAAACTGAGTTTTTCCCGTTCCGGCATACAAGTACGCCCCTCTCCCCGCGTAAGAATAATGGTCTGAACCCTCTCGGGAATGGTAAATTGAGATTGCAACTCCGCAGCAGCAGCCAGAAACGAAGAGATCCCCGGAGTAATATGGTAACTCATATCATGGCGGTCAAAAAATGCCATCTGTTCCTGAATAGCCCCATAAATGCAGGGATCGCCCGTATGCAACCGCACAATAAAAAGGTTCCTATCATAAAACTCCTTCATAAGGGCAAACTGCTCATTCAGATCCATTCCGGCCGAACTCCTCACAACCGCCCCTGCTTTTGCATAATGGGTAAGTTCCTTTGGTACAAGGCTCCCCGCATACAAAATAAGATCCGCCTCCTCCAGCATCCTTTTTCCCCTCACCGATACCAGTTCGGGATCGCCCGGCCCTGCCCCTACAATCTCAATATGCCCCTTTCGCTGCGCCGTAGCATCCAGCGCAACTGCAAACGTATAATGGTTTCCCGCCTCTTTATGGTTCGTCCCCCCTTTCTGCTTCTCAATCAACAACGCTCCCCCATCCGCACTTTTTATTGCTGCCCCCTCGGCAACCCCATACACCCCTGTCACCTCAAACGCCTTCTTACTCGGATTCGGAACTTCAATATCCTTTAACTCCTGTGCACTATAAATAGTCAGACAACCAACCCTCTCCCCAAGCTCTTTCAACAGCGGTTCATCCTTCTTAAGATGAATGGTAGAAACAGAAGCAATAGCAGCCGGATTCAACCCATTATTGGTAATACTCTCATAAATAGCCTCATAGACGCCATCCTTATCACATCCTTTACGGCAGCCAACCCCCAAATGCAACACCTTTGGCACAAAGGTAACCATAGGGATTTCACTCATATACAAATACGGAGTTACAGCAACAATCAGTTCAAACTGATCTGCCGGAATATCGGCAAAATGATAAAACACCTCAACCGTCTCCCCTTTTGTCCGCTCCATCCATGCCGTTGCATCACTCTTTATATCAAGCAATAAAGCCGTACGCCCCCCGTTCACATAAATTGCAATCGGTTTGTTCATCCCCTCTCCGTTTGTAAAAGTTTCCCAGCCATACCGGGCCCCCAACGTATCCAGTGCCCACATTCCGGTATTATCACTCTGTGTCGTAATCACCGGATCCGCTCCCAGCATCGCCGCAATCTCCTTTGCCAAAACATTTGCCCCCCCTATGTGTCCCGATAACACCGGAATTACATATTTCCCCGTACTATCCACTACAATCACAGCCGGATCCGTATGCTTATCCTTACAATAAGGGGCAATACTGCGAACGCAGATTCCCATAGCCCCAATAAAAATAAATGCAGAATAATCATTAAAATGCATCCCGATAAAATGATCAATAGACTCTCCCCTCTCTCCGGGCAACACAATACATAACTCTCCTTTCAGCTCTTTTTCTATCTTTTCCGCAACAAACATTCCCCTCTCCGAGATGACGATTATTGCTTTTTGTTTCTCTTTCTTACACATAATTTTATATTTTTTGCGCACTCATTACCTCAATTGTATGATACCGCTCTATGGTTATGGAGGTAGAATTGATAAATTCCATTCCGGTTTGGGCAATAGCCTGCATAAATAAATTACGGCTTTGGGAGGAAACTGAGTTAAATACAACCCTCCCTCCAACTGCCAGCATGGGGTGAATTTTTGATACAATCTCCACCAGTTTACCTCCATGCCCCCCTATAAAAACAGCATCGGGAGGCAGTATGGGGCCGTTTTCGCTCCGGCTGTCAATAATTTGAGCAAGTTCCAGAGCCATAAAATCCCCTATAAACACATCAATACCGGGCGTTCCAAACCTTCTGGAATTCACCTGCATAAGCTCAAGCCCCTCCCCCCTTATCTCAAACGAGGCAATCCGTAAATGGGGAAATTGCATTTTTGCCTCTATAGAAACAGATCCGGTACAAAAACCTATATCCCATAAACTCTTGCACTCATACAAATGCAGCATACTTAACGAGAGCAATCTTACCGGCATTTTAGTAATCATTTTTACCCGGCCGTTCAGAGGCATAAATAACTCATCGGGAATCCCGAACAAACGCCCACCCGCAATACGATCATCCATACCACACCCCCCTGCAATAAATTCATCATCTGCCGCAACACGAATCACGGTGGCAACATCAACTGTCGCATCAGAAACCCCTTCGGCCATATCATCCCTTTCCGCAACACACCCCTTCCTCATGTCATCACAAATCTGCTGCATAATAACACAATTGGGAGATGCAAATTCCCTCTTTAATACCTCATGCAACCAATAGCCACCCACCTTTTCTTCCGCCCCTCCCAGACACTCTCCAACAAACATCCTATAAGTAGAATACCCATAATCCAAAGCCCGTAACGCAATAGCCGCAGGAGTATGTATTCCGTCCGTAAGAATCCCTATTTGATCTGCCCTCTCAATCAGAGCCCGGTCAAACTCATGCCACGGCCGTCCGGTAAGGGAGACAATACGCATTGTATCATACGGCAACACCACTTTGTGAGCAAGAGTCTGCAACGAGTTAAACGTAGGATACACCTTTATAAAAGCATGCGGCAACCGTTTCTGCAACGTAACCGCAAATCCGAAAAACAACGGATCTCCCGATGCAAAAACAATAATCGGAGTTGCAACAGCACCGGGAACCGTAGTAAAAACATCTCCCCTGCCATCATTAACAACAACCTGCTCTGCGGCAGCAACATTCGCATATTTTTCAAACACATCATCCAGCGGAACAGTAATATCTATCCACTGCGCCCCCTGCGGCAAAAACCTCTCCACCAGAGCATGATGTCTTTTACCGCCCGAAAACACCGTTGCGCCACAGATTGCCGCAAGAATCTCCCGTCCGAACTCCGGCTCCTTGCTATCATCAATCCCAATTACTATAAAACGACTCTGTTTCATACACTTTTCATAATAGGTTATACAACACATATCATTCACTACACATCTCTTCCCGGATGCAACTGCTCCGCATCATTAAAACACAAAATAGAATTCACCAACGTAGCGGCCAGATTGCTTCCTCCTTTCCGCCCCTCAATCATAATTTTAGGTACCTTGGCAAACGGTTTAAGCATATGCTTTGACTCCTCCACATGCACAAATCCCACAGGAGCAGCTACAACCCCCATAGGAAGAGCCTCCCCCCGTTTCATCAGCAAGCACAACTCCATAAGAGCAGTAGGGGCATTCCCAAATACATACAACGCCCCCGGATGCTCCTGCACCGCCAATCTTATTCCGGCCTGCGTTCTGGTAATCCCTTTCTCGGCAGCCAGAGAAGCAACCCGTTCATCATGCAGATAGCACTTTACCGCAATCCCCATCCGCTCCAATGCCCCTTTGCGGATGCCGGCCGCCGCCATCGTAACATCGGTGATTATGATTTTATCAATCCCGTTATGGCTCCCCGATAATAAATTATACAATCTCTCCACCGCCCCGTTATCCATATAAAGGAGCTGCTCCATCTCAAAATCGGCCGTGGTATGAATGGCATGCAGCAAGGCCCATTTTTTATCGGGAGCCATCTGTTTATCAATCAAATTCCTCTCTATGGTACGGAAACTTTGTATCATAATCTCCTGCCCCACACCGGTTCCGCTCTCATTATCCTCTCTGTAATAGCCCCGAGGAGTAATAAATTTTCCCTCGTCTGCAAACGACTGGGAATTTCCAATAATCACCACGGTAAACATATCCACATCATCGGGATTAAAATTCTCCAACGTCGTAAGGGTCACCTGTTGCTCCTCCCGCCCGGCCTGCCGCACAAACCCCACAGGAGTAGAGGCACTCCGCTCCTTTAGAAACAACTCCTTTAGTCGGTGCAACTGCCAATAACGCCCCTCGCTCCGGGGATTATAAACTGCCGTCACAAAATCTGCATACGCAGCCCCCTTAATCCTCCTCTCTATCCGCTCCCACGGTGTCATAAGATCAGATAATGAGATAATACACAAATCATGACCGATTGGCGCACCCAACAAGGAAGCCGCTTTCTGAAAAGCACTTATCCCCGGCAACACCTCCACCTCAATAGCGACAGAAGCCTCCCGACGCATCTCCCAAATAAGGGGTGCCATCCCATAAATTCCGGCATCACCCGAACTTATCACACACACCGTCTTCCCCTGCAACGCATAATGAAACGCCTCCAAAGCCCGTTCCCGCTCCCTTTTCATTCCCGTATCCACACAAATTGCATTGGCAGAAACATGTTTTTTTATAAACCGAAAATAATATTTATACCCTACAATTACATCGCTCGCAGCGATTGCCTGCACAACCGCAGGGGTAATATCACACTCACTTCCGGGGCCTATCCCCGCTACTATTATCTTACTCATATTTTTCCTTCCGCATATTTTGCTTTTTTCTCTAAAATCACTAAATATCTTTTTATAGGTTGTGCAAACCACACAACATCTTTATTTATAAAACTTAATCAATAAACTTCCAAAAATAGTTCTCCCCGCAGACAACGTAGAGTAATAATACCCATAATACCGATCATCCTTATAATTGAATATATTATTAATACCAACAGACGGCTCAATCATAAAATGTCCAAAACAGGTAAATGAATTACGAATTGTTAAATTCCACAAAGAATATCCCGGAGCCTCCTCTTGGGCACTCTCAAAACGCTTGCTCTGCAAATGAGAAACCAGATTTACATTAAGCCCATATTTACCCCATGTGTGTCCCCAGTTGGCATTTACATTACCCGAATGACGAATAGAACGAGCCAGCGGCTTATCCGCATCCAGATCACGGGCATAAACATAACTATAACCGCCACCTAGCATAAAACCCGAACCAAGATAACTGCGCAGGGTAACATCCATCCCTTTAACCCTTGCACTGGCAACATTCTGATACATCTTGTAAGTATATTTGGGATTATACCCCGGAATAGAAGTTGGATCCTCAACAACCTCCAAACTTATAAGATCCTTAACATCATTTATATAACCGGTAACAGCCGCTGTAAAATATTTATTTACATACTCCAGATTAAGGGAATAATAATTGCTTTTCTCAGGCTCAAGATCCGGATTTCCCATAGACATGGTCGAACCCTTTTCTTTTACATAATACAACTCTTTTAGAGCCGGAGCACGGAAACCGGCAGAATAGGAAACCCTGGCATTAACAGGCCCCAATGTGTACATAAGGGTAACCTTAGGGGTAAGCCTGCTCCCGAATTTCTGATGATACACATAACGGGCACCCACCACAGCCTGTAATCCGTTTAGAATATCCAGTTCATCCTGCGCATAAACAGACATGGTGTACACACTCTTTTTCTCGGTTAAAGCATCGGGATTCTCCAGATTATCATTCATATATTCCAATCCGGTAGAAAGCTTATTATATTTGCCCAGCTTAAATACCCCTTTTAGATTTGCGGTATAATAATGCTGTTTCTGATTAAGAGACTCCTCCCCTTTTTTATTGGTCTTGGTATCGGCAATATACTTATTATTACTCTCATAATTATCATTATACAAATCCAGTCCCACATAGTTTGAGTTTCCGAGAAGGTATTTTGCCCCCACTCCAAAATTATAGGTCTTGCTTGCTATATCATAGTCGTAACCGCTTATATCCAGCTCCGTAGAGGACCTCTGAGTCTCTTTATTATAAAAACTTCCGTTTGCATACATAGAGAGAGACTTGGTAGGATTTACCACAAATTTCTGAGTAACCACATTGGAGAAAAACTTATCCGAAGCCTGCCTTACGGTTGGAGCCGGCTTGCCCGGTTTGCCATTTTTAATTGTAACAGCCTCCGGATTAAGTTGCCATCCATCCGACTGACGGCGATTATAGGAGGTATACGAACCAAATTTCTTTGTTGTAAAATCGGCTGCCAGCGCCTGCTCAAACTGGTTATATTCTTCATATTTAGTATAGGAACTTGCTGTAATACTGTTCTTTGGCTGTTCTGTAATAATATGAATCACACCGCCAATAGCATCCGACCCATACAAAGAAGATGCACCCCCTTTAAGAATCTCAATCCTCTTTACATTATTCATATTAATTCTGGAAACATCGGTAGCTCCCGATACATTTCCGGCCATCTTTTGTCCGTCAACCAAAACAAGGAGATGCTCATTAGACATTCCGTTCATGGTTGTATAATTTGCCATAGGTGTTGTAGCAAAAGAGAAAGATGGTGCGAGCATTGTCACCGCATCCTGAAAACTTGTAATACCCGCATTTTTAAGCTCGGTATTGCTTATCACCTCAACAGGTACGGGAGTATCCTGTAGTCTGTGGTGCGTACCTGTACCGGTAACAACCACTTGGTTAAGATTAATTGGAGCATCGTCTAATTTAATCAGCAAATTTGTGTTTGAATCTTGTACATCCAATGTTGAAGATGCGTAATTTAACGCACTCACCTTCATATTATAAGTACCGTCCGGCACATTCCGGAGTATAAACTCCCCTTTTGAGTTTGTAGCACATCCAATTGTGGTCTGCAACAATCTCACATTCGCATCTTTCACCGGCTTACCGGTTTGTGAATCAATAATTTTACCCTTAAATACAGTTTGAGCATAAGCTCCGTTTACAAAGCAGCAGCATACAAATGCAGCCATCGTCAAGACGATTCTCATTTTGAAATAATTTTTGTCTGAACTTTCCCTTGTCCCCCGAGGTTCCGTTACATTAATATTCACCTTGGCAGGTTTTCTGACTTTGCCTAAAAGATACGCCTTCCTATTCCTAAAAACAGTGGCACGAAAGTATCTCCCTTAAGATTACTATCAAACAGTATGATTCTTACTTCATAATACAAATCTAGTAACCAGGCATTTACAGCAACGGGCATTGTTCCGTATTCTCACCGGATTCCCTTTTATGCTCCGGCAGAACACCGCAGCATCACCAAAATGCGAGACAAATGTAACTAAATATTCTTAATTCCGTTATTTTTGCAGGAATCAAGAAAATCCAATACATTTGGCCTTTCAAAAAACATAACAAGGAATACCACCCCTCTCCAACACCCATGGCAATTCATGAATAAAAAACCACAGATACTCATTGGCGGCGCCTCATCGGGAAGCGGTAAAACAACCTTTACATTAGGGTTGTTGAGAGTCTTGCGCAACCGTGGTATTTCCGTGCAACCGTTCAAATGCGGGCCGGATTATATTGATCCGAAATATCACTCTATGGCGGCAGAAAACGAATCTGTTAATCTGGACAGCTTCCTCAGCTCGGCGCAACACATTAAAAAAATATATCAAAAATACGGGACATCTGCCGGTGCTTGTGTGATAGAAGGGGTCATGGGGCTCTTTGACGGATACAATAAAATGGAGGGAAGCAGTGCACAAATAGCAGAAATTCTAAATGTTCCTGTTTTATTAATTATAAATGCCAAATCATGCGCATATTCCGTAGCCCCAACAATTTACGGATATAAGAATTTTTACAAAGGGATAAACATAGCCGGCGTAATATTTAATATGGTTGGTTCAGAGCATCATTATCAACTACTTAAACAAGCCTGCGAAGAGGTTGGTATTCCGGCTCTGGGATACTTGCCAAAATGTAAGGAGATTGAAATTCCATCCCGCCATCTGGGGCTCACTCTGGACGAGCGGTTCCGTTTTGATACCTTTCTGCAAAAAAATGCAGAACTCATGGAGCAGCATGTGGAGATAGAGAGGCTTCTGCAAATTTTTCAAAAAGAGTTTTATCCCGATACCAACCGTGCGTTCCGGCCGCAATTGGATCCGGAGGTTACAGGTTTGAACCCTGTCGGGGTCACAGCTTGCGATACCGCTCCGGCAATCGCCTCCCTCCCATCCCTTGTTATTGCCGTTGCCCGGGACGAGGCGTTCAATTTTATATATCGGGAAAACATAGAACGGCTAAAAGAACTTGGGGATGTTGTATTTTTTAGTCCCATAAAAGACCATGCGCTCCCCAAGGCCGATTTCGTCTATTTACCGGGAGGCTATCCGGAGCTTTTTATCCAAGAGATTGCGGCTAATCTATCTATGAAAACCTCTATAAAAGAGTATGTTGAACAAGGGGGAAAAATGCTTGCGGAGTGCGGAGGAATGATGTATTTATGCACCTGCCTCACCGCAATGGACGGGGTTGAATACCCAATGTGCAATGTATTGCCGCTCAGAGCCACAATGGAGGGGATGAAATTGCATATCGGTTACCGTAAATTTATCTACAACGGAGAGGAAATACGGGGACACGAGTTCCATTATTCCAAAATGGAGGAAGAGGGAGAATCCATCACGCAATTATTTAGCGCAGCAGGAGAAAAAACAAGCACGCAACTATATAAATATAAGAATGTTCTAGCAGGATACACCCATTTATATTGGGGTGAAAAACTCCATTCGCTACTAATTTTATAAAGAAAAATATGGCCAAAATTTACACCAAAAGCGGAGACAAAGGAACCACCGGAATCCACGGCGGAGAGAGAGTCTCCAAAGACGATATAAGGATTGAAGCAAATGGCACGCTCGATGAACTGAATGCAATGCTGGGGGTTATCAGGGCATATCTGCAAAATGAGAGCACGCCGGAAAACAAGTTGCCGGAAAACGACTCTGAGCAGCTCTCCATCTTCATGCAGGAAAACAGCCACAAGCAGCTCTCCATCTTCATGCAGGAAAACAGCCACAAGCAGCTCTCCTGCTCCACTCCGAGGAGTAATCCCGTGCAGCCAACCATCTCCCTGTCGCAAATCCTCACCCAACTACAAACCTATCTCATGACTATTATGAGTCATGTAGCAACTCCTGCCGCAAAAAGAGTTCAAAATCCGAATCAACTGAGCATGGAAATTGTAGATTATTGCGAGCGGCAGATTGATGCAATTACCGCACAGACTACCGATAACGGCTATTTCATCCTCCCCGGCGGCACATTGGTTTCCGCCCATCTGCAATTAGCCAGAACCATTGTCCGCAGAGCCGAACGCAGATTGTGCACATTGCATAAAACAGATCCCGTTTCAGATGAAATTATGCTCTTTATCAACAGATTATCCGATTTATTATTTGTAATGGCCCGCTTGAACATGCAACAACAGAATTGGAGCGAAGAAAAATGGCAATCGTTTCGCTATAAAAGAAAATAAACCTTATCACCAACCAGATTATGATTCATACAAATAAAAATACTCCTACTAAAAAGCTCAATCCCATTATGTTTGCCGGAACCGGAAGCGATGTTGGCAAAAGTGTGATTGCAGCCGGATTTTGCCGGATTTTCAAACAGGACGGATACACCCCGGCCCCCTTTAAGGCACAAAATATGTCGCTGAACTCCTACGCAACTCCCGATGGTTTTGAGATAGGACGCGCCCAAGCCGTACAGGCAGAGGCTGCAGGAATTCCGTGCTCCACCGATATGAATCCGCTCCTGCTAAAACCCAACTCAGATCATACATCGCAGGTAGTATTAAACGGGAAACCGCGGGGCAACAGCAGTGCTTACGATTATTTTAAGAAAGAGGGACGGCAGGAGCTACGCAGTGAGGTAAACAGTGCCTTTGACAGGCTGAACGCAAAATACAATCCGGTGGTTATGGAGGGGGCGGGAAGCGTTTCCGAGATTAACCTCAGGGAAGTAGATATTGTAAATATGCCAATGGCAATTTATGCCGGGGCCAATGTAATTCTGGTAGCAGACATAGAGCGCGGAGGGGTATTTGCAAGTGTATACGGCTCAATCATGTTAATGACGGAAGAAGAGAGAGAACGGGTAAAAGGAATTATGATCAACAAGTTCAGAGGAGATATAAGGTTATTTGAACAAGGCGTAAAGATGATTGAACAGTTATGCAAAGTTCCGGTAATAGGAGTATTGCCCTATTTCAAAGATATTTACATAGAGGCAGAAGATTCGCTTGTTCTTGGGAGACAAAACACAGGCATATTATCACAGGGGAAGATAAATATTGCCGTTATATTATTAAGACATCTCTCCAACTTCACCGATTTTAATGTTCTGGAGCATGATCCGCGCATCCATCTCTTCTACACCAACCATGTGGATGAGATTCAGAAAGCAGATATTGTAATTATTCCGGGAAGCAAAAGTACCCTTGACGATTTATACGAACTCAGGCGCAACGGGGCCGCCGCTGCAATTATGACCGCCCGCAAAAACGGAGCTACCATACTCGGAATATGCGGTGGGTACCAGATGATGGGAATGGAAGTTTGCGATCCGCTTCATGTAGAGGGAGATATAGAAAAATTACCGGGGCTGGGGCTCCTCCCCACCACCACCACCATGTGTGGAGAAAAAGTAACCAGACAGGTGCAATTTAGAATGGCTGGAGGTGAAAAACTGCAACCGGAAAACAGTGCACAGCAGGAAAGTGGCAGTGGGCAACAGCAGGAAAGTGTCGGCGCACAGCAACAGGAAAGTGATCATGCCCGGCAACAGTTCTTGTGCCGTGGTTATGAAATACACATGGGGGAAACCACACCATATGGCAATGCCACCCTATCTGCATTAAACCGGCTTAAAGACGGGGGCACAGAGGGAACCTTTGCAGATCATAAATGTATGGGAACCTATATTCACGGAATTCTGGATAACTCCTCCTTTGTAAATTATCTCCTTGAACCATACACCGGCAAACCGGAACAAACCGAATTTGATTATGCCGCCTTTAAGGAGGAACAATATGATAAACTAGCCAATCATATCCGCAAACACTGCAATATGGAAAAAGTATATGAAATCTTGACAACTAAGTAATTGAAAAACAGAATATGATTCAGGGACACGGAGACGATTTATATAAATACAAACGAGGGATTGTTGCAAACTTTAGCTCAAACGTTTACAATGCCGTAGATTTAAGCGGGTTAAAGAGGCGGCTGACGGAACAGATGAATCTGATTTCTTCTTATCCCGAACCGGCACCGTATACACTGGAAGAGCTTCTTGCTCAAGATTTTGGCTGCTCTCCCAATCATGTATGTGTAACAAACGGGGCCACAGAGGGAATTTATCTTATTGCGCAAACATTCAGAGAGGTAAAATCCGCTATTTTTGTCCCCACATTCAGCGAATATGAAGATGCCTGTAAAATTCACAAACATCAGATCGAACATATTACCACCCTTCCCAATGTTGGAGAGGAAAAAGTAAGTGGGGCTCAAGAATTTGATATGGTCTGGATATGCAATCCCAATAATCCGACGGGGCTTGCACAGGAAAAAAAATGGTTGATAAAGCTCATTGAGAACAACCCAAAGACAATTTTTGTACTGGACCAGTCCTATGAATATTTCACTCTCCAACCCGTTTTAAGTATAGCGGAAGGGATAAGCTATAACAATGTAATACTGCTCCATTCCATGACAAAACGGTATGCTATTCCGGGGCTCAGACTCGGATATATTACCGCATCTGCGCAACTTATGAACCAATTAAAAGAAAATAAAATGCCTTGGTCTGTAAATTCCATGGCCATTGAGGCAGGAATATACCTACTTAAAAACGGGCTTCCCAATGTCTTGGATATGAATAACTTTCTACAAGAAAGCCGGCTGCTGGCGCAGGCATTGGAATCAACAGGCATTTTTGCAGTGCTCCCCTCCCATACCCATTATATGCTGGTAAAAATCACCGAGCCGTTATGTTATCCGAGCGGAATAATATCAAAAAAAGCATCCCACTTAAAAGAATACCTCGCAAACAACCACGGTATTCTTATCCGAGATGCCTCTAATTTTGCAACGCTGGATGAGACCTATTTTAGGATAGCTGCCCAAACCCAAAAAGAAAACACCATGTTTATGGAGAAAATAAACGCTCTTTTAGAATCTATTTCAATTTGTAATAAATAAAACGATATGACACTCCTTTTAGGTTGGATTTTAGATAGAATTTTTGGAGACCCGCAATTGCTGCCCCACCCTATTGTGTGGTTTGGAAAACTTATCTCCGCTTGTGAAAAAAAATTCAATAAAAAACCGGCAGACAACAAAAAAGATGCAAGGCGCATTTACGGAGGCATTACGGCAATTGGCCTGATCTTACTGGTTTTTACACTATCTTATTTTATCATCCATTACACATACGCCCTCAACATCTGGCTGGGAACAGCCCTATCTATCATCCTTATTTTCTTTTGTCTGGCAGGGAAGACTCTAACGGATGAAGTCCGGATGGTGTTTCAAGCCACAGACCGCTCCACAGAGCAGGGACGAATCCGGGTGGCCAGAATTGTAGGACGCGATACAAGGGAACTCTCCCCACAAGAGATAAGGGCTGCCGCATTGGAAACTCTGGCAGAAAACCTTAGCGACGGAGTTATTGCCCCCATCTTCTGGTTTACTATTTTGGGAGTACCGGGTATGTTGGCCTATAAAATGATAAACACCATGGATTCCATGATTGGATATAAAAACGAGCGCTACTTACAATTCGGATATGTTGCAGCAAAACTAGACGATCTGGCAAATTACATTCCGGCCAGACTCACCGCAATCGGAATGATTCTGGTTGCTTTTGGGGGAGAAAAAATAAAGAAACTCCGATTTGTCCTAAAATACGGAAATCAACATGCAAGCCCCAACTCCGGATATCCGGAGGCAGCCCTTGCATCCATCCTCAACTGTCGGTTTGGGGGGACACATACCTATTTTGGAGAGGCGGTTTACAAACCACATATCGGGGAGAATGATAAAGAATTTACAACGGAAGATATGGAGATTGCAATACAAATTAACTTTTACACAGAAGTTGTGGCCGTTATTGTGGGAACTTTTCTGTTAATTTGCGGTAATTTATAACCAATGGAGAATCTATATAACCTATTTACCCTACCAAAAGGGGAAATTTCCCCGCAACGCACGCAGGTTCACTTTTGCCGTAAAGAGATGGAACTCCTGCTGCACAAATATCTACATATTTCCAAAACATCCGGCACCATTATCAGTTGCAGTAAAACCTCCGGTAGCACCTCATGCAGCAATCATTTTATTTCTCCATGCAACATCTCACAATCACTCGTATCCCCCACTCAGCAATCATCGGTATCCCTTTCTTTGCGATCACTCGCAACCCCTCCTTTGCAATCACTCGCAACCCTTTCTCTGCAATCACTCGCAACCCTTTCTTTCCAATCGTCCCCGGCTCCGCAACTCATCTGTTTTGATATGGATTCCACGCTCATTAAAATTGAAATCATAGACGAACTGGCCGATTACATGGGTATAGGAGCACAAATGCGCAAAATAACCGCAGAAACCATGTACGGAAAACTCAACTTCCGTGAAAGTTTTCTTCAAAGAGTGATGCTCCTGAAAGGGTTGGATATAACGATATTAGATAATCTGGCAGAAACCATGCCTGTGGCAGAAGGGTTGCAGGAACTGATAAACAAGCTAAAAAGCCGGAACATAAAAACCGCCATTATCACAGGAAACTTTTCCTGTTTTGGTAAATTTTTGCAAAAAAAATATGGCTTCAACCATATTTTCACAACCGAGGTAGAAACAATACAAACAGAAACAAGCCGGAAACTTATTTTATCGGGAAACATAAAAGGAGAAATTATAGATGCCCCCTGTAAATCCGGAATCCTGCTGGAGCTCTGCAAACAGGAAAACATAACTCCGGCCCAATGCATTGCGGTAGGAGACGGTGCCAACGATCTTCCAATGCTCATGACTGCCGGAACCGGAATAATCTATAACGCAAAAAGTTGTGGCGATATTACCAAAATTCTACAAGTTATTCCATAAAAAAGAGCAACCAAAGATAGTACTCTTTCGTTGCTCCCCTTTACAAGTTTGTACCTAAAAACACCTAAAAACAACAACCTTTCTGCATAATAACAACATTCAATTAATGAATTGTATTTATCTTCTGCTAAATTGTTTGTCCCTGAAATACATTGGACTGGCTATAAGGAACAATGGTACCGGTAAGAGTTAGATTGTTATTATTAAAATTAGGATAAATAGTAACAGTTGCCCTGTTACCGTCGCCAATTAACTGGATATTTACAGTAGCAGACACTGCAATTCCTTGATCTGTAAAATTGTAGTAAACAATGCCATGTTTATCCGTACTCATTGTTATATTGGAAGCATTCCCCTGTACGGTAATACCGCCAAGACCATTTTGACCGGGATAGAAATTACTAGTTGCAATCTGAATAACTGCCTGACCGTCGTTCATAGAGACAAAGTTGGTTAATGAAGAGACAAACTTGGTCATCCCCCTTGGGAATACCAACTGATCTACCTCTATTACAAAAGAACCATTTTTAAGGGCTTGCACAGCCTGATTAAAAATAGCCTGATCCTCGGCAGCTCTGGCTTGCCGATGAGCTGCACGAGCGGCCTGCCTTGCCTCTTTTATACTGGAGAAAGAATCTTTTTCCATGCTTTGTGCTGTAGCCCGGCTTGTTCCTAATGTAATAGTAGCCAATGCAATAACTAAATAATAAATTTTTTTCATATTCACAAATTTTAATTATAAAAAATTATTCTGTTTTCTTAGAAACAAAAAAACCGATAGAATGTTTGTCTTGGTAGAATAAAAAAAAACAGGAGTGTCCGATTCTATCTTTTCTCCAAAAGATTCTCCCTTTCCGAAGCAATTAAATATTAAGAATGTTGTGCAACAAAAATACGGATAATCTGTTTTGTTCTAAAAGTGAATCAATTAAACATTCAATTTATTATGAAAAAGATTATTGTTTTATCAATTATGATGCTGTTCGGACTCTCCGCTTTTGCGCAAGAGGAAACAGTTGTACAGATACAGGCTAAAAAAGGCCCGTATGTTACCAATCGTTTTTTAGACAATTGGTTTCTATCTGCAGGCGGCGGTATACAAGTTTATTTTGGAGAATCCGATGCCCGGGAAAGTTTAGGAAAACGTCTTGCCCCCGCACTGGATATTTCGTTGGGTAAATGGATTACACCGGCAATTGGTATAAGGTTGCAGTACTCCGGATTACAGGCAAAAGGACTCACCTGCTGCGGCAATCCATACGCAGTTTCTTCTACAGGCAACGGATTTGCCAAAGAGGAATTTAACTTCATGAACCTTCATGCAGATTTCATGTGGAATATCTCCAATGCGCTGGGCGGCTATCGGGAAGACCGTTTCTGGAGTTTTATCCCTTATGTAGGTTTAGGATGGGCCCGCTCGTCCGATAACGGCTTCTCAAAAGATGAGATTGCAGCAACCGCCGGTTTACTACATAATTTAAGAATTACCAATGCTCTGGATGTAAATATAGAGATGAAAGGAATGCTTGTAAATCAAAGATTTGCCTACACAACAGGCAGACATGGAGCCAATGTAATGGGTACAATTACCGCCGGTATTACCTATAAATTTAAAAACCGCGGCTTCCAGAGAGCTTCCGATTTAATTGTTGTAGATGACAACTCTATGTATATAAATCAGATAGGCAACCTACAAAATCAACTTGCAAATGCACAGGCAAAAAGAGATGCTCTAGCAAAACAGCTTGCTGACGAAAAAGCAAAAGAGGCTCAGGTTGTAAAAGAGATGTTCCCTGTCATTCCAGACATGGCTATCTTCTTTGAGATTAACCGTGCAAAAATATCCGATAAAGGGATGATTAACATTGGTTACGTTGCAGAGGTCATTAAACAGGTTCCCGATAGAAAATTCGTTCTGTATGCTTCCGCAGATAAGGAAACCGGTACTCCCGCTTATAATCAAAAGCTCAGTGAGAAACGCGGCGAGGCAGTTTACAAAGCTTTGGTAGATAAATTTGGGGTAGATCCTAATCAATTAAGAATTGAGGCAGTAGGTTCATCCGTACAGAAATTTAATGGAGCACAACTCAACAGAGTAGTAGTTGTAGAAGATAAAGAATAGTATCACTAAACACATAGCACAAAATGGAGATGTTCGGAAATCAGTATTTATGTACTTTTCTGAACATCTTTACTCATTTATCAACCAATTTGAACGAATCTGTAAATGATATGAAACAGTTATTTTTAAAAGGTGCATTTGTTGCATCGTTATTTTTTGCCGGAAATGCTCTGGCACAAACTCAGGAGAAAGATTATGTCTTTTTATATGGCGACAGCCATAAAGATACAGCCGTCGTAAAAGTATTATATGAAAATGCTCCCCGGTATTTTAATGCGCCCGATATGCCCCGGTTTACCATTATCGGGAAAGATCGGAAATTCTATCTGGGCATAGGCGGTTACGCAAAAGCGACCATCTCTTACGATCTTGGAAACCCCATTGAAAGCCCCATCTATTTTGAACCGAGCACAATCCCAATGAATAACCCCGCCGGAAACGGAGCCCTCATTCAGTTTAGTGCCGCCACCTCCAATCTGTTTTTCAACTTTGTAGGTCTGCCAACCACCAAAAACAAAATAGGAGCCTATGTCAATTTTAACTTTTCGGGCAGCGCAAATACTTATGGCTTCTCATTAAGAGCTGCTTACCTTACCTACCGTGGTTTTATTGTGGGATATAACACCAGCCTATTTACAGACGGAGGAGCCTGCGCACCAACCATCGATCAACAAGGGCCCAATGCCATGACCTTTGTTTTTAACACCGTGCTGGATTATCAATACACCTTTAATAAACACTGGAGCGTGGGTATAGGATTGGAAATGCCAACGCTAAGTGCAACATACAATGATTACACCTATGCCATCAATCAACGTATTCCCGATATTCCCGCTTATGTACAATACAGCTGGGCCAAAGGAAACGGCTGGGCCAGATTATCGGGATTACTCAGAAACATGTATTACCGCAACGAAGTTGGCAACGATAACGGCGATAACGTAGGCGGAGCCGTAAAATTAAGCGGAGCCGTTCCGTTTTGCTCCAAACTAACCATGTTTTATCAGGGAGTTTACGGCAAAGGTGTAGGGAGCTACATTCAGGATATGCAAGGTTACGGACTGGATATGGTACCGGTTGCAGGGGGTAAAAAGAATTCATCCGTTCCCCCTTCCGAGTACGGCGAACTACAAAATGTTGAAGCATGGGGAATGTATCTGGGCATGCAATATCAGATCACTCCAAAGTTACTTGGATCGGCCACTTACAGTATGGTAGAGAGCTATCTCCCAAAATCGGAATCCAACACATTTGTACCGGGCGTGGAGTACAAACACGCCAATTCATTCATGCCCAACACCACCTATAAAAGTGCCAAATACATAGTTGCCAACCTGTTCTACAGCATAACCCCTACCGTTACCACCGGCATTGAGTATTTGTGGGGGTGCAGAGAGAATGTGGATGGGACGTTTAGACAGGATACGCGTTTGCAGACCGCAATCCGCGTCAATTTCTAACAAGTTGTTCCCAAAAAGCACCAAACTGCGACCGTCTTGCTCATTCGCAAATCAAGTGGCTGTTCTTAGCCACTTGATTAACACGCTTTGCGTGAACCGGCTCACGCACCCCGGGGAGATACAGAGGTTGCAGGTTGGTGTTTTGGGGGATAAACTGTAACCGTCCAAAGAACGACGTCTGCGCTTCGCTGCGGCCCGTGTGAGAGCGAGTT
>JAVWIB010000047.1:0-19523 GCA_036639755.1 Bacteroidales bacterium
AATACAAGAGGTAAAAAAATTCAGCAAAAAAGAGATTCAATCAATTGCCGCCACTTATCCTTATGCAGACCTGTCCGCCCGCAACTTCCCTCTGGATACCAACGGTCTCAAAAAATTATCGGGAATCAAAGACGGCGGAAACTGCCATATCTTTGCCGTAACCGTAACAGACGGAAGCAGAAAAATTATAGTGGCAAAATAACAGAAGCCGCCCCAAATAATTTTCAGACGGCTTCCGGTAGTTTATAGAGAGGGTAAGATTATCGATGCTCCATTTTCCCTTTTAATAATATCTGCGGAGCCTCTTTCTCTAAAAGATGTCTGTACCAGAAGATATAATCACCATCATTGGAATGAATGGATTTTTTACCCCGGTAACCATGAAATTCGCCAGGATAAAGCATCAGTTCAAATTGTTTGCAGTCATTCTGCAATGCATCAACCAGTTGGATTGTGTTTTGCATATGAACATTATCATCGCTAAGGCCATGGGTGATTTTTGCAAAATTGGTTTTATCCCCTTTATATTTGGCAACCTTATCGGCAATACGGGTATGTTTATAACCCGCAGGATTATCTTTGGGAAGATCCATATAACGCTCGGTATAATGTGAATCATACAAAGTATAATCATATACTCCGCCACCTGCTATACCATACTTAAAATAATCAGCCCCGTCTGTAAGAGCGGTCATGGTCATAGATCCGCCATAAGAGAAACCGGTAATACCAATCTTATCTCTGTTTACAAAAGGTTTGTTATATAAATATTTAACCCACTCTATATAATCTTTCAACTCAATTGTAAGCAGGTTACGGTGCATAAAGTTAAGCCCCTCTTTACCGCAATGGCCGGAAGCTCTATGATCCATAGCAATCTGAATCACCCCTTCGTTCGCCCACCATTGGTTTCCTTCGCGTACCCCTTTCCATGTATCCATAACGGTGCCGGAATTTGGGCCTCCGTAAATACTTACAATAACAGGGTATTTTTTTGTAGAATCTAAATTCAAAGGCCAAATTACCTGCGCAGGCAATACATAGCCATCCTGCGTGGTAAGAGAAAGCATCTGTGGAATTGCAATGTTATATTCATCAAATTGATCCCCTTTGCTATCTGCAATAACCTCTACGACCGGTTTTTTGCCGGTGCTGATAACAGCTAGTTTGGTAGGAGTTCCGGCGTTTGAATAAGAGGCTACATAGTATTTATTGTCGGGAGACAACACAATGTTCGAATAGTTATAATCGCCCAAAGACAATCTCTTAATTGCTTTGGTTTTAAGATCAACTCTGTAAAAATCGTTTCTGGTAGAGATTTCTCTGCGGGCGGTAAAATAAATGGCCCCTTCTTTCTGATCTACTTTAATAATATTCACTCCCCAGTTTTTACCGGTTGTGATTTTATCAAGCTTTTTACCGTCAAAGCTCTGAAAATAAATCTGTTCCCACATATCAAAATCTCGTACCATATAAAAACCGTCTGCGGTAAAATGCATATCTGACATCCAGTCAATCCAAGTAGTCTGATTTTCATCATAGATAGATGCTTTTGAACCGTCCGCAGGATTTACCGTATATAAAATAAGGTGGTTCTGCTCTCTTGGCATCCATGGAATAATAATCTTGCTGCCGTCCGCATTCCAGAAAGGAATTCCAAAATACTGATCTTCTTTCTCATTAAAATCTGCCCAAACGGTTTTACCGTCCTCTACATTCACAAAAGCAATTTTAACCTCCGGATTGTTATCACCGGCCTTTGGATAATGGGTTTCGGTAATAAAACCATGCTGCCCGCGTGAATCATAAATAGGGAACATGGGAACATTGGTATCATCAAATTTATAGAAAGCAAGTTGTTTGCTATCAGGACTCCACCAAAACGCTTTATACCTGCTACCTCGGCCCAGAATCTCCTCATAATAAACCCATGAAGCGTAACCGTTCATAATTAGATTTGTTCCGTCGGAGGTTAGTTTCTTAATTTGTTTAGAGACAACATCATACACGCAAAGATTGTTATCCTTGTCGGTAAAGGCAATTTTCTTTTTATCGGGAGAAAGGGTGTAATTTTTGTACTCTTTCAAGCCGGGAAGAGCCAGAAATTCTTTCATTTCCTGTGCCGGCCCCGATAATTCTTTCTCTTGTTTTTTTCCAAGGTCCGTCCTCTTTTTGGTTTTTACATGGTAGGCAAATACATCTGCCCCCTCTTTTGTAGAGGTAAGAAACTCCACGGTTTCACTATTCTGCCACCCCTGTACTCTTGGCAATGAATTAATAATGCCATCGGGAAGCTTTCCAAGAATCTGTTCCTGTGTAAGGCTCTTCTTTTCTGCATTCTGTGCAATAACAGATTGCCCCCCAAGTAAACAGATGAGAAGAAATGCTGCTGCAATTAGTTTTTTCTGTAATTTCATATGTTAGTAAGTGTTAATGTTGAACAAACAATAAAAGTAAGAAAAATAAATAATTACTCAAAATATTTATCCTTAAAATTTACAAGATAGGCCATTTCAACCCCACGGGTTAAGGCAGTATAGAGCCATTTTTTATCATCCAGCGTAATTTCATCACTCCATAAAGAATTATCTATAAACACACACCGCCATTGTCCCCCCTGCGATTTATGCCCGGTAATAGCTGTTGCATATTTCACCTGAAGAGCATTAAAATACAAATCTTCCCGCACCGCCATCAGCCGTTTGCGCTTGGTGGGAATTGCATCATAATCTGCATATACCTCGGTAAAAAGCGACCTCTGTTGCTCCTGATTAAGGGCCGGAGCAACAGAGGTTAAGGTGTCCAGAATAATTTTAGCATCAATTTCAATATGATTATAATCGGGAAAAGAGAGGGTGGCACTGGCAAAATGAAGTCCGTAACGTTCTTCATATTTAGAAATCCTCTGCAATTCAGCCACATCTCCGTTGGCAATAAAATCAAGCTCCGGCACCTTCTCCAAAAACTGATAACAATTCTTTACAATCATGAGCTTATCCCCCTTATTCAACTGCTCTTCTCTAAAAAGGACCCTTTGCCGTATCCCCAGATTGTATTTATTTGCCCGATTGTTGGAGCGACACAAAACCGCCACATCATCCAACCCGTATTTATCAACGGCACTCCCTATCTCCTCTATCAGATCTCCTCCGGTAATTCGTTTCATATCCTCAAAATCCTTCACATGGAACACGGGATCAGATAAATCACCGCTCTCTATCTCATGCCTTAATCTGGTAGCATTGTGTAATATACCGCTCTCTTTCTCCTGCCTTACCACCGTACTGAGCCCGGCAAACAGCACGTTTGTATAATGCTCCATATAAGAAATATCAAGAGCCGGACTCCGTTCCAATCCTATAGGGGGTAGCTGAGCCGGATCTCCCATAAGAATCAGCCGGTTTCCCTCATTGGATTTTACATACGAAATCAAATCATCCAGCACATCTCCCGATCCAAAGACAGACCCTGAGCCTCCGCTTCCATTCGATAATAAAGAGGCCTCATCCACTACAAACAACGTATCTCTGCTTTTATTCATATCCAGAGAAAACTGCCCCACACCATCCTGTAACGTCTTCTGTCTGTAAATCTGTTTATGAATGGTCTTGGCTCCCACCCCTGTGTAATTGGCTAAAACTTTGGCTGAACGTCCCGTAGGAGCAATCAGTACAAATTTATAGTCCAACTCTTTTAATACCGAAATCAGAGCCCCTATGGCTGTTGTTTTACCCGTACCCGCATATCCGCTGATAACCATCAGCCAGCAATCAGCAGCCGGAGCTGTTAAAAATGCCCCAAGTTTCTTAAAAAGTTCCGTCTGACAACTTGTAGGGGTAAACGAAAGTTTTTCCACCATCTTCTGAGTCAGATATTTCTCAACAGCCATAATTTTATGATTCCACGAAAACTATCTCCATTTATAAATTACAAACAGAACCAGCATGGAATAAATTTCCACACGTCCCAATAACATCTCTATCGACAATATGAATTTAGCCATTACCGGAAAATCATGATAATTGCCAAGAGAACCGGCAGTTCCAAAAGCAGGCCCCACATTCCCCATATTGGCAACAGATGCCGAAAACGCCTCCAGCATATCAATACCCATCGCCGATAAAAGTACCCCCACCACAAAAACAATAAAAATATACAACGCTATAAAAAGATTAACAGCCGCAATCATGTCCGGTTCAATCGTATGATTTCCAATTCTTACCGGAATAACCGCATTGGGATGCACCTGTTTTTTAATTTGTGTCCTCACCGATTTCCACCATAAATACACCCTATCCGATTTAATACCTCCGGTAGTAGATCCAGAACAAGCACATTGAATAGAAAGATAAAGAAGGATCAAAATAGAAAAATTGGGCCAGAGGGTTGTATCTGTAGTAGCAAATCCCGTAGTAGAGGCAATAGAAACCGCCTGAAACACACTCTGTCGCAACGCCTGCACCCAGTTGCTCACCACACCCGACCAAATTAAATCAACCGCCATAAGTAAAGTAGCAATTAACACCGTTATTAAAAAGAACTTGGTAATGGGCGACCGGAAAATTTTACCTGATCTGCTAACCAATGAAGAATATAATAACCCGAAATGAAGTCCCGATAACAACATAAATATGGTAATTACCAGTTCTATAGGATAAGAGTGAAACGACTTAATAGAGAGATTCTTCGTACTAAATCCTCCCGTAGATACCGTACTGAACGAATGATTAATAGCATCAAAGAAATCCATCCCCACCAACATAAGACAAATGGTCTCTAATACCGTAAGGCCCACATATACAGAGGCAATCACCCGTATTGTCTGCTGCGTTTTAAACTTATAATTCTCTTTTGACAACGTAGAAATCTCCATCTTGCTCAACCGCATCTTAAACGTACTTACGCTCGGCAAAATCAGCAACATAAAGATAACCACACCAATACCGCCCAAAAAATGGGTGGATGAACGCCAGAACAGCAACCCTTTCGGGAGGCTTTCAATATCGGTGAGAATAGTAGCCCCCGTAGTGGTGTATCCCGATACACTCTCGTACCATGCATTAATCAGAGAAAATTCTCCGCCCCACAACACATACGGCAGCATTCCGAACACACACGAAAGCACCCATGAGAATACAATAATTGTAAACCCTTCTTTAATATTAATCTCTTCATACTTACGCACAAAGATAAGAGGAAACAAACCCGTTGTAAAAGTAATAACGGCACTTAGAAATAGCGGAGAAAATGCCGGATCAAAATCATATATCATGGAGGTAATAGCCCCCAGAAACATGAAAACAGCATTAAAAACCAGGGCAATCCCTATATTTCTTGAAACTACACTAATATTCATAGCCTGCTAATCATTCTGTTTTGTTAGAGACTTATTGGTATCTATCAACTCTTTCACATTACTGCTCAACTCACTCAACTCATCATCATGATCAATCTGAACATTGTAACTTTTCCTATACTGCAAATAGCTATCTATACCTTTAGAAATCAACAAAATAGGCCTTATAAAGTAAAAACTGATAAAATAATTGAACAAGAAGACCAAAACAATACCCACCGATACCGCAACCACCCCCGGCATAATACTCCTATAAAAGCTATCGCTCAGATTCTGGGAATTATCGGCAAGAGCTTCCTGCGAAACCTCGGAAAGCATCTGAATATAGTTTCTCAGCTTCATATAAACCGGATATAGTTTATTAAAATACCAGTTTCTCCTCCCCTGATAATCTCCGTGCCATATCGCAGGAGCCTTATTAATCATATGAATATAAGCCGTATATGCATACAAAATAGAATCAGCAACAGCACGCTCCTGTTCTGTAGTAAACTTTATTTTTACCTGATTAAAATAATCACCAAATCTGGTGTCATTCTCCAGATCGGGAATTGTAGCAGCCGAATCTGCACCCATTCCTCTGAGCAAACAGAAATTATACTCATCCGTAACCTCCAGCATTAACCTTGAGGTATTAATACTCGCAATGTTATCGGTAATAAGGCTTGATACCGATTTGCGCATACTTATCAATTCATAAATAGCAATCAAACTGGAAAGCAGCAATACTGCCCCTATAACAACAAAACCAAGCGAAATTTTTTTTCTGATGCCCATGATACAAATTATCCCATGTTAATAACGGGTGCAAATGTACACAAAAAAAGAGCGACTAAAGCAAAATTCAGCCGCTCAATTGTTATTTCTAATTATACTTACTATTTTACAGTAGACATATATTTAACCATTTCAAGTACTTTATTTGAATACCCCCACTCGTTATCATACCAAGATACAATCTTAACAAATGTAGGAGTCAATTGAATACCTGCTTTCGCATCAAAGATTGATGTCCTTGAATCACCAATGAAATCGGAAGAAACAACCTCCTCATCCATGTAACCGAGAATACCTTTAAACTCATTCTCAGAAGCATGTTTCATAGCAGCACAAATCTCTGCATAAGTTGTTGGTTTTGCAAGATTAACGGTAAGATCAACCACAGAAACATCCAAAGTCGGAACACGGAAAGACATACCTGTAAGTTTGCCGTTCAGTTCAGGAATAACTTTACCTACTGCTTTTGCAGCCCCTGTAGAAGATGGAATAATATTACCTGCTGCAGCTCTTCCGCCTCTCCAATCTTTAGCAGACGGACCGTCAACGGTTTTCTGGGTAGCCGTAGTAGCATGTACTGTTGTCATAAGACCGTCAACAAGACCAAATTTCTCATTAAGAATTTTAGCTACGGGAGCAAGACAGTTTGTAGTACATGATGCATTTGATACAATTGCCTCTCCTTTATATTTATGCTGGTTTACACCAAATACAAACATAGGAGTATCATCTTTTGACGGTGCGGACATAATCACCCTTTTTGCACCGGCCTGTAAATGTAACTCTGCTTTCTCTTTTGTTAAGAATAAACCGGTAGACTCTACTACATACTCAGCCCCAACCTCATTCCATTTAAGATCTGCAGGATTTTTTTCAGCAGTAACACGGATTGTATTTCCATTCACTACAAGATTACCATCTTTAACCTCTACAGTACCGTTAAAACGACCATGAACAGTATCATACTTTAGCATATAAGCCATATACTCTACATCAATCAAATCGTTAATCGCCACAACCTGAATATCATCTCTTGTTTGCGCAGCTCTGAAAACCAAGCGGCCGATACGGCCGAAACCATTGATACCTACTTTAATTTTACTCATTTTTATTATCTATTTTTAATTAAATTATCAAAACAAATTTCTTGTTCCGAATCACAAATATCATGCAAATATAATAAAAAATAGCTGAAAAATAACTACCTTTACAGATAATATTTTTAATATTATTTTAACACGCTAAAGGAATGGGGTTGGAAATACTGATAACCAATGATGACGGATATACCGCAAAAGGGATAAATGTTTTAACAAAAATACTAGCTGGGTACGGCAATGTTACGGTTGTAGCACCACGAGATGGGCAATCAGGCATGGCATCGGCCTTAACACTGGACAAACCGCTCAGATTGCAAAAAACATCTGAAACAGAAGAATATAAGGGTAATCTAATTAACCGATATTCTCTTACGGGAACACCTGCCGACTGTGTCAAAATGGCAATGCATAAGTTTTTTAAAGAGTCCAAGCCTGATTTACTAGTATCGGGAATCAATCACGGTGCCAATACCTCAGCCGGCTCTGTTTATTCAGGAACCTTAGGAGCCTGCATGGAGGGGACTCTGTATGGTATCCATTCGATAGGATTCTCACTCGATTCACACGACAGTAATGCGGATTTCACTGCAATTGAAGATTTTATAAGAACCGTTCTCAATCATTATTTGACACATCCGGCAGGAACAGGGATTTTTCTAAATGTAAATTTTCCGTATTGTCCGGCAGATAAAATAAAAGGAATTAAATTTGCATCACAGGGTAATGGTTTGTGGATTAAGGAGTTCAGCGACAGAACCGATCCGAGGGGGAACGAATATTACTGGATGAGCGGAGAATTTTTAGATACCGATACTTCGGCAAGCGGAGATCACAGATTGTTATCTCACAGGTTTATAACCATTGTACCGCACCAAGTAAACACCACCGATTATCAAGAACTGGCGCGGCTGGCTGAAGCTTGGAAACTACAATAGAGCAGAAGCGTTAATATAATATCATTTAGAAAGAATATGCGATACTATCTTGTAGCCGGAGAAGCATCCGGTGATTTACACGGATCAAATCTTATTAAAGGACTTAAAGTGCAGGACAAGCAGGCCGAATTCAGATGTTGGGGGGGAGATTTAATGAAGGCCGAAGGGGCTGTACTTGTAAAACATTATAAAGAGAGTGCTATCATGGGATTTGTGGAGGTACTTACCAATTTAAATAAAATCACCCGTAATCTAAAAGAGTGTAAAAAAGATATTGAAGCTTATCATCCCGATGTACTTATTCTTATTGATTATCCCGGATTTAATTTTAGGATTGCCGAGTTTGCAAAAAAACGGGGATTCAAGGTGTTTTATTACATTGCCCCCAAAGTTTGGGCATGGAAAGAGAGCCGGGTGCACAAACTCCGCAAATTTACAGACCGCCTGTTTATCATATTCCCCTTTGAGGCAGACTATTTCAAAAAATGGGGCATAAAGGCAATCTACAGAGGCAATCCATTGTTGGACAGCGTTGATAATTACCACTATCACCCGCTGATTTTTCCTTCTCACAAGCCATTGGTAGCCCTGCTGGCAGGGAGTCGCCGTTCGGAAATCAGCTACCTCCTCCCCCGAATGATTGAAGTGGCAAAACGGCACCCCAACTACCGGTTTATTCTGGCCGGTGCCCCCTCTATTGAAAAGAGTTATTATGAATCGTTTCTGGGGCCTGCAAAATCAGAGATCGAATTACGATCGGGAGACACCTATTCCATTCTTAAACAAGCAGATGCAGCCATAATATCATCGGGAACAGCAAGTTTAGAAGCCGCCCTTTTACGCACGCCGCAGGTTGTTTGCTACGGAGGCAATGAAATCTCTTATCAAATTGCCAGACGGCTTGTGAAGCTCAAGTACATCAGCCTTGCCAATCTTATTATGAATAAGGGGCTTTTTAAAGAACTTATTCAGCATAATTGTACTCCCGATACTATTTCCGCGGAGCTACAACAACTAATTAATAATACGGAGTACAGGCAAAAAATGATTGCCGATTTTAATCGGGTACGGGAAGTGCTTGGCGGAAAAGGGGCTTCCGAGAAAGTGGCGGCAGCCATGCTGGAAGAACTTGCCAAAATAAACAAGTTGGGTTAAAGTTCGGGAATTATATTATCATTATTATACACTCTTGATAATAAATATTCACCTAAATGGGATAAAATACTATTATTATAAATTTATCTGCATAACTTATGTTTACATTTATAAAAACTATCCAAAGATCTATGAAGGGAGGCATTTCCTATTCATTATTAAATATTTTTGGTTTGACAATAAGTCTTGTCATTTCCATTTATATCTTTATCGGGATTCAAAACGAAATGAGTTATGATAACTATAGTAAGAGGGAAAGAATGTATCGTTTAGTATCGGAGTATCCAACAAATACCGGATCCAATTTTGGAGTGAGTTTTCCAGGTCCTCTAGCACCAACCTTAAAAGCTCAACTCCATGGTATAGAAAATTATTGCAGAATTGAGAGTTTGTGGATTTATGAATTTATTAAAAATGAACAATCAGGTTCACTCCTCTCTAAATCGAAAATGCGGGTGGCAAGTGTAGATGCTTCTTTTTTTGATTTTTTTGATATAAAGGTACTAGAGGGAGATAAATTAACCTTTTTTAATGGCTCCAACTCAATTGTTCTGGCAGAATCTATTGCTCAAGCTCTTTTTGGTAATAGTAGTGCTTATGGCAAAACAATTGTTGATAATATGGGGGTAAAATATAATGTTACAGGTATTGTTAGTGATTTTCCCAATAATTCTTCCCTCCAATATAATATATATATGCCTTTTAAGCCGTTCCTAAATGATCCTCCTCACATAAATAAATGGGAGATCTCTAATTTTGAAATATATCTTCTATTAAAAAACAAAGATACTAGCAATATAATTGAAAGAATTAAAAAGACAATTAAAAATAATGAAAACATAGGTGCGCAATCTATTACTTTACAGCAAGTTAATGATATACATCTTCATTATTTAAGCGGTGCACCAAATGATATATTAAAAGAGTGCAAACTTTCATTTTTAATTGGGATTATTATATTATTAATATCAAGCATAAATTATATTAATCTAAGTATTTCCAGATCTTCAAAACGGAATAAAGAACTGTTTATAAAATTAATTTACGGAGCATCCCGAAAGAATCTGTTTCTGAAACTTCTTATAGAAAACATTATAATAGCCACTATATCAATTATTTCGGCGGGATTATTACTGTTTGCTTTTAATCCTTTTATAAATTCCATAACATCAAAAGACATATCAATAAATATTTTTTCTCTAGAAACAGCTCTCACATTCTTGTCCACTTTTATTCTTATAGTTGTAATATCAGGTATTTATCCCGCATATATTTTATCTAAGCAGACTGCTGTAAATAAAATGATTATTGATGCAAAAAAACATAATGCGACTATAAGGAGGTTTCTTACATTCTTCCAATTTGCAGCTACAGCCTTTTTAATCATAAGTTCGATTAGTATAACCAAACAACTAAATTTTATGAAAAATAAAGATCTTGGTTATAATCCCGATAACTTAATTTATATTGAGTTACCTCCAACTGTTAATATGAATGTTGCCACCATAAAAAATGAACTTGCACAATTTCCCGATATTCTGTCGGTAGCCAGTGCCTCTTCTAAAATTAATAATATAAAATCCAAGATAAATTATACCTACAATACAAATAATATAATAAACGCCCGCACGCTTTATCTTGTAGATAGTAACTTCTTAAGGATGCTTAATATTAAGTTAATTGATGGAGAGATGTTTAAAGCAGCAACCACAGAAGAGATTAATAATATTTGGGGTAGTGAAAGATTTACAATGCCTGATCATGTTAATTTTATCATAAATGAAGCAACAGCAAAGCTTATAGGGGTAAATTGTATCGGTAAAAATATGAAATATGCGGGTGTTAATGGAAATATAATTGGAGTAGTTAAAGATTTTCACATGAGTGATTTAAAAAATAAAATTGAACCCCTTGTCATTGTTAAAGGTAATTTTTCTCGCTCTGGAGTTCTTTATGTAAAATTAAAGGATGGCAATTTACAATCTGCGATAAGAGATATTGAGAGGGTATTCAAGAAAATAGTACCTGATTTTCCGTTTACTTTTAGAACAATCAAAGATGATTTTACGGTTGATTATGAAAATACCCTTCTAAGCTATCGCATAATTAATTTATTTACAATTATATCAATTATAATATCATGTATAGGGTTGCTGGGATTTATAGGTTATAGTCTGGATGGCAGAAAGAGAGAGATTGCCATATGTAAGGTTGTGGGAGCAAATATGATTAGTTTAGTATGGCGTTTACAAAAAGAATATATCTATTTAGCTCTTGGTTCAATGTTAATTGCCTTTCCTCTTGCCTATTTTAGAATCCAAAATATATTAAATGAATATGCGTTCCATATACCTATAACATGGCATCTGTTTTTTTTATCTGGAGTATCATTGTTATTGATAGTAGTTTCTACTATTTTGTATAAAACGATAAAAACTGCTTCAATAAATCCGGTGGAGATTATAAAACAAAATAATTGATATTTATTTAACTCGCATAATAATGAAAAAGTTACTATACATTCCATTTGATAAATTTATTTTAAGGACTCCTTTATCTATGACAGTACACGCTTACAAATATCAGGGAGCCGGCAATGATTTTGTAATCCTTGATAACCGCAACGGGGAGTACACCCTTACTCCTGAGCAAGTTCATTTTTTATGCGACCGCCGTTTTGGGATTGGAGCAGACGGGCTCATGTTGCTCGGAAAAAGTGACATGTACGATTTTTCAATGCGTTATTATAATGCCGATGGTTACGAAGGAACCATGTGCGGAAACGGAGGGAGATGCCTTGTAGCGTTTGCCGCCCACGTTGGAATTAAAAAGTTTGAGTTTGAGGCAATTGACGGTTATCATATTGCTCATGTTCTGGAGCTTGCAAAGCACAGATGCATTGTAAAGTTAAAGATGATTGATTTGGGCAAATATAATCAATATTCGCAAAATGCCTATTTTATGAATACGGGATCGCCTCATTATGTTGAGTTTGTGGAAAATGTAAGCAATTATCCGGTAGAAGAAAAAGGAAAATACTGGCGCTATCACAAAGATTTTGAAGGAGGAACCAATGTGAATTTTGTAGAAATTCAAGACAATAGGATTCGCGTAAGAACTTACGAACGGGGTGTTGAAGCCGAAACCTATGCCTGCGGCACAGGCGTTACCGCCTCTGCTATTGCTACATTTCTGCATAGTACAAAAGGTGCTGCTCGGCGGAAAGAAATTCAGGACAACATTATTGCTCTCCAATATGATATTCTGGCTCTTGGCGATCAATTATCGGTGAACTTCCAATACAACAAAAACAGCAACACTTTCTCCGATATTTTTCTTACCGGCCCTGCTACTTATGTGTTTGATTGTGTAATAGATCTTAATCAGTAAAATTCAGACGTGATTCAAATACCGGCTTTTCCCATACATACGGAACGCATCCTGCCGTGGCGTATACACAGGAAAAGTAGGCAATAATAAGAAAGTTAAAAACAGGAATATAAAACTTGCATTAATATTTCCGCACCCCAAAGATTCTGGTTCCAATGCGCACCATCGTGCTACCGCACTCTATGGCAATTTTATAATCACCGCTCATTCCCATAGATAGTTCTTTGAATTTTGGGAATACATGGCCGTATTGATTCTTTATTTCATGAAAGGTATCGGCAAGAAGGGTAAATTCGCCTCTTATTTGCTCCGTATCATCCGTAAAAGTGGCCATTCCCATAAGTCCGCACAACTCCACTCCGGGTAGCGGCTCCTTACTAAGTCTATCTACAAGATTTAGCAACTCCTCTTTATCAAACCCTTGTTTGGTCTGCTCGGCCGCAACAAACATCTCCAACAAACAATTTACGCACAATCCTTTAGCAACTGCAAACTTATTGATTTCCATTAATAACTTTTCACTATCAACAGATTGTATCAACCATGCATAGGGAAGCACCATTTTAAGTTTATTAGTTTGCAAATGCCCCAGAAAATGCCATTGAATATCGGCGGGAAGCACAGGCACTTTTGCCGCAAGCTCCTGCGGACGGTTTTCGCCAAAAATCCGTTGCCCGGCATCATAAGCCTGCTCAATAGCTTCAACAGGGTTGAATTTTGAAACTGCCACCAACTTTACAGTTGACGGCAGTTCTTTATTTATCAAATTAATCTCTTCCTTAATCATGTCAAAATCTATTTTTTACGCTGCTGCTGTTGCTGCATAGCCTGCTGCTGTTTGTACATATCGTCCAAACGTTGCTGGAACTTCGATTTTTTCTTAGGCTTGGCACTTGCCGCTTTAGCCTGCAACTGCGCATATATTTTATTCTCGTCAACAAAATATTTTCGAATCACCCATGTCTGCCCTATCGTTATAATATTTGATAGCATATAATAGTAGCTTAGTCCGCTGGAGAAATTGTTACACAATACCAGAAGGAACAACGGCATAAAGTACAACTGCATTGCTTTCATACCTGCCATCTGAGGCCCAGTAGGCATCTGATCCATATTCAATTTAGAGTAGAAATACATAGAAATTGCCATAAGGATTGCAAACAAGCTCACATGATCTCCATACAACGGAATACTGAACGGTAATGTAAAAATAGAATCATATGTACTTAAATCGCTTGCCCAAAGGAAACCTTCCTGCCTTAACTCAAAAGATGACGGAAAAAATCTAAACATAGCAAACAAAATTGGAAACTGAAGTAACATTGGAAGACAACCTCCAAACATACTTACCCCCGTTTTACTATATAATGCCATGGTCTCCTGCTGTTTCTTCATTGCATCCTCTTTCTTAGGATACTTCTCGTTAATCTTATCAATCTCCGGCTTGAGAACCCTCATTTTTGCAGAAGACATATAAGATTTAAAAGTCAGCGGCGATATAATCAATTTAATAGCAATGGTCATTAATAGAATAATGATACCAAAGTTGGAAATATACTTACTCAGGTAATCAAAAAAGTTAATAATAAACACTCTGTTAATCCATCCTATCAACCAACCTCCCAGCGGGACAATCTTCTCAAATCCGTAATCGTAACTCTTTAACACCTTATAGAGATTGGGACCGTAATAAAACTGAAACGGAATAGTTACCTCATCTGCAGCGGTGTATCCAACCTGCATATTGGCGGTACAATTCATAAGAGTGCCGTCCACATCGTGTTCCTGAGCAAACTGATACGATAGATCTCCTGAGTTAAAATTATTTTCAGCCACAAGGATTGCTGAGAAAAACTGCTGCTGGAATGCAAACCACTCCAGTTTAGTTTTAATCTCCTCATTGGCCTCCATATTTCTCAAACCAAGATCCTCTACCTTATTCTCATTCGGGAACTTATAATCTATAGTTGAATAATTCTTCTCATTCTCATATCCTTTTTCCAATCTTGGAACATTCATATTCCAATCTACCCCCAACTGCGATACATTCTTAGAGATAAATTTATTCATTCCAACCATTTTGAGATTGAAATGAACCATATAACTATCTTTAGCCAGAGTATAAATATGATCTATATAAGAATGATCCCCAAAATGCAAACGCATTACCAAAGAGGTATCGTTTCCCGATACTTTGGTATAGTTAAAATCGGCCGTATTGAGTTGCTGGTCTGTAAAGAAATTAACGGAAAATTTACTGGATTTATCTTTCATCAGATAAAGATCAAGACTATCATACGTATAAAAATTCTTAATCAGTACCTGCGAAGCCTGAGCTCCCCTTGTCGTAAATTTTACCTTTATTTTATCGTTTTCCAGTGTATAGAACTCTTCCGGTGAATTGCTTGCCAATTCCAATAATGAATCTTTGTATACAGGTGCCGCATTTAATTGTCCGGCAATAGCATTTGCACTATCCGCTATTGCCGCCAATGCCGATGAATCTATTTTAGGGGCGCTCTTAATAGCCTCCACCCTCGCAATTGAATCGGCAACAAATCTGGCCCGCTCCTGCTCTTTAAAAATCTTGGTATTGTACCAACTAAACCCTATTAATATTGCTCCAATAATTACAAAACCAAGTACCGTGTTTTTATTCATACTATCTGTTACTCAAACTGTTTATCAATTAATTTAATTTTCTCCTCTATCTGAACAAGCTCCTCTTTTGCAATCTCAATTTTTTTACGAATATCTGCCATCATCATATCGGCATTCTTAGACTTAGCAAAGAATCCCATATTATTCTCCAGCGTTGCAATATCAATTTCCATCTTCCTAAACTTCTGAATGAGCTTATCGCGTTCAAACCTAAGACCTCTGTCTCCTTTACCCGAATTCTTGGTATCGGAAAGCATTCTCCTAAACTTATTCAATTTTTTCTCGCTGTCAAGAGAACGAATATCGGCGAAATGAATATCCATAGCAGCATTAAATGCAGCCTGTATTTTCTCTTTCTCCTTAAACGGAACAAATCCGATCTCATTCCATTTAGCCAAAAATTCTTTCATGGCTCTTATATTCTCATCCTTTGAATCATCCAGTTTATAAGCTTTGATTTTCTCTATCAAATCTAATTTTGCAGCAAGATTCTCCTCAAATTTCTCATCAACCTGACCAAAATGAGACGATTTTTTCTCAAAGAAATGATCACATGCAGAGCGGAATCTCTTCCATACAATATCCGATTGCTTTCTGGCAACAGGCCCTATTTCTTTCCACACTTTCTGTAAATTAATCAGTTGGTCGGTAGCTTTTTTCCAATCATCACTATTCATTAATGCCTCCGCCTGCTCACAAAGATCCTCTTTCTTCTTAAGATTCTCCTGCATAACATTCTTAAAGTCTGCATAATAATCTCTTTTTGCATTATAGAACTTATCGCACGCTACACGAAAACGATCATAAATCTTCTGATTATCTTTTTTAGCAGCAAAACCTATCCCTTTCCATTTTGCTTGCAAATTCTCCATCTGTTTAGAAAGAGCATTCCATTCATTGGAATTACCAACCTCTTTATTTGCAATCTCTTCTGACTGTTCACATAAAGATGTTTTCGCTTCGAGATTTAATTTCTGGCTCTCTTTCAGATTTTCAAAGAAATGCTGGTGTTTTTTATTAATAATAGAAGTAATTGCTTTGAACCTCTCCCAGATAACTTCTCTATGCTCTTTATCAACCGGCCCAAGTTCTTTCCAATCTTCGTGCAACTTCTGTAACTCCCTAAAAGCATTTACGATATTATTTTCATGTTCCAACGCCTCAGCTCTCTCACAAATAGCAACTTTTGCCTCCAGATTCTTCTTAAAATCAAGATCTCTGAACTCGTTATTAATTTTTATATAGTCATAAAATTTCTCTACGCAATGCTGGTAACTTTCCCACAAATCTTTTGCCCGGGCCTGCGGCACCATATTGTTAATAGACTTCCATCTGTTTTGCAGCTCTCTGAATGCAGGGAAAGTATGATTAATATCTTCCGCCTTATCAAGCAGCGATTTCAGTTCCTCAATAATTTCTGTTTTCTTAGTCAGATTCTCCTCTTTCATCTTTTCCAGATTATGAATATAAGACTGTCTACCGCTCTTATATCTGCTATAAAGCTCCTTAAAGCCTCTTTCTATTTCGGCAAAAGGATTGTTTGAAACATGAGCCGACTCGTCTTGTCCCTCACCCTCAGATGGAATTTCTTCCGATTCCTGAATATAAAGTCCGGCAGCAATTTTTTCTTTTTTAAGCACCTTGTAAAAAGCAGCCTTTATAAACTCGGCGTGCTTATACAATTCTTGTTGCTCACCCTTATCAAGCATCTGTGAAAAGGTTTGGGTAATCTCTTTTAGACTCATTGCAGAGTAATCAGGGAACTGCTCGTCATGAACTTCAGAATTTTCTACAAGATTCTCATTCTCAGTAACATCTAGCATTTCCTGCGCAGCATCACCGGAAATCGCTGTATTTTGGATTTCCTCTGTTTGATTCTGCTCATTTAAAGCGGTAGTATTTTTCTCCATATTGATAGTTTTAGAACTAAATGAATTAATAACTTGCAAATATAAATAAAAAAGTTTGCTTTACCTGCATATCTCGCCATTATTTGATTATCATTAACTATTTTTTACCTTTGCAGTATAAATAATTAAGTATATATGAGGATCGATATTTTAACCGTAGTACCCGAGCTACTTGAGAGTCCGCTCAATTATTCAATTGTACAAAGAGCTAAAGATAAAGGGCTTGTTGAGATTCATATCCACGATATAAGAGAATACGGCAAAGGAAACTATCACCAGGTAGACGATTACAGCTACGGCGGAGATGCCGGCATGATTCTCATGATAGAGCCTATCTACAAACTAGTCACCAAATTACAGCAGGAACGCACTTACGATGAAATTATTTATATGTCTCCCGATGGCGATCTGCTCAACCAGCCCATTGCCAATACCCTCTCCTGCAAAGAAAACATCATCATCCTATGCGGCCATTACAAAGGAATCGACCACAGGATAAGGGAGCACCTTATTACCCGCGAAATTTCCATTGGAGATTATGTTCTCAGCGGAGGCGAGCTTGCTGCCGCAGTTGTCTGCGACTCCATTATCAGGCTGATTCCCGGAGCCATGTCGGACGAAACATCAGCCCTTAGCGATTGTTTTCAGGACAACCTCCTCTCCCCCCCCGTTTACACTCGTCCAGCAAACTTCAACGGATGGGAAGTTCCCCCCGTATTACTATCGGGAAATCCCAAGTTAATTAACGAATGGCAAGAAGAGCAGGCCTTTGCAAGAACCCACCAACTGAGGCCCGGATTACTCGAATAACTATTTTTACTATTTTCTTTCGATCTTTTATTTTATCACAACACTCTCTTTTCCCCGGATATTCTATTTTTTTGTCCCGATAAAAACAATAGGATTACCCTCTTCGGTTATTTTACAATCCAAAGCCTTTAACTGTTCTACTTTATTTTGGGGAAAATCCGGACTTTCCAATGATTCTTTTATATATTCCTTCACTTGAAAAGAAGAATAAACCTTAGCATAAATTTTATGATTGGCAAACCAATTATGAGAACTGCCATAAATAGCATCCATAACACCACTATCCTCATTACCATTTTTTCTTTTGTTCGAAAATTCTTTTATAAACAACGGATCAAAAATATATTTACAAATTTGTTTCGCCTCTCCGTTCTCTCTGTTAATGCAATATAACCCAAGAGGTTCAATCACCATAGAGACAGAAGATGCCGATGAAAATTTCACTCCAAGACTAGAAAATCCACAAAGTATAAAATGAGAATCAACATACGGAATCCCCATCTTCACCTCATCACTATTCATTAACCCATCCAAAGCATTATTTGTTTTACTCTCAGGCAACTTAAACACGGCATACGGTTGAACAACCCTCTCCCCAATACTCTTATTTATCCGTTCCGAAAAATACAACGTATCCGAAAAATTCGCATTGTAAAAAAACATCTCATCGTTACACTCCACCAGTGCATCTCCCCCAATATAAAACCCGGATATAGTAAAACCATTACGATTATTTTTTACTCTATAAGGATGATTAACCAACGGTACGCTCTTTTGTGTTTGAAAATTAAAAAGTTCAAACAAAAGCGAATCATTTGACATATAAATATCTTCCTCATTGGTCATCCCTTTAATGGTTATATCATTTTTAGAGGATGCAACAAGTGGGGCAAAGAAAGTTCCTGTTTCCAGATCAATCACACAGACACTATTCTTCCCAGAGGATGAAATAAATAACTTCCCATTCTTTATAAATAAGGAATTCAAATAATTATATTCATTTGGTCCATTACCCCTCACAGCCAAACGCCGGATGTGCTTACCGGTAGATACATCAAATTGATGAATTGACTCCTTTCCGGCAACAACTATATATTTATCATCAATCGCATATTCACTATCCGCAATTAAGATACTATCCTTTATTTCCAACGGAATAATTTTTATATCCGTCACTAAATCGGAGAACTTAAGTTCTGTTTCCGGAATATTGCCATTAAGCAAATCGTACGTAATCACCTCTTTTGGAGCGTGATCCGTACAGCTGGTAATAAAAAGTAATCCTAAAAGAACTAGTGTATAAAAAAGCCGTTTCATACTAGAGATCATACTTACTTAAAATTTCCACGAAGGTAACAAAAAAAAAGAGTCATTCAAAGTTTTATCTCTGAATGACTCTCTACAGGTTGGCGGCTACCTACTCTCCCAC
>JAVWIB010000048.1:0-19201 GCA_036639755.1 Bacteroidales bacterium
CAATACCAAAACGTTAACTTTGGTTTTTTTGTCCGTTGTGTAAAAAATTAAGAATAATATCATGCAAAGATTCAAACAAATAGCCCTCTTTGGGTGCAGGCATAGAACAAATTGAAAATTACTTAAAAAATAGATAAGAGATGAACAAGAGAGAACTTGCTGCCCAAGTGGCAACACAGACCGGACTAACGGCTGTTGTAGCATCAAAAGCCATTGATGCCGTATTTAAATCAATCAGAGAGAACCTCGAAAAAGGTGAGCCAACCACAATCAAGGGCTTTGGCTACTTTACCATCAGTAGCCGTGCCAAGCGTCGGGGCATCAACCCCTCAACCCGTGAGGCGATAACCATACCGGCCTGCAAGGTTGTGAAGTTATCTCCCAGTAAAATGATTAACATAAAGTAATCCCATGCGTAATGAAAGAACAAGATAGTATATTTCAACTGGATATTACCACGCTGCGTGTAGCTGGCGTTGGTCTGTGGACTTACGATAGCGTGGAGCGTGAGCTGTGGTATAGCGGTTTTGCCGACAATGTCCACCTAGCTAGTGAGCCGCTCTGTGTTGATGTAGACTCTTATCTTGCCATTGTGGCTAATGAAGATAAAAGGAGTGTCGCAGAGTATATTCTTTCTCTGAATACCGCTACCCCCATCTCCAATCTCAGATATAAAATTCATGGAGACGGGGAGGATTTTTATCTCGACAACAGAGTGGTGAGCAGTACGCCCAAAGAGGACGGTTTTATTGTGCACGGTTATGCTCAAAACATTACCCGTCAGGTGTTGTTGGAGTGTGAGTTGGCCGAGGCTTGTCGCAAGGCACAACACTCCGAACAACTTAAATCGGCTTTCATAGCCAACATTAGCCATGAATTTCGTACCCCCATCACTGCCATTACAGGCTTCTCGTCTCTTCTCATACAAAGTAACGACAACGCAGAAAAAGAGGAATATATGACCATTGTGGAAGAGAATAGTAAACGATTGCTACGATTAATAGACTCACTCATTCACTTGTCGGAATTGCAAGTAGGCTCATATATCTTTAGTCCTCGGTCGTTTAATCTCAGCCGTTTGATAGACCGATTAATCGTTGATTACAAGCCCCAGTGTGGCAAAGGTGTTGAGATGGTTAACAAAACCCAACATGAGATGTCTTTCTTAGAGGTGGTGAGTGATGAGAACGCTGTGTCGGTCGTATTCTCGAATCTACTGAAGAATGCCTTGAAATATACATCCACCGGAGAGATCTCGTTGGGTTACCGTGTGGATGAGAAAGGGCGCACCACCTGCTTTGTCAGCGACACCGGAGTTGGCATCCCCCAAGACCAGCAAAAACAAGTTTTTGAAACCTTCTACCAAAACGACAACTTTGACGAGGGCGTTGGGCTAGGTCTGTCGGTTTGTAAATTAATTATGAAAGGAATAGGTGGGCGTATATGGGTTGAGTCAGAGCCGCAGGCAGGAACGACAATTTATTTTACATTGTCATTATAAATCAAAAAGCACGTATTTTTGATTGTTTTTACATTATTACAGGATACGGTTGAGGTAGCTGCTATAATCTTTCTTAATAGGGGAGTAATTTTCCTTAAAGAGTGGTGATGAGATGATGAAATCTGCCGTAGAGCGGTTTTGAGCCGTTGGAATATTGTAGAGTGTTGCTATTCTAAGCAGGGATCGGACATCTACATCGTGCGGCTGCGGTTGCATTGGATCCCATAAGAAAATCAGGACATCTATTTTGCCCTCCGAAATCATGGCACCAAGTTGCTGATCTCCCCCCAGTGGACCCGATTTTAATTTTGTAATATCTAATTTAATGAGTTCCTTAAGATGATTGCTAATGCTTTCAAGTTCCTCATTAAGAGCATCTTCAACTAATTTTCCTGTTGTTCCGGTGCATACAAGTTTATGTTCTATAAGGGTTCTTTTGTTGTATTTTACCCATTCAATTAAATCTTGTTTGCGATTGTCGTGCGCTACCAGCGCAATTGTTTTTTCTTTATTCATTTCTTTTCTTACTTGGGTACAAAGTTAGTAACAAATTTTGTATCCTTATAGTTGGAGGGATTAAGAAAATGTTAAAGGGCGAATTTAGAGCACCATATTAAACAGATATCCGGAAAGGATAATAAATAATGCTACCACTCCAAAGAATATTCCTATGAGCCGCCAGGTCATTACTTTTTTTAAGAGGGTGGCTTCGGGGAGGGAGAGCCCTACAACGGCCATCATAAAGGCAATGGCGGTGCCAAGAGGAACTCCCTTGGCTACAAATACCTGAATGACAGGAACGATCCCTGCAGCGTTGGCATACATGGGAACACCCAGGATTACAGCTAGTGGTACCGAGTACCAGTTGTCTTTGGCAAGGTAGTGCTCAAAAAAGCCTTCGGGAACAAAACCGTGCATAGCTGCTCCAATGCCAATCCCGATAATTACATATAATAATACTCCACGCACAATGCCCCAGGCATCTTTTATGATAACAGGGGTGCGGTTGAGGAAGGGGATGTGTTCTGCCTCCCATTGTTCGGTTTTTAATTCCGATTGCGCCTGAATCGTTTTTACCCAGTTGCTCAGATAGCGTTCCAAGCGGAATTTATCGAGAACAAACCCTCCTATGGTTCCCAGCAGAACGCCGGAGATAACGTAAATTAAAGTTGCTTTTATCCCGAATGCTCCCAGAAACATTGCCACCGCTACTTCATTTACCAGCGGAGAGGTTATTAAAAAGGAGAATGTTACCCCAAGCGGAATCCCCCCTTTTACAAAACCTATGAATAATGGAATGGATGAACAACTGCAAAATGGTGTTATTGCTCCGAATATTGCGGCAAAAAAGTATTGAAATCCGTATAGTTTTCGGGTAGTAAGGAAATTACGCAATCTATCAATTGGAAAGTAAGCATTTATGATCCCCATTATTACGCTAATAAAGAATAACAGCAGTAAAATTTTAATGGTGTCATAAAAGAAGAAGTTAACAGCAGATCCCAGATGAGTTGTTGAGTTGAGTCCAAAAACTGAATATACGAGCCAGTCGGCAAATTGTTGTATCATAACTTGTAACCTTTGTTTTTAATTTTGTGTATGTAAAAATTGGCAAATCTTGTTTTTATTTCATCCCGGCTGCGGCAGCTATTGCCGGTACATAGAATTAAAATTTTTATAGCCATAATAGAATTGCGTAATAGGTTCCTACTGCCATAAATAGCAGTGCAATAATCATATTCATATACTTTTGAATGATTTGCATTCTGTGGTAGAATCTTCCCAGTTCGGCAATGCTGTAAGCTAGTATCCACGCTACAATCATAACGGGTAACCCTGTAGCGACAGCAAAAATAACGGGCAGAAGCAATCCTCCGGTTTTGGTGGCAGCCATTGGGATTAACATCCCAAAAAAGAAAACTCCGCTTGTGGGGCAAAATGCCAATGAAAAAAGTATTCCTAAAAAGAGGGCACCCCAGCCTCCTCCTTTACGAATTCCATCACCGGAATATCCGAATTTTGGTAGATTGAGTTTGTTCCCAAAAAGCATAAACAGACCTATGAGGATAAGAGCCGGGGCAATCATCATCTCTCCGTATTTGCCAATGGCTTTTTGAATGGTAAAAATGCTGGCACCTTGCCGTAAGATGGGGATAAGAATAAATCCGAGACCGGCATAGGTAATAATTCGTCCGGCGGTATAAAGAATTCCGTTCCAAAAAATACGGTGGCGGCTCTTAATGTCTTTGCTGATAAAACCGATTGCCGTGATATTGGTTGCCAGAGGACACGGACTGATAGCGGTGAGAATCCCAAGCAAAAATGCTGTAATTACGGGGGTAGTACCGCTATCAAGTATCAATTGGATCCATTCCATTACTCAGCTATTTTCTCAATTGCTTCAACCAGCTTTTCCTTAAATTCGGCAGGCTTGTTTTTTGCATAACTGAATCCCATATCTGTAAGGTTTTCGGTTGTACCGTTTCTGCTTAGAATTAAGGATGACCATGTAACCTCATATTGATTGGCAATAGCCTCATTTTCGGGTTGAGAAATATCAATAATCTTTAGTATTATTTTATGATTATTTAAACTATCTACAACCTCTTTTGTGAGATGTTCAATGGCATTGCAGGTTATGCAACGTTTTTTACCGTGAAAATAAAGCACTTCCGTAACATCTGTCGATTGTTTGATTACGGTTGCGGCTTGTGTGTTGGTTGAGGAGCCGGAGCCACATGAAAAGAGAACGCAGGCGGCTATAAGCAATAATAGTATATGTTTCATTGTTGGCGTTTGTTTGCGGAATGATTACGGGCTATTTGCTTAACAGTTCTTTAACTTCCGCTAAGGTTAGTTTCTTCCCTTTTGATACCACTTTTTCATGAATGACTAATGCCGGTAATTGCATTACGTTGTAAGACATAATTTTCATGAGATCCTCCTCTTTTACAACCGTTGCGTCAATTCCTAATTCGGTTACTGCCTGTTTGGTTGTTTCGTACAGTGCCTTGCACCCTGCGCATCCTGTTCCTAATACTTTGATTTCCATTTTAATGTGTATGTTAATGATTCTTATTTATTACTTACAACATGATTTTTTATCGGCCGAATTCTCGGATTGATGATGGGGCTGATTTGCAAAGAAATTTCCGAGCAGTCTCTCTGCCTGTGCCCAGTTCTCTTTGTTTATGCAGTAACGAACCTTTGGCGGTTCAATTTCTCCCTGAATCAGCCCTGCCTCTTTTAGCTCTTTTAGGTGTTGCGATACGGTTGCTTTGGCAATGGGGAGTTCATCGTGAATATTTCCAAAAAAACAACTCTCCTGTCCTAAAAGAAATTCCAAAATGGTAATTCTGGCCGGGTGTCCCAAGGCCTTTGCAAAACGTGCTAACTGCTCGTTATCCACGGTGTATTTTTTCCCTTTAATCATCATCTCCTTTTTTGTCCGTAATTTCCTCGATTTTTTTTATTGTTCGCAAAATTACGAACAATATTCTGATTTGCAAAAAAAACAGTGTAAAAATCTACTTCCCATGAATGGAAATAGTCATTGCGTGCGCATACGCTAACTCACTTAGATGCCCGTACCATGTGTCGTTTACCGTTGGCACCGTGAAGGCGGCGAACGATAAAGCCGGCGTTGCGGAGAGCTTGTTTTACAGTGCCTTTGGAGCAATAGGTGACAAGAGCACTTCCGGTAGGGATCTGGTTGTAGAGTTGGCGGAAGATAGATTCGTCCCAGAGTTCCGGTTGGGTGTCGGGAGAAAAAGTGTCATAAAAAATGATTGCCGGAACTGCGGAAGACTCCGGTATAAAATCCGTAATATCTGTTTTGCTTTTGTGTAGGGTAAAGTTGGGAAGCAGCTCAATATCCTCTTCCCATGGAGCCTCGTGTATTTTTAAAAACAGTTGCTGTATCTCTTCACCGATATTCCGGTCTGTTGTGTTTTGCGATATCTGTTGCGCAACATAATCGGGAAAATTCAATTGCCGGATCTCATCCAAGGGGATGGGGTATTTCTCAATGCCGTGGTAATAAATTGCCGCAGTATCCGGGCGATTTTGCAGCCAAAGCATGCTCAAAAGGCAATTCAGGCCGGTGCCGAGTCCTATATCGTAGACATGAATAGAATGGTTGCTTGTCTCCGTTCCATTATTGGAACCCAATAGGTATTCCAAACCGTTGTGAATATAAATATGCATGGCTTCTGAGTACGCTCCGTTGGTGGAGTGATATGACTCGTTGAAATTCTTTAGTTTAAGGGTAGATGAGCCGTCGGCACTGGTTGAGATTGTGTGTTCCATGGTGTAAAAATAGCAAATAAGCCCGATAGTGTTTAAAAATTTCATTAGTTTTCATTATATTTGCAGATTGTTTTGCATTTTAGCGAGATAAGTGAATTGATTTATAAATTAAATAAACATAAATAATGACATCATTTTCAGGTGTTCTCAAACAGCTATTCGGATCAAAGGCTGACAGGGACTTAAAACAAATAAATCCGATTCTGACTAAAACTCTTGAGGCATATAAAAGGATAGACGTTTTGTCGGACGATGATTTACGTGAAGAGGCACAAAAAATCAGAAAAATTATAGCAGATCGCATAGCAGATAACGAGGCTAAAAAGAAGGAATTACGAGGCAGATTAGAAGATATGACCCTTTCTCCCGACGAAAAAGAGAACATTGCTACAGAGGTAGACAAGCTTGCAAAACGGGTGGATGAACAGATAGAGGAGGTTCTTTTAGAGGTGCTTCCCGATGCTTTTTCCGTTATGAAATCTACCGCAAGGAGATTTAAGGAGAATACTACTATTAAAGTACTTGCTACAGAGGAAGATAGAAATTTAAGTACAAAATCGGACTTTGTCTCTATAGAGGGAGATTATGCAATCTGGAAAAACACTTGGATGGCGGGTGGTACTCAGATTACTTGGGATATGGTGCATTATGATGTACAGTTGATTGGTGGTATTGTGTTACATCAGGGAAAAATATCTGAAATGGCTACAGGTGAGGGTAAAACCCTTGTGGCAACCCTTCCGGTATTTTTGAATGCTTTGGCAGGTAAAGGGGTACATGTTGTTACGGTGAATGATTATCTTTCTAAACGTGACTCGGAGTGGATGGGGCCGTTGTATCAATTCCACGGATTGCGGGTAGATTGTATTGATAAACACCAGCCTAACTCTGATGCGCGTAAAAGGGCATACAGGGCTGATATTACATTTGGAACCAATAACGAGTTTGGTTTTGATTACCTTAGAGATAATATGGCAATTAATCCCGAAGATCTTGTACAGAAAAAACATCACTATGCAATTGTGGATGAGGTTGACTCTGTATTGATTGATGATGCCAGAACGCCGTTGATTATTTCCGGCCCGGTTCCAAAAGGGGAAGATCAGCAGTTTGCCGAATATAAGCCGTTTGTGGAGAAAATTTATAATATCCAACGTGCGGAGGTGACTCAATTGCTGAATGAGGCTAAAAAACTGATAGCTGCAGCAGACAAAGAGGAGGGTGGAAAAATTTTATTACGTGCCTATAAAGGGCTGCCAAGATACACTCCGCTTATTAAATATTTGAGTGAGCCGGGAATGAAGCAGATTCTGTTGAGTACAGAGAATTTCTATATGCAGGACAATAATAAGCACATGCATGTGGTCACCGATGATCTTTATTTTGTTATTGACGAGAAACAAAAATCGGTGGAACTCACCGATAAAGGGCATGAACTGATTGCTCAGAACACCAGCGATCCTAAATTCTTTATTCTTCCCGATGTTGGAGCGGAGATTTCCGATCTGGAAAAACAACAATTTACCGCAGAGGAAAAATTAATTAAAAAGGATGCTCTGCTTACGGATTATGCGTTAAAATCGGAACGTGTGCACACCGTTAATCAGCTATTAAAAGCATATACCATGTTTGAGAATGATGTGGAGTATGTAGTAATGGAGAACAAGATTAAGATTGTAGATGAGCAGACAGGCCGTATTCTGGACGGAAGACGTTATTCAGATGGATTGCACCAGGCTATTGAGGCAAAAGAGAATGTAAAAGTGGAGGCTGCTACCCAGACATTTGCAACCATTACCCTGCAAAACTATTTTAGAATGTACCACAAGCTTGCCGGTATGACCGGTACTGCCGAAACAGAGGCCGGTGAGTTCTGGTCTATCTATAAACTAGATGTGGTGACCATTCCTACCAATAGGCCTATTATTCGAAAAGATGGGGAGGACTTAATCTATAAAACCAAGAAAGATAAATACAATGCCGTTATAGAGAAGATTGCCCAGCTACAGAATTTGGGAAGGCCCGTATTGGTTGGTACTACTTCTGTGGAGATATCCGAATTGTTGAGCAGGACACTTAAATTGCGCGGTATAAAACATAATGTTCTAAATGCCAAGCAGCATGCCAGGGAGGCAGATATTGTTGCTGAGGCAGGGCAGCCGGGAGCCGTTACTATTGCTACCAACATGGCCGGCCGTGGTACCGATATTAAGCTGGGAGCAGGGGTAAAAGAGGCGGGCGGACTAGCCATTATAGGTACGGAGAGACACGATAGCCGCCGTGTAGACAGACAGTTAAGAGGACGTGCCGGAAGACAGGGCGATCCGGGTTCTTCCGAATTTTTTGTATCGTTGGAAGATGATCTTATGCGTTTGTTCGGGTCAGAAAGAATTGCCAAGATTGTAGACCGTATGGGGATGAAAGAGGGGGAAGTTCTTCAACACTCTATGTTATCCAGCTCCATAGAGCGGGCGCAGAGGAAAGTGGAGGAGAATAATTTTGGTATCCGTAAGAGATTGCTTGAGTATGATGATGTGATGAATTCTCAGAGAGAGGTTATTTACAGCAGAAGGAAGAATGCACTTTATGGCGAGAGGATAGAGGTGGATCTTAAAAATATGATTACCGATTATTCAGATGTAACTGCCTCTTCTAAAGATACTACCGATTTTGAAGATTTCTCATTTGAGCTAATCAGACAGGTTTCAATAGAGCCGGATTTTGATGCTACTTTTTATAAAAATGCTACTCCCGATGTAATTTGCAATAAATTGATAATTGCTATTAAAGAGGTTATTGCAAGGAGAACCGACGTTATGGTAAAACAGATATGGCCAATTATTGAACAGGTTTATACAACCCAGGGTGCAGCTTATGAGAATATTGCAATTCCAATTTCCGACGGTGTTAAGATGTTACAGCTTACTGTAAACCTAAAGAAAGCGTATGATACAAAGGGGATGGAACTTTACAGAGCATTATCCAAAACGGTTACCTTAATGACAATAGATGATTACTGGAAGGAGCATCTGAGGGAGATGGACGATTTAAAACAGTCTGTACAGAATGCCACTTATGAACAAAAAGATCCGCTTTTGATTTATAAATTTGAGAGTTTTAATCTATTTAAAGGAATTATTGAGAAGATCAGCCGAGATGTGCTGTCGTTTCTTGTAAGGGCTCATATTCCTCTTAGACAGAATAATGAAGAGATTCCTGTACGGGAAGATCATTCAGCCCGTAAAAAGACGGATCTGAGTAATATGCGTACCAGCCGTTCCGATCTTGTTGCCGGCGGTAGCGGAGAGCCTAAATCAAATGCTCCGGTGCATGTGGAGAAGAAGATTGGACGAAATGATCCTTGCCCTTGCGGGAGTGGGAAGAAGTACAAGACCTGTCACGGAAAAAACGAAATGTAATCATAAGGGAAATACTTAAAAATACATAACATGGAAAATATATTTGATTTGGTGGTTATTGGGGCGGGGCCGGGCGGCTATGTGGCAGCTATCAGGGCATCGCAACTGGGATTTAAGACGGCTGTGATTGAGAAGGCCGAGCTAGGCGGCGTTTGCTTGAACTGGGGTTGTATTCCTACAAAGGCACTGCTTAAAAGTGCACAGATATACAATTATACAAAACATCTTGCCGATTACGGTGTGGAGTTGCATCATGCAGACGGAACGGTGGTTGAGCAGGGGAGCATTGTCTCCTTTGCCGATATTAGAAAGGTTGTGGAGAGAGAAAGAGGCGTTTCGGCATCAATGAGCAAAGGGATAGAATTCCTGTTTAAGAAAAATAATATTACGGTAATAAAAGGGACAGCCAAATTATTATCGGGACACAAGATAGAGGTTACTCCGGCTGAAGGCGAGGTAACTGAGGTAGAGGCAAAACATATGATTGTGGCTACCGGAGCGCGTCCGAATTCGTTGCCTTTTGCCCCTATTGACGGGGAGAAGATTATCTCGTATCGTCAGGCTCTTGTACCGGAGACATTACCTTCAAGTATGGCAATTATAGGTTCCGGAGCTATTGGAAGTGAATGTGCATTTTTCTATCGTTCGATGGGGGTAGAGGTGCATTTGATTGAGTTTATGGATCAGATTGTTCCGTTGGAGGATGAGGAGGTTGCAGCACAACTTAGCCGCAGTTTTAGAAAAATGGGTATTAAAGTGATGGTTTCCAGTGGAGTAAAAGCAATTGATACTACCGGTGAAGGTTGTAAACTTACGATTGAGACAAAGAAAGGGATGGTAGAGTTGGTTGTTGACAGAGTGCTTTCTGCTGTTGGAGTGTTACCTAATACAAACGACATTGGTCTGGAAGAGATTGGTGTTCAGATGAATAGGGGGCGTATTACGGTGGATGAGCATTTTAAGACAAATGTGGAGGGGGTTTATGCTATTGGAGATGTAATTGCTACTCCGGCTCTTGCACATGTTGCTTCTGCCGAGGGGATTGCCTGTGTTGAGAAAATTGCCGGCATGGAGGTGGAGCCTATCGACTATTCAAATATTCCGGGTGCTACGTATACTTCTCCTGAGATTGCTTCTGTTGGTTTAACCGAGAAGAAAGTAAAAGAGCAGGGAATTGCATACAAAGTTGGTAAATTCCCATTTACAGCTAGCGGAAAGGCTACTACAGCAGGGGAAAAGGATGGTTTTGTGAAGTTGATTATTGATGAACAGACAGATAAGATTCTGGGAGCTCATCTGATTGGGGCAAATGTAACCGAGATGTTATCGGGAATTGTTCTGGCAAGAAATTTGGGAGCAACAGCTAAGTCTATTATTAAGACAATTCATCCGCACCCAACAATGAGCGAGGCGATCATGGAAGCTGCTGCAGCTGCACACGGTGAGGTAATACACATGTAATTAATTAGATAGTTATAAAAAGATATCATTATGGCAAAACATGAGTCGGTTCCGCAAGTGAACGAAGTTAGCCGTATTTCAACAGGTACGGAAATAAAAGGCAGTCTTACATCTCAGTCCGATATTAGGATTGATGGAGTTTTTGAGGGAGACTTAAATACTTCCGGTAAATTAGTACTTGGAGAAGGAGCTGTGATTAAAGGCAATGTTATTTGTGTGAGCGCCGATATTTGGGGGAAGATGGAGGGAGAGTTTACAGTAGGTGATTCCGTTACCTTTAAGAGCAGTTCTAATTTCTATGGAAATCTTAAGACAGTACGTATATGTATTGAGATGGGTGCTGCGTTTACCGGAAATTGTAAAATTATCACGGAGACGGAATTTCAGAATGCATCTGCGCAGTTTATGAAGTAGAGATAAAGATGGTTTTGACAATAGTGAATTAAGTTTTATTATTGTCCGATAATGAAGCAAGTGTTCGGAAACGGACACTTGCTTTTTTTATAATATATTGGAAGATAGTTGTTTGTGTCTATGGCTCTACTCTTGCCCTGTTTAGTGCATTATAAATTATCGGGATATAAATGATGGATAGACAGGTAAGTAAAACAACGCTTAAAAAGGAGCGGAATAGTAAGTTGATCAAATTGGGAGTGGCTATTTTGGCTGTTTCTTTGGTGGGGTTATTGATTGGTTTGTTTGTGGAACCTACTTTCGATCGCAAGGGCGTAATGTTTAGTAAAGCTCAATTAGGTAGTATCGAGTTTTCTGTATCGGCATCGGGGCGTATCATCCCCTCTTTTGAAGAGATGATAACCTCTCCTATAGATTCAAGAATTGTGGAGGTATATAAAAAGGGGGGAGATTCGGTGACGGCTGGTACTCCTATCTTAAAATTGGATTTGATTGGGGCGGAGAATGGATATAAAAATATGCTTGATCAGGAGAAAATGAAAATGTTGGAACTGGAGAAATTGATGGTTTCCAATAGAGGAAAGTTATCTCAGATGGAGATGAATCTTAAGGTGCAACGGATGGAACTAAATCGTAAGGAGGTGAATTTAAGGAATGAGAAATATTTGGATAGTTTAGGAAGTGGTACTGCGGATAAGGTATTGGAGGTGGAGTTGGGGTATCATGTGGCTGTTTTACAACTTAAGGAGGATCAACAAAAGTATCTGAATGAGAAACAACTGATGGAGGCGGATGTAAAAGTGCGGGATCTGGAGATTCGTATTTTTAGAAAAGAGCTTGCTCAGGTTAAAAAGACATATGAAGATGCACGGATACAATCTCCGCGAAATGGAATATTAACTTTTGTGATGAATGGGATAGGGGCTCCTGTGGGAAAAGGGTCTAAGGTGGCTATTATTTCTGATCTCTCTCATTTTAAGTTGGAGGGGGAGATTGCAGATTCATATGGAACCAAGATAGGGATTGGTTATAAGGCTTTATTGAAGTTTGGTAAAGAGCGGCTCAATGGCGTGGTAAGTAATCTGACTCCGTTGTCAAAAAACGGGATGCTCTCTTTTAGTGTGCAGTTGGAAGATGATCATCATCCGGTGTTACGTTCCGGATTGAAAGGAGAGGTGTATATTTTAAATTCTATAAAAGAGGATGTGGTGCGTATTGCAAACGGTGATTATTATAGTGGACCGGGTGAATATGAGTTATATGTACTGGATGGGGAGAATCTTTTGTTGCGCAAGGTGCGACTTGGGGAGTGTAATTTTGAATTTGTAGAGGTGGTCTCAGGGCTTGAGCAAGGGGAGCAGGTGGCTGTAAGGGGTGAGTTACCTAAGGGAAAGAGACGTATTAGATTGAGATAGTTTGAATTTAAAAAAAGAATAAAATTAAAAATAAATAAGATGAGGTATTTTAAACAATCATGGCAGGTAATTAAGCAGAATAGGCTCTTTAGCGGGGTTTATATTGTGGGAACAGCTTTGGCAATTGCCATGGTGATGGCGTATGCCATTGTATGGTATGTGAAGATTGCTCCGGTATCACCTGAGGTGAATAGAGGGAGGACATTGTATATGGGGTATCTGGCTGAGTTGACAGGGGAGAATAGTTGCATGTCTTCTTCTATGGCACATCCGTTTATTGAGACTGTTTTTCCGCAGGATGCCTTACTTCCAGAGATAGAATGTGTTGTGGAGTATAGTAAGGAAGATAAGATGATTTATTCTCAAGAAGTTCCGGAAGGGATTAAAGCTACGGTTCATTATACTACGACAGATATTTGTAAGGTGTTTGATTATAGGTTTTTGTATGGCGCACCTTTTACGAGGGATGATGTAGTTACCGCTGCAAAGAAGATTTTTATTACAAAATCATACGCAAGAAGATTATTCGCAACAGAGGATGCTGTGGGGAAGACGATGACCTTGGATTTTGATAGTTATACGGTTTGCGGGGTTGTGAAAGATATTTCCGGAATTACTCCTGTCTCTTATGCGAATATATGGGTGCCTATTACTTGTATGGATGGGTATGGTATATCGAACTTTGGAGAATTACAAGTACTTGGTGATTTAAGTGTTATCATACTTGCCCGATCTTCGAAAGACGTTATAAAAATAAAAGAAGATGTTGCCGGAAAGATAAAGCAGATTAACAGCTCTTTATCGGGGGTAAGATTAGAAAATTATGGACAACCGGATACCCATTTTTACTCTATTTTTCGCAGATCTAGTAATAGTTTCCCTAAATTAAAAGAGCATTTTACAAATATATTGTTAATGTTGATGGCATTATTGCTTGTTCCGGCTGTTAATCTGGCGGGAATTATTGCATCAGGAATGGAGGGGAGATTGGAAGAGTTGGGAATTAGAAAGGCATTTGGTGCTTCGCGGGGGAAATTATTATGGCAGATATTGTGTGAAAACCTACTTCTTACCCTTATGGGGGGATTTTTGGGATTGTTTTTATCTTATCTTATTGTGTGGGGAGCTACAGAGAATATTTTACAGATTGTGAATTATGCATCCGATTTTTCTCTAGATACGAATGAGATCTTTGTTACTCCGGGAATGTTATTTAATCCGATTGTGTTTATCATGACTTTTTTAGTTTGTCTCCTATTGAATACTCTGGCAGCTACCATTCCTGCTGCCATCTCTTTAAGAAAGGATATTATTTACTCATTAACATCAGATAAGAAATGATAAAGAATTTATTTAAACAGATATGGAATTCCAAAAGGGCAAACGGATGGATTTTTACTGAGTTGCTGGTTATTTTTATTGCTACATGGTTTGTAATAGATCCGTTATATACCACCTTGTATCAGGGAAATGCTTTTTCATTAGGGTGTGACCCTACCAATGTTTTTACGCTGGATATTAGTACGCATAGAGAGAGCGAAAATGGCTATAAAGAAGAAACTTCCCAAAGAGAACAGATTAGAGAGGATTTTAATACCCTTGTAGAATTGGTAAAAAGTTGTGAGGGTATTACGGCCATTACTCCGCTTACAACTCAATTTATCTGGAGTGGCTCCAAGTCTTCTTCGAGTTTTAGAAATATAGAGGATACCACAAAGGTTACAGATGCGGGAGTGTTCTCCTATTTTCAAGGGACCGATTTTTTTAAGGTTTTCAGATTTAGGGAGGTGACTACTAAAAGATATGATCTGTTGGATTCTATTCCTTACACCGAAAATGGTGTATTTATTACCCAAAATGCAGAAGAAAATCTTTTTGGTAAAGGCAAGGGAGTGGGGAAAGAGTTTACCATCGGTTGGAAATCCAAACATGGAAATAAGCATTATAAGGTATTGGGGGTGCTTGAAGATTTTGTGGCTGATCCGGGACATCAGCCGTTTCCATGTATCTTATTCCAAAAGCGTCCTTATCTGTATCAAGGAGAAAATCAAAATGATGTAGCGGACGAGATAGGCGATGGGGTTATGGTTGTTATATTTAGATTAGCGGACGGAGTGGATAAAGAGAGTTTTTTCACTAAATTTAAAAAAGAACAGTTGCCCAAACTTTCTATAGGGAGTATCTATGTATCTCAAATAAATTCGTTGGATGGGTTATATGATCAAGCTCTTCTTTTTGATAATATTCCAGCCAATAGAATGTCGCAAATAGTTCTTGCTCTATTTTTTATGATTAATATTTGTCTTGCCGTATTTGCAACTTTTTGGTTGAGAATTAAAAAAAGGCGTTCCGAGATAGGGCTTAGGATGGCAATGGGCTCAACAAAGTACGGGATACGTAATTATTTGATGGTAGAGAGTATGGCAATATTTATAATTGCCGTCTTTGTTGGAGCGATTATTATTGCCCAAATTGTATATTTCAGAGGTTTTGATACTCTTGGTAATTTGGGAGAACGTTTTACCTTTTCGTTCGCTACGGGGTGGCCTATTAATAATTATGTGGCTCGTTTTGTCATTGTAACTATTCTAGTAGCACTTATAGAGGGGGCAACCGTCTTGTTTGGGACATGGTTTTCTGCCCGTAATGCGGCAAAGATCCTTCCGGCAGATGCCCTGCATGAAGAATAAAATAATTAAAAAATAAATAATGATGATACAATTAACGCAACTTAACAAGGTTTATAGGGCGAATGAGATTGAGACTCAGGCTCTTGAAAATGTGAATATACGGATTGAAAGCGGTGAATTTCTTAGTGTGATGGGGCCGTCGGGATGCGGAAAGTCTACGCTACTCAATATTATAGGGTTATTGGATACTCCAACTAGCGGTAAGGTTGAAATTAATGGGGTGGAAACAGAAAAGATGAAGGATAAGGAGCTGGCTGCGTTTAGAAATAAAGAGCTGGGTTTTGTGTTCCAGAGTTTTCATTTAATTAATTCGCTTAATGTACTTGATAATGTAGAGCTTCCACTCCTTTATAGAAAGGCGGGTCTTCATGATACTCTATCGGCTTCGCAGCGCACCGCTTTGGCAAAAGAGGTGTTGGAAAGGGTTGGTCTTAGCCATCGGGTACGGCATTTTCCAACCCAGTTATCGGGAGGTCAGTGTCAGAGGGTGGCTATAGCACGAGCAATTATCGGGAATCCTGCTATTATACTTGCCGATGAACCTACCGGTAATCTTGATTCTAAAATGGGGGCAGAGGTGATGGCGATTTTACACCGTTTGAATAAGGAGGACGGACGGACTATTGTGATGGTAACGCATAATGAGGAGCAGGCAAAGCTCACCTCCCGTACGATACGTTTTTTTGATGGAAGAACAATTTCCTAAGTCACTCGTATGACAAGTTTGATAAAAATAGTTGGAGTGACGGCTACCGTTTTGGCATTCAATGGTTGGGATGTGTATGCGAAATCAGCCATGGTCTCTACTTCTGCCTCCGATACCTTGCAACTCTCTTTGGAGGAGGCTGTTTGTTTGGCCAAGGTACAAAGTGTGGATGCAGTAGTGGCTCTTAATGAGCTGAAAAGTGCTTATTGGGAATATAGGACTTATAGGGCTGACAGATTGCCGGAGGTAGCTTTTACCGGAACCATTCCTAATTATCGCAAGGATTATAATTCATATCAGCTGGAGGATGGTTCTTATACGTTTGTAAGGAATAATATGCTGGGACTTAGTGGCGGACTCTCTATTTCTCAGGGTATTCCGTTTACCGGAGGAAAACTCTCATTGGGGACATCGCTGGATTTTACACAACAACTGGGTGGAGGCGATCGTAAATTTATGAGTGTCCCGTTTACGGTGACATTGGAGCAGCCTGTATTTGGAGTGAATAGGTATAGATGGGAACGGAAGATAGAACCTGTTAAGTATAAGGAGGCTAAAGCGGCTTATATAGAGCAGGTAGAGGAGGTTGTGCTCTCTACTATCTCCTGTTATTTTAATTTACTTCTGGCGGAGGCAAATATGGAGATCGGTACTCAGAATTTGTTTAATGCCAATCGCTTGTATGAAATAGCGCAGGCTAAAAGAAAGATAGGACAGATTTCCGAAAGTGATGTTATGCAGTTGAATTATCAGGCTCTTAAGGCCAAGGGCAAGTTTACGCAGGCGCAGAGTGATATGAATGCGCAGATGTTTAAGTTGAGGGCATTTCTGGGGATTGATGAAAACAGGGTCATAAAACCTAAGATTCCTAAAAGTGCTCCGTTTATAAAGATTGATTATAGATTGGTTCTGGAGAAAGCTCTGGAAAATAATTCGTTTGCACAGAATATTTTACGCAGGCAGATGGAGGCAGATTATGCTGTAGCTACTGCAAAAGGGAACAGACGTAAAATTAATTTGTATGCCTCGTTTGGGTATTCCGGAGTACATTCTACTTTTAGAGATGCATACGGAGGACTCAAAGATAATCAGGTGGTGGAGGTGGGAGTTTCTATCCCTATTTTGGATTGGGGAAAACGCAAAGGGCAGGTAAAAGTACAACAGAGTAATAAAGAGGTTGTTGAGAGCAAATTAAAGCAGGAGCGGATGAATTTTAATCAGAATATATTTCTTTTGGTAGAGAATTTTAATAATCAGGCAGGGCAGTTAGAAATTGCAGTGGAGGCTGATAAAATTGCACAAAAGCGTTATCATACTGCTATTGAAACGTTTGTTATTGGAAAAATAAGTATTCTGGATTTGAATGATGCTCGCGAGTCTAAGGATAGTGCAAAGAATAAATTGATAGAAGATATGTTTCTGTATTGGAATTATTATTATAATGTAAGGAGTGTTACATTGTATGATTTTATAGAAAATCGTTCGCTGGATGCAGATTTTGAGGGCTTGATAAATAAATAATTGTTATTTTTGAAAAAAATCCCGATGATTTTAGTTGTAGATGATGATAACTCAATCCGTTCTTCGCTTACGTTTCTTTTAAAACGTGCGAAATATGAACCTTATGCGGTCTCTTCTCCCAAAGAGGCTATTGAGTTTGTTCGTACCCATACGCCGCATTTAATCTTGATGGATATGAATTATTCTCTTACCACAACAGGTGAGGATGGGCTTTTTTTGCTTAAGCAGGTTAAAGTTTTTTGTCCAAAGACTCCGGTGATTCTTATGACCGCATGGGGGAGTATTCAGCTTGCGGTTGAGGGAATGCGTGCCGGAGCATTTGATTTTATTACCAAACCGTGGAATAATATGATGTTGTTGAATGTGATTCAGACGGCTATAGAAATTCATAATCCCGATACATTATTGAAAAACAGTTGCTCTACAGAATTATTAGGGGGTAATACCGGACGAAATCCGGTTTTTGGAAAGATTATAGGTGAAAGTAAAGCGTTGCTGGATATATTGGAAACCATTAAGCGAATTGCTGCAACGAATGCCTCTGTTCTAATTACAGGGGAGAGTGGAACGGGAAAAGAGTTGATTGCCGAGGCGATTCATAATGCCGGTTTAAGATCTTCTGCCCCTTTTGTGAAGGTAAACTTAGGGGGAATCAGTCAAAGTCTTTTTGAAAGTGAGATGTTCGGGCATAAGAAAGGGGCTTTTACCGATGCTTATGCAGATAGGATAGGACGTTTTCAGACGGCCGATAAAGGGACTATTTTTTTGGATGAAATAGGAGATTTAGATATGAGTTGTCAAGTAAAGTTATTAAGGGTTTTACAGGACCAGACTTTTGAAGTGTTGGGAGAGAGTAAAATGCGCAAGGTAAATGTAAGGGTGGTATGTGCTACAAACCGCAATTTACGAGAAATGGTGGCTGAACACACCTTTCGAGAGGATCTTTTTTACAGAATTAATTTAATCTCTATCCATTTGCCTGCGTTGAGAGAGCGGGTGGAGGATATTCCTTTATTGGCTCGCTATTTTGCAACAGGTAAAGCCGATTTTACGACGGAGGCTCTTGACTACTTGCAACGGCTCCCTTATTTAGGGAATATCCGCGAGCTTAAAAATTTGATTGAACGGACAATCCTTATGACGGGTAAGGAGACTTTGGAGAGAGATGATTTTGAAAAACAATACGGTGCTTTGCAAAAATATTCTCCACAAACGGCCTCTTGTGATATACTTACCCATCTGGAACGTTTAGAAAAATCAGAGATTGAAAAAGCAATGGCAAATCATAATCATAATATTTCAAAAGCTGCTCGTTCACTGGGAATAAGCAGGGCTGCGCTTTATCGCCGTTTGGAAAAATATAAGTAAATTGATGATTTGGATTATTGTAGAAATATCGGTCTTGATAATGGTGATTGCCGCCTTTATTCTTTATCGTAAAACAATCCGTCCCCTTACGATTATTGGGAATGGTATGAATTTACTTAAGGAGCAAGATTTTAGTTCCCGTCTAGGGCATGTAGGGCAAAAAGATGCGGATAAAATTGTGGATATTTTTAATAAAATGATGGGGCAGTTAAAGCAAGAGCGGCTTCACCTTAGGGAGCAAAACCATTTTTTGGATCTTCTGATTACCTCTTCTCCGATGGGGGTGGTGATTTTGGATTTTGACGAAAAAATAATGCAGGTTAATCCGTCGGGATACAAAATAATACGCAATACGATAGCTGATATTACTATTGAATCGCTCATAGGGCTACAGCTCC
>JAVWIB010000049.1:0-18733 GCA_036639755.1 Bacteroidales bacterium
CGTTTATATACACATAACATCCGCTTTTTGCTCCCCCTATGTTTAGGATAATGCGGCTTCCGTCCCAATCTTGCGGAATAGTGATTGTTTTTCTGTAAAGTCCAACCGGATTATCGTCTGGTAAAAGGGGGGCTTGCGGCTGAAACGGCTTGAATTCATATGGATGATTTACATAAATGGCTGTACCGTATCCGTTTACTTCCCAGTTGGCGGGAACATTAAAATGATCCCAATTGGCGGGAGTGTATCCGGGATCCGCAAAATTTTGGGGAATCTGCCGGGGATTCTCTACCCATAAAAATTTCCATGAGCCGTTTAACGAAATAGTATCGGGATACTGCTTAAGCAAAGCAAGTTGCGTCCGAGCCGGAATTTTCCCGAATGAAGAGATGGTTTCATCTTGCCAGGCAAGTCTCTGCCCGTACAAATTTGCTGCGCAGGCAATGTATAGAAAGGATATTATGAATCCCGATAGTTTCTTAACAGATTGTCTCATATGCTTTAAAAAGTAAAGTGGAAATTTCTCCTAAAAATAGGAGAAAAATTCCACTTTGTCAACTAATTAATTTTAATTTGATTATCTGCTTGCTTTCAGCCCTTTTATGATTGCGGAACTAAAGCCCTCTTCCTCCATCTTGTTGAGTCCGCGAATGGTAATACCTCCCGGAGTTGTTACCCGGTCTATCTCTGTTTCGGGATTTGTGTTATGGGCATTCAGCAAATCTACCGCCCCTTTTACGGTCTGCACAACAATCTGTCGGGCTTGTTCGGGATAGAATCCCATCTCTACACCCCCTTCTGTTGCGGCCCTTATATATCTGAGAGCAAATGCTATTCCGCAAGATGCCAGAGCGGTTCCCGCTGCCATAAGTCCCTCCTCTATGAGAATGGCAGATCCAAGTTGGTTAAATAGATTGATAACACAATCTTCCTGCTCTTTGCTTGCCTTGTAGGAGGCGATAAACGTTAAACTGCTCCGTACTTCAATGGCAATATTGGGGGTTACCCTAAACAATGCGGGGGTTTTGTCGTTAGAGCCGTTAATCTCAAAATAACGGTTCATCTTGGTAAAATCAATTCCTGCGGCAAAAGAGATAACCATTTGTTTGGCAGGATTGAGATACTCTTTTATTTGGTTAATGGATTTTTCTACCATCCAAGGCTTTACGGCAATAATAATGATATCTGCATCTTTAATTGCATCGCATGCGTTTACGGTAGTTCTGAAATGCTTTTCAATGGATAAAATTTTATCCAGATTTTCTTGCTTTAGGTCTGAGCAGGTAATTTCTTCTGCTTTTATGATATTGCTTTTTGATAGACCTATGGCTACGGCACTACCGATATTACCGGTTCCGATAATTGTAATTTTCATGAGTTCTGAATTTTATAGATGTGAATAATAATACATGCAATAATAGCCCAAAGCGTTGCTACAGGTATTATTACTGCTATGTGTTGTGAGAGTTTTGAAAAGAGAGAAATGTCAGCACATAAGACAACCAAAGAGACCGGTCCCTATGTTCCCGTAAATCTTTAGTATGAATCTGTAGTGTTGCATATGTTTTTGAAAATTTGAGCGAAATTAGATAATAAAAATGAGGCATCCAAATTTGGTTGTCATTGGATTTATTCTTAATTTGCGTGGTTATTCATTTTATCTAGGCCGAAACTTGGAATATTTGGAGAGATAGATTGTTAATAAATGAACTATATAGAATAATTAGGATGGATTTCAGATTAAGAGTTTTTGTAAAAGTAGCTGATAACCTAAGTTTTACAAAAGCTGCCAAAGAGATGTTTATTTCTCAACCGGCAATTTCAAAACATATCAGCGAACTGGAGAGTTTTTATAAAGTAGAACTGTTTGAGCGGCAAGGGGGGAAGATCTGCCTTACGCATGAGGGGAAGATTCTCTTAAGCCATGCCCGGCAGATTCTGGACAAGTATGATACGCTGGCATATGATATGGAGTTGCTGAGCGGCCGTTTTAGCGGTGAGATAAAGATAGGGGCGAGCACAACAATTGCTCAATATCTGATATCTCCTTTGCTTGCCGATTTTATAACCCGTTTTCCGTCGGTGAAGGTGACTCTTGTCACCGGCAATTCCGAACAGATTGAAAATGCACTGGAAGAGCATAAAATAGATGTAGGGCTGGTTGAGGGGAATAAGAGACGGCACAACCTTAAATATTCGCATTTTGCCAAGGATGAACTGGTGTTGGTAACATCTGCCTCTAATAAATGCTGTGAAACCGTTTATTTATCGCATCGTTCTCCGCTTCTAACCTCTTTGCCGTTGGTATTGAGAGAGGTAGGATCCGGAACGCTGGAGGTAATAGAGAAGGCATTGTTGGAACATCATGTTCCGTTGGAGAGCCTTACAATCCTATTGCAGATAGGGAGTACGGAGGGGATTAAGCAATTTCTTGAAAGTTCCCCCAATAGCTATGCAATTGTTTCTATTATTTCCGTTCTTAAAGAGTTAAAACATAATCAATTGAAAGTAATTGATATACAGGGGGTAGAGATGGTGAGGGAGTTTAGTTTTGTATCACGGCTGGGAACCGGCAGCGACAGAGTAGAGAAATTCATTAATTTTGCCACTATCTGGTATGGGGTAAATGGTAAATAACTTCTGGTTATAGAGTATAAAATATCGGTATAAACAAACTGCGGTTTATGATTGTAGTTTTGCATCGGAATTTTAATTGTATAATCATATGAATTTTGAAGTTATCGGGAAGGGGCTGTTTTTTATTCTCCTTATTGTATCTGTTTTTGTTTCTCCTGCCGTGGCATTGTTCTGCGGAATTATTTATGCACTGGCCATTGGCAATCCGTATGGGAAAATAACCAAAAAAATCTCTAAATATCTGCTGCAGGCGGCAGTTGTGGGGCTGGGGTTTGGAATGAATCTGCACCATTCGCTGGCTGCGGGTAAAGAGGGGATAGAGTTTACGATTATTTCGGTGGCGGGGGTGATGATTACCGGATATGTTCTGGGGCGTGCTATGGGAATTATTCCCAAGCTATCTTATCTTATATCGGCGGGAACGGCAATATGCGGGGGAAGTGCTATTGCGGCTGTTGCTCCTGTTATTAAGGCGGACGAGAATGAAACGTCTATGTCGCTGGCGGTTATATTTACCTTAAATGCCGTGGCATTGTTTGCCTTTCCTCCAATCGGTCATGCTCTGGGGCTTACCCAGCATCAGTTTGGGTTATGGGCTGCAATAGCCATTCACGATACGAGTTCGGTTGTTGGGGCGGCCGCCGTTTATGGAGAGGAGGCGTTGCAGGTGGCTACCACGGTTAAACTTACCCGTGCTCTGTGGGTAATTCCGTTGTCGTTGGTTTCTATTTTTATTTTTAGAAAATCCAACAAAGCGGCCGGTCATAACGCAAAAATCTCAATTCCCTGGTTTATCTTTTTGTTTATTGTGGCTATGATTATAAATACCTATGTAACTATTCCTCCGGTTTTGCTTGCTATGATAAAAATAGCGTCTCATAAAGCTCTTTCCGTTACATTGTTCCTCATTGGCTGCGGCCTCTCCCTTGCCGCCATTAAACAGGTTGGCATAAAACCCGTGTTGCTGGGAATAGCACTCTGGATCATCATTGCGGTGGTGACATTGGTGCTAATTTAACTCACTTAACGTAAAAATTTTTGCGTACATTTGCGTGCAAAACCACTAATACGTATGAAAAAAATTATTTCCTTAGCAGTAATCATGCTGTGTGTCGGCGGCTGGCTGGTTGCGCAGAATGCAAAAAAGAGCCTTTCCGAACAGGCTAAAGAGTTACAGAACTCTATTCTTACCCTTGATACTCATACCGATACTCCTATGAGACTTTGGGACGAAAATTATAAAATTAATGAAGATAATCCCACCGGATGCATTGATTTTCCCAAGATGCGCACAGGTGGATTAACCGTGGAATCGTTTGCCGTCTTTACCTGGCAGGGGGGGAGAGATACCGCTTTTGTGAACAAGGCTTATAGAAGAGGGTTGCAAACATTTGATAAAATTAATGCACTTCCATCTCAATATCCTTCTATTGTGGGAATTGTAAGTACGCCTGCCGATATGTACCGCTTAAAAAAGGAGGGGAAACTGGGGGTGTTGCCAACCATAGAAAATCTGGCTCTTATTGGAACCAATCTCTCCCGTATTCAGGAGTTGTACCTGAAAGGGGCAAGAATGTTTGGGCTGGTGCATTCATACCATAATGATATTGCCGATTCTTCGTCCGACCCTAAGACCCCGGAACATAACGGTCTCTCGCCGTTTGGCAAAGAGGTGATAAAAGAGCTGAATCGTATTGGCGGCATTGTGGATGTTTCCCATGCAAGCGATAAGGCATTTTTTGATGCTGTTGCCATCTCTACAAAACCAATAGTAGCCTCTCATTCCTCAGTAAGGGCTGTTGCCAATCATAACCGTAATTTTTCAGACCAGATGCTGCTGGCCCTAAAAAAGAACGGCGGCGTAATTCAGATTTGTATTTTGCAAGATTATGTAAAGACGGCTCCCGATAATAAAGAGTATAACGGACGGTTACAGGAATTAAAAGAAAAGCTGAACAGGGTCTCTAAAGAGGATGCGCAGCAGCGGAAACTTATCAGGCAGCAGATGTCTCAGTTAAAAGATCTTTATCCCGATCAACAAGCTTTTATTAAAGATTATGTAGATCATATTGATTATGTAGCCAAAAAAATAGGGATTGATTATGTAGGGATAGGAACCGATTTTGACGGCGGTGGTGGAATATCAGACTGTATGAATGCATCTGAACTTACCGGCATTACTGAGGAACTGCTCCGCAGAGGATACTCAAAAAAGGATATTGCAAAGGTATGGGGCGGCAATTTTGTGCGGGTTATGGAAACGTGCCAAAAACTATAAAAAATTATTTTTATAGTTGTGTAATTATATAAATGAATTGTCTTTGCAGACATAAATAATTATAGATTATGAAAGCAACTATTCAATTATGGGTGAGCCTGTTGTTTTCTGTACTGTTGTGGAGCTTGTCTGTTGTTTGCAATGCTCAGGAGCAGAAAACAGAGGATTCGATTGCAGTATGCATGCGCAACTTTAAGTACAAAGATGCTCTGGTAAAATTAGATGCCGCACGGGCTTTGCATCCGCAGGACAGTGTTAAGAATCTGTTGTTACAATCCAAATGTTATAAAAAATTATATCTGTTTCCGCAGTCCATTGCTATTCTGGAAAAACTGAGCCGGATGGATACTACCAATGTGCAACTTCTGGAAGAGCTTGCAGATTGTCGTTTGCTGAACGGCGATTATAAAGGATGTGCCGGTGTATACACCAAAATGTTACAATTGGATAGTACCAATACCTATTTTGAAATGCAGCGGGCACTGGTAAATGTAAAAGGGGAATATTATCCGGCTGCTCTTGCAGGCTTTAATAATCTGTACAGCAGAGGAGACAGTACCAATCATATTATATTAAGATTATTGGGTGATTGCCATTACTTTACGGGTGATGGCAATATGGCTCTTTTGTATTATAATAAAGCAATTCAGGCAAGACCTACCGATCAGCTTGCCGTTAAGAAGTTGACAATCTTGTATATGAATATAAAAATGCCAGAAAAAGCCGTGGTAATAACGGATAATTATATCAAACTGGATAGCACCAACAGAGAAGTGAATATGTGGAACGGAATTGCCCGATATGTTACACGCGATTTTGAAGGGGCCATAAAAGTATTGGATACGTTGGCTGCCCACGGAGACGATTCTTATTCAACTAATTATTATCTGGGGTTAAGCAAAGCTGCTATTCTCCATTTTTATGAGGCCATCCCACATCTTACGGTTGCTTATGAGTATGATACAACCAATGTAGATGTAGTGTATCATTTGGGTAATGCCTATTGCTGTAGCTGGGGGAAAGAAGCACGTGGGCTGGAATTGCTAAATCAAGGCTTAAAAGAGATGCAGCCCAAAGTGGAGAACCTTGTTAAATACAATGTTTCCAAGGCCAACGGATATGCAGGATTACGCAATTATGATGAGGCCATCAAGTGTCTGGAAACAGCATATAAGCTGGATAAAGAGTATACCCCGGCTCTTTATCAGATAGCAACTTATTATGAATATCAGAAAAAGAAACTAAAAGCAGCTGAATATTATAGAGATTATGTCATTAAGAATATTGATAAAAAGATGATAAATGTTGCCAGGATGCGCTATTCCAAACTGCAGGAAGAACTCTTTATGGAGGGAATTGAACTAAAGCCCCTTCCGCTGCCGGTAAAATAATCTTGCAACAAATCTGCAACCACGTTGTTATTAATACATTAGAAGTAATTTAATAATAATTGGCTTATGAAAAAAGTTGCAGTACTATTAGTCTGTTTTACTCTTCTCTGCTGCAGCAAGACAGAGGTTGTAATTAACGGGGAGGGACAAAGTGCCTACCGACGTATGAATCTGGTTGTTAAAAATACCGATCTGGCAGTTCTTAATGCCGGTAATTCTATTAGCAACCTTCAAATACTCCTGTTTGATATAAATGATAAATGCCTGAATGTGATTCCGATTACCTCCGTTAATTTTGACGAGGATAATATTTATGCCACCACATTAACCGTTCCCAATACCACCAACTCGGTAACTGTTCTGGCAAATGCCGTTGGCTACACCTATCCCACCCAGCAAGATTTTGTGGGGATGACGCTTCCCGATATTTTCCTCTCTACCACTCACACCGCCCTTGTTCCTCCCCATTACTATATGCAGCCCAATCTGTTTTATGAAGGGAGTGCTCCGGTGGGGCCCCTTGTTGCCGGAGAAGATTTACAACTTACCGTAAGTATATCCGGAGTCATCTCAAAAATTGTGATTCAGCTCGCCGATAATTTAGACTTTAACTCCAATAACGGCAAAGGCTTTAACTCCGTCAACTCTGCCAGTAAAATATATATCAACGGAATAGACTCCGTATTTGTAGTAGACACCCCTGCCGGAGTGAACCTTTCCCTATCGGAATATCTGAGCGATGCCATTGGTTTTGAATATTGTCAGATTTACAAAGCCACCAGTTTTACCCTTGGAAGCAACGGTTTATACAGCAATGATGTGATTGTTTTCCCCCAAATTAATGCCCCTGCGTTACCCTATCTTATTTTTAGCGTAACCGGATGGAAAGGGACAACTCCCATTGGAAATGGTAATCCCCTCTATTACGGTATGCGGATTAAAAACCTGCAACTGGTCACCGGCCTTTCATCTTCCATAACCTCCCTACCTCGTAATGTGGTTGTAACGGTAACCGTTAACAGCTTTATGGGTGTAGGCTCTCCCGTCCATCCCAACCCCGATTTTCAGGACATGCTGGATTTAACGGTAAATGTAAAATCATGGAATGACTATTATCTCACAAGCGGAGATGCAAATTAAAAGGTTCCTCTATTTTTTTGGTGCAGTTTAATATCCGGAATTATTTTCCCCGTCTCCGAGTAGAGCATATTGTCTGAGCATCGCCCGGGCTAATTAACTCTATTAAATATATCTGAGTTCCCACGTGTTTTATACTTGTTACTAAAGTTGTTGAAGTTGTATCTGAAAATGATTCTAATATAGCGATTATCATAATTACCTCTTTCGGATGTTTCATAATACCCATATCTGTCTCTCCAACCTCCCGTACTTCTGTCCAAAATATCAAACATAGAAATATTAATCATCAAATTTTTGTTAAAGAAATGCTGTGTAATACCTGCGGACAGATTGTATGTAGGATCCCATTTTGTCATTAACTCATATCCTCCCGATGAATATTGAAAACTACCGGATATTGAGGTATGTTTTGCAATACGAAGATCTCCACTTATACTTCCATAAAATGTAGCTCCTGTATTTATGATATAACCATCCATATATGGTATTTTAGCATGAGGAAAATCTAAATTACCATCTACTGATAATGTAAATATTTTCCATTGATTGCTATAAGATATGTTCATTGTATAAGTATTGGACTTATTAATATTCACAGGTTGGAATACGATAGATTTTTCATCTTCGGATAATACTCCTGTTGGAATAATCGGATTCTTTAAATAGGTGTATTCCACCCCCAGTGTTAAATTATTCCATATAGTTGAGGACAGCGCAACACTATGTATAATAGATGAATTAAGGAAAGGATTCCCTTTAACTATAACAACACTATTTGAATAAGATATTGCCGGACTTAGCTCTGAGATAGAAGCGCGCCTTATACGGCTGGTGTATGTAAGAGACAGTTCCACATCTTTAATAAGTTTTGTTGTATGAAAATCTATGGATGGAAATATATTATTATTCCAATTATTCTGGATAGTCTTATCATTTACTATGATATTATCATTTATTATTTCATCACGTAGTCCAATATCATATCCCCATTTTTTGTATTCCTTCCCCAATGTTACATACAATCCTATCGTGTTATTTTTAAGCAGAGTTGATGTGTTTTTAGCTTTATAATTTGTAGAATTATCCCCGTTTATATAACCATATCGTGCTCCTATAAGAAAATGAATAGCATTAAGAGACTTTGAATATTCTGTTTCTAGGTTAAACACATGAGAAGCAGCAATATTATCTACAAAAATTGTATCTATTAAATTATCTCTAATATACTCCTGATAAATGTTTTCCTCTCCATTGTTCTTAATATAAGCATAATCGGTATTAATTTCGAATTTGCTTAAAGAATCTATATTGAATGCATACCCTAGAGACAGTTTATGTGAAGAAGATAATTTTTTATAACAAGATTCTACATTTATATTTTGTGGAGTTTCATCATTCAAATATAAATGCTCTGTAATTTTTGAAGAATTAAAATATCCATCGGGCTTAGATAAGATATTCATGTAATATTGCCAATTAAGAGAATGCCTTTTATCTAACTTTAACCGGCTTCCGTACACAAGATTATTTGAATGGAACCTAGTCCTATGTATATTATCTATAGTGTCAAGTAGTTTATAATCAGGTTTATTAATAGACTCTACACTTGTTATATATTCTAATGAGTTACTTATACTATTTTTATATGATACATAATTATACCACTTTCCTCTATTAATTTGTATTTGTACCCCTGCTATATTACGAAATTTTTTGGCAAACATAGTCTGTTCATAAATTTGAGCAGAAATACCATCATTATTTCGTTTAGTCTTAATTTTAATAACTGATTTATATGAGGCATTATATTTGGCCGACGGATTTCTATCAATCTCCATTAAAATGATTTCGGAAGGTTGTAATAATTTTACTTCATTAAAAGATGATATTTTATCATCTATATAAATTAACGGTGTGCCCTTTCCAAAAACACTAATTGTATTTTCCGAAACCTGAATACTTGGGGCACGTCTTAGAATTTCCGATATATCTCCTAAATCCTGAAAAGAAGAACCGGAAACTTGTACTATGGTTTTTCCTTTTTCCTTTTTTATAACGGAAATATCTGCGGATACAATCACTTCTTTTAGCGCATTCTTGGCCTCTGTTAATTTAATGGTTCCAATGTTGAGATTTCCCAATTTTAAAAAAAACGGTTCATAAGAAATATGTTCCACAAGTAATATACATTGGCTTGTATTAGACTTAATGGAAAAAGAACCATCTATATTAGAATTAGTAGCACCTATAAACACAGAATCAACAGTTTGAATAATAATATCTGCACCAACTACCGCCTCATTGTTTAAATCTACTAAGCGTCCGGTAATTACTATTGTCATTTGAGCTAATAGTACGGTCATAGTTAATTTTGTGATAATTAATATTGATAGTATCTTCTTCATAATTATTCAATCTTAGTAATTGTCTGTTAACGATCCGGTAATCTTAATGCATTATCTTTTAAATCTATTATTTTATCTACAGACACAATTAAATTAAAAAATAGTTACCCCTCCAAAGATACATATTTATCACATCACACCGTCATTTATCGGTCTCTGATTCTATGCAATCTTCCCATAGCTCCATTTAGCCGGAGGATATGCTTTGTGTGGCATTACACAATTGACGGTTCCTTACTCATTACGAAATTACGGTCTATAGTAGCCAGCTTATTGTGAAGATTTAAAGCTTCTTAATAAAGGGAAGGCAAGTGAATTAAAGGAGAAGAATTTGATAAAAGATCTTGTTTATTTTGGCTATCTAAAAACTTTGAGTAAATTTGCATTTAGCATTGAGTAAATTTACATGATATGTACGAACGTTCTTATTTGAAGCAGATTAAATCAAGGATGGAAGAGCCGAGAAAGTTCATCCAAGTAATTCTTGGACCTCGTCAGGTGGGTAAAACCACTATGGTGAACCAATTATTATCCCAGTTACCCATACCTTATATAAACGAATCAGCAGATGCCATTTCTGCTACTAATTCTGCATGGCTAATGCAGGCTTGGGAGACGGCCAGGCTGAAAATGAAAGCCTCCGGTGCGCAGGAATATCTCCTTGTGATTGATGAAATACAAAAAATTGATAACTGGAGTGAGCTTGTCAAGCAGCAATGGGATAAGGATACCCGTGAGAATGTAAACATCAAGGTTATTCTGTTGGGATCATCCCGATTGCTTATTCAGAAAGGTTTAACCGAATCGTTGGCTGGTCGTTTTGAGACATTCTATCTTGGCCATTGGTCGTTTGCCGAAATGGAGGCTGCTTTTGGTTGGTCTATCGAACAGTACATTTATTTCGGAGGATATCCCGGATCAGCAACTTTGATTAATAATGAAGAGCGTTGGAAGAACTATATTAAAGATTCGTTAATAGAAACCAGTATTTCCAAAGATATTTTAATGTTGACACGGGTTGATAAGCCCGCCTTGCTGAAACGGTTATTTGAAATAGGTTGTCTATATTCCGGTCAGATACTTTCATATACTAAAATCACTGGTCAACTACAGGATGCAGGTAATACAACTACCTTAGCGAACTATCTCAAATTGTTGTCCGATTGTGGCCTGTTAGGTGGACTTGAGAAATATGCCGGAAGTGTAATCCGCCAAAGGTCATCCAGTCCGAAATTTCAGGTATACAATAACGCATTACTAACGTCACAAGATGACGAAACCTATTCGACAGCTATTGTAAATCCCAAGTTGTGGGGCAGACTGGTAGAATCTTCTGTGGGTGCTCATTTATTTAATCATGCAGTTTCCGAGAGGTATAATCTCTATTACTGGAGAGAAGGTAATAATGAAGTAGATCTCATACTCGAAAAGGGAGATAAAACAATAGGCATGGAAGTAAAAAGCGGCGTGAGTGCAGATAATGTAGGAATGGGAATATTTAACGAGAAATTTCATCCTGATAAAATGCTGCTTGTCGGAACAGGAGGTATTCCTTATGAAGATTTTTTGAAAATTAATCCGAAAGAATTGTTTTAGATTATGAGGTTCTACAGATTTTAAGTATTTCGCTCACCGGCAAGTTCCATCTCGTGAATCTTTTCAGCAAATCTAAATTCAAGAATGTCAAGGATCAAAGTTTAAAGTCCTGCGCCCGGCGCAATAATGACAGATAAAAGCACAAAAAAAAGCTACAAACTGTTGATTTGTAGCTTTTTGATCTTTACTTGTCCAATTTTGTCTTCCAAGTGAAGCGGTGCGGACGGGACTCGAACCCGCGACCCCGTGCGTGACAGGCACGTATTCTAACCAAGCTGAACTACCGCACCAATTTTTACTCTTTCTAAGAACTTTTCTCCTTTTGAGGAGTGCAAAGATATATATTTTCTGATATATCTGCAAGAGCATTTTAAAAATAAATAAAATATCGGGGATTAGTCTATTTGTAATCTACTTTGTGCTTTGAACCAAAGAGATTTATAAATGTTTTTAGATAACTAATAATCAAATTATTATAATAACAAATTAAAATAAAAGCAGTATGATGAACAGAGTTATTTTAACACTGGCTGTAATGGCATTTACAGCGGTAGGCGCATTAGCCCAGACTACAAAACCGGTGCAGGCAAAGCAAGAACAGAAAAAGACATGCTATGTAGATGCTGATAAAAATGGCGTTTGTGACAAATGGCAGGAGAAAAACGGTAAAGCGGAGTGCAAAGACCAAGGTAAAAAAGTAAGCAAAGAATGCACGAAAGAAAGTAAAGAATGCGCAAAAGAGAACAAGGAGTGTGCAAAAGTACCGAAAGAAAATAAGACAGCCACCACAGGAACTCCCGTTACTAAAAAGAAATAACCGCCAATATGGAAAATCAAGTATTAGCAATGCCCAGAATAGGGGACAAGGCTCCCACGTTTAGGGCGGTAACAACGCAGGGGGAAATCTTGTTCCCCGACGATTATAGCGGCAAATGGAAAATTCTGTTTAGCCATCCGGCCGATTTTACTCCGGTCTGTACGTCTGAATTTATGGTTTTTGCCTCTATGGATGAGGAATTTAAGGCATTAAATTGTCAGTTGGTTGGTTTATCCGTAGATGGTTTATATAGTCATATTGCGTGGCTGCGCACCATTAAGGAGAAGATAGAATTTAAAGGGTTAAAAGATATAGCCGTTAAGTTTCCCCTTATTGAAGACATTTCTATGGAAATATCTCATAGGTATGGTATGATTCAGCCGGGCGAAAGTTCTACCAAGGCGGTGCGGGCTGTCTTTTTTATGGATCCGTACGATATTATACGGGCGATCATCTATTATCCGCTGGTACTTGGTCGTAATTTTGATGAAATTAAAAGAGTCTTAGTGGGGTTGCAGACATGCGATAAGCACAAGGTAGCTCTGCCCGCCAACTGGTGGCCGGGAGATGATATTATTGTTCCTACCCCCGGGTCGTGTGGTGCCGCAATGGAAAGGATGGCCGAGCATGCCGATGATATAAAATGCTGCGATTGGTTTTTCTGTCTGAAGAAATTAAAATAGATTGTAGGAGCTTGTTAAAAACTATGAAAAAACTACTTTTATTTACCTTTATGCTTGCCGCTTTGCCGGCATGTAATAATAACACAAAAAAGAGTGCGGATCAAGAGCCGCAATATGTATCGGGAGTGGTATTTGATGCCACCATGAATACTATAACCATTGTTAACGGCACCGATACTCTCTGTTTTAGTACGGAAAATGCCCAAAAAGAGTATGTGAATAATATCTGGACCATTATCACCCTTTCTCCCGATTCTTTAATTGTCTCTGCCAAAGAGGTAGTTATCGCAGGCTAAACTTTATCTTAAATATCACCGATAGCGGTCTGAGCCCGTAATTATACTCATAGGCAGTTATGTCGTTGTAAATGCTGGAATTATACATTTTTGTGTTAAGCAGATTTCTCCCCTCCAAAATATACTCTATCCGTTTAGCTCTGTAGGAGATGGAAATATCTGCAAAGAACATAGATTTATCTCCCGACTGTACGCTGTTATTAAAATAATGTTCTCCCAACAGTTTAATGATCCCGTTTTTGACAAATGTAATATTGAACGTGCAATTTTGTTTGAGCGCATCTATGGGCTTAAGTTTTTCGTTTGAATTTTCAATAGTATTCGAGTTCCTGTAGTAGGTAATACCGTAATCAAATCTTACATTTTCGCCAAAACGGGAGATAACTTCCAGTCCAAGATCGGTTCTACCATATTGGGTATTAAGAATTTTATCTTCTCTTAATATATCTCTGTATGTATTTGAATAGCCTCCCGATAATGTAAATGTTGTGGCAATACCATCAAACCGTTTGCTGAAACTTCCGTTTATATTATATCCTTGAGCAAGATTATCAATACTAAAGCTCTCCACCCTGCTTAACGAGCCAATAAATTTTGTACCATACATTAAATTTGAATTATTTCTCCAATAACTTGCTTTCAGAGAACCAAAGATGGAGATCAGAGGATTACCGTAATTAAAATCTACATAATAATTCTGATACTTATAATGAGCCAGTTTGCCATCCTTGCTTGATATAACCCTGTAATCTGTCATAATATAACCGCTATAAGTATCATACAAACCTCCGTAACTCTCATTAAAAGCCCCTCTGGCTGTTAGTTTTAAATCATTGGTTAATTTGGCGTTAATAGATAATGACGGATTAAAGGTAAACTTATTAAGATTGGTGATCCCCCCCTTCACTCTATCTTCTGCATGAATATTCATATATTCCATAAAAGGGTACAAAGATATCTCCACACTCTCCCTCGGCTTATAACTCACGCCCGGTCCGGCTTGAATATTCATATTCCTCCAATACAGATTATTGGTAAGAGAATCGGGTACAGTATAGAGTTGGCTGTCAGACTTTACTCCATCCTTAGAACTTAGTGAACTATCCATCCAGTCCAAAGAGGCATTTACCGCTGCAAACATAGTAAAAACCCAGTTGGAAATATTTTTTGCCGCCCATATACTGTTTCTTGTATTAAACCTCCGGCTATTTACTACCTGTCCGGCATTAATCTTACTATCTTGAGGTAATCCAAAAATTTGCGGATAAATACACGGAGAAACAATAAGTCTTGACGGGAGATTATAAAAACCTATATCCGACTTAAATTCAAGGGTGGTAAAATTAAACGGCTTTACATATTGAAAAATATTATTCACCGATATTTTAGGAACGGAAAATTTCTGATTAATATCATTAACACGGCCATAATCATTGTTCCATTTGCCTGTAAAATTTATTTTCTCTTGCAGATAGTTATTATCGGTATTGGATTTTATCTCGGCATCAAAATTTGTAGAATGGATGTTCATATTAGCCTCGGTCTGCTCTACAATTACCAGCGGTGATTCGTCGGGAAGATAATAGGTAGTTACTGATGATGATTCGGAATTTTGAGAATCATGGTAATATTTACCGTTAAGAATCAATTCCAGATTATCCTTTAGCTTTCTTATTGCATTTAAGGAGACAGCATGAATATTATTGTTCAGATATCTCTCTTTTGCAAGCGGAGGAGTGCCGGGCTGCCGAATACCGGTAATAGCATTTAAGGAGGAAGTACCTCCGTAAAGGTTGCCCATCTCCTTAGAAACATCTTCCCCTGTATTATTGGTTTTATAGGTGTTGAGCGTTTGGAATTTTCTGGCGAAATACATAGCAGTTACCTCGCCCTGCCACATGGCCGGTTTATATCCGCCTCCTAAAAGGAAAGTAGCATTAAAGGTCCCTTTTGCCCTCTCTTTTAGCTTAAGATTAATTGCCGTCATCTCTGAGATCTTAATTTTTTTCAATGCTTTTACCGGTTGATGAAATTCCATCACCTGTACGGCAGCTATATCTCTGGCTCTTACATTATTAGTAGCTATTCCATAAGCACCTCCAAGCATATCCATCCCCTCTATATAGAATTTACCTATTGGTGTACCGTTATAATTTATCTGTCCGCTTTGGGCAACATCTATCCCTGGCATTTTTTTTAGTACATCGCCTATTGAACGGTCTATTGAATCTATATAACTACTTACATAATAACTAATTGTATCGCTATTTCTTTTTGCCGGACTAGATTTTACTACCACTTCCTTTATTTTAAGAGCCTCATATTGCACATTAATATCCATATTTTGTCGGGACCTAGCCGGTATTACAATGTATACCGCTTTTATATTCAATCCTGCCACAGCAATCCTTAAAGAATCGCTGTTCCCCAAATAGTTCAATGAATATTTTCCATTAATATCTGTTATAGTATAACTATACAACCCTTTACCGTCTTTTGTCTGTAGCATAACGTTTATATCGGAAACTCCGTTATTATTTTTAACGTCCTTTATGCAGCCACTAATATTAATCTGTCCCGATAAATATACAGGATTTATTAGTAATAAGGCAAATAGAATATATAATATACTTTTCATGCGTTTATAATTTTTTCCTTCATTCGTGTATGATAGCTCGCATTATTCAAGTTCAAGTGGCGGAATATAAGGTTCTTTAAATTTAGTCCAATCTGCTTGTGTAAAAGGTTTTTTTTCCATTGTCTTCGCATCCAATGTGTATGTAGCCATTTTTGCTCCATGCATTACCTTTAGTCCTATAGGGTCTTCCCAAAGTTTTCTTTGTAAACGTTGCAACTGCTCTTTGGATATTCTCTTTATTTTCATAGCCGGTATATCCTTTATTGTTTTTCCAACTAGAGGATCATGTATATAAATATTACCGGTAGATTGAGAAAGCCCTATTGCTTCCCATTTAAATGTTCCCGATAATTCTTCAACTTTAAGAATAAGGCCCGGGAGTCCATTAAATTTCCATGGCCCTGAACGTATTGGAATAGCATCCGTAAAAAACACCTTATACCCCCTGCCTCTGAACTTTGTTGCAGCAGACTTACATTCATATCCAATAACATTACATGTGTCTGATAAAAATGTCCATTCAAAAATTGGTATTTGTTCTATATATTCATATTCTGTATTTTCTATTGCATACCTGCATGTTAATAATCCTATTGTAGAATAATTCATAAAGTAATCTTCATATGTAGGCCGTTCGTTTTTTTGCAACCAATTTGTGGTATTTACTCCGCCTCGTGAATTACTTATACGGGCTTTATACATTATGGAATCGCACTTATCTGCATAAGAACTATAATAGTGAGAAATAGAATTGCTAATTTCTAATTTACATATATCCGTAAATATCTTTTTAGAATTCTTAGAAAGCGTATCCATTCTAAAGGAGTATTTATATGTTATAAGATAATTGTATTTGCCTATTTCTTTTTTACTGGCAACATCCCGTTCCATGGGATAAAATTGCCCAAATGCTTGTATTGAAATTAAGATGATTAGAAACAAAAATATATTCTTCATAATATTGCATTTAGTATTCTGATTGTAAATATTTACCGCTACAGATAAAGTACCCAAAATACAACTTTTTTGTTTTATTTTGTAATTAAAAAAAATATTCTATTCACATACTTTACAGGATCACCAAAGATGATGATTATAAGTAAGATAATGCGAGCTATTATACACTGCTGAAAATAAAATTACAAACGGGTAAAAATTAAAATATTACATTTTGGATACTTTGTTATTAACTTAATTGGTAGTAATTATGGGGTACAGACTACTATTTGATTAGCATTATCACCTTCTCCTGATTTCCTTCCACCTGGCAGCGCAGCATTCGCCGACATATTATCATCAATACTAGAACCACCAGAATCTTGGTAATAACAGCTGCACTTGCAAATCCAGTTTCCCCCATTCAAATTATTCATCTCTTTCTCAGAAAGAGTGTTTTTCTCTAATTGATTTAATTTTAATGCATTCATTGTCTTAGAAATTTAAAAAGTAAAAAAATAAGAAAGAATCCTTTTTAAGCGTTGGAATATCCGCTCCAATTGATTAATACAGATTGGGCTCTGCACTGTATTTCAGTTTTCCTGAAACCTTATACAAGTTGTTTTATACTTTGTGTATTTTCTTTTAAGTTTGGTTAAACAATATGTGGTAACAGATTATTATTCTAATTCTATTGCAGGTACCGGAGGGTATTGTTTATCACCCGGTTTAGCTGGTACGTACTCACCATTCTTTCGTATATGTGATTTCATACCCGTTGATATTTGAAACGCAATAGGATCCTGCCATAGTAATCTTAGTATTTTTAGCAATTCCAATCTGGTACACTTTTTATGTTTGACTCCATTATGTGCATAAACATAGATTGGTTTTTTTGGAGTATTCTGTATTTCAGTAATTTCCCATTCAAAATACCCGTTACTTTCTGTAACTTTTAAGATTAATCCTGGTAATCCTTGAAATTTCCATGGCCCATTATTTATAGGTATTTGAGGTGTAAACCAAGCAACATAGCTACGTCCTCTGAATAATAGGTCTGCCTTATTACACGGATATCCTAAAATAATAGAATCAGTTCCTCCTGTTATTTTCCAGTTCATTACAGGAGATGGTTCGTTATAAATATATTCGGTAGACATGATCCCGGTAGATACTGTTAATTCTCCTTTATTCGGAAAATTTTTGTAGTAATCGTCATATATTCCTTTTTCAGTTGAATTGAGTTTGTACTTTTTATTCAGTTCAGTTCGAGGGTCTATTCCCATACTGCCCCTTTTTCTATTGTTGTACATAATTGAATCCATTTGATCTGTATATAAGCTATAATAACTGCTGATACGATTCCCTATATCCAGCATACAATGATCAAAATATGGAATCTTTTTATCTTCTCTCTCATAATATTTATATCTATATGAGATACTATAAATGCATGTATCAGCTAATAGTTTATCACTGGGATTCCTAAAATTTTTCCATCTGAGAGGTTGACCATCAAGATAAATACTAATTGTGAAAAGTAGAAATGTAAAAAAATATTTCATAGCTATTGAGTATATGTGATTATTTAAGGGGGAAATTAGCTTCTCTTCTCTTCTCTTCTCTTCTCTTCTCTTCTCTTCTCTTCTCTTTTCTTTTCTTTTCTTTTCTTTTCTTTTAGTTTTTTGGATTATTCCCAAAAAAAATCTTGTTCGTTGTATGGAACATCGGGGGAGTATCCTCCATAATCACCAATTTGAACATTCGCTTCTCCATTCGCCTCTGTCGAGGAGCTACCTTTGCATCCACATAAGCAAGCTCTATCATTTCCCCCATTCAAATTATTCATCTCTTTCTCAGAAAGAGTGTTTTTCTCTAATTGATTTAATTTTAATGCATTCATTGTCTTAGAAATT
>JAVWIB010000050.1:0-7856 GCA_036639755.1 Bacteroidales bacterium
TTATTTTTACAGTAATCCTGCTGGGTTATATAAAAGGGATTGTAACAAGGAAACAGGAGAAATTATTTGCCACAGTCACTTTTAGCTTTCTGATTATGATGTCGCTGATAAGTTCCAAACTGGTGGTTTATCTACTCCCTTGTTTTCCATTTATGATTTATCTTACGGCGTTGCTGCTCCCCAAAGTTAAAACCAATTTCTGGGTGAGGCTAAGCGTGATTGTACCGGCTGTCATTTTTATTATACCGATTACGGTTCTATTCTTTCTTTTGTGCGCCGGGGATACCATGCCTCTAACGTCTGTAACCAATGTATCCTCTTTTATCGTATTTCCACCAACAGCCTATGGATCTTTTGTAAAGATATTGTTGTGTCTGCTTCCGGTAATTCTGGCAGCAGGAGGGCTGGCGGCTCTGATTTATGTAAAAAGAGATATTTACCGCTCTATCAAAATAGTATCGGGATCTCTGCTTTTAGTTCTAGTTACGGCTTCCCCTGCTTTGCCGCTGCTCAATACGATGATAGGGCTGGATGGTGGGTGCAGAAAGGCAATAGAACTCTCACAGCAGACAGGGGGTAAGGGAGAGGCTCCGGTTTTTTCTTTCTACGATTTTAATGCGGGTTTTAATCTGGATACTTATTTTAAAAAGTACATGAAACAAAGCGGTAAATATACCGCAAAAGAGATTGCGGCATTTAAGATGCGCCAACTCCAAAAAGAGGAACTATCTACGGCTTCAAACGTAATTATGTTTGTAAAAACACGTGATTTTAGCCGGGATTCCGTTCTTAATGCCGCTATGGGGAGATTACCGCAATATCATTTTGGGGAATTTTCCGTTGTCCCTGTTTATAAATGAATATTTGATAGGCAAATTTATGAATATTTTAGTTACCGGTACGGCTGGGTTTATTGGATTTCACCTGACAAAAGCACTCCTTTTGCGGGGGTACAAAGTAGTGGGTTTGGATAACCTTAACTCTTATTATGATGTTCATCTTAAGTATGGAAGATTGAACGAGCTGAAAACGCTGCATAAGGATTTTAGTTTTATTCAATGTGATATTACCAATCTACCGCAGCTCACCGGCATTTTTAAGGAAACCCATTTTGATAAGGTTTGCAATCTGGCAGCACAAGCGGGTGTACGATACTCATTTGAGAATCCACACACCTATATTCAATCGAACATTGTAGGATTTATGAATATTCTGGAACTGTGTACCTCTTATGGGATAAGTCATCTGGTATATGCCAGTTCCAGCAGTGTTTATGGAAATAATGCAAAGATTCCGTTTGAGGAAACAGACAGGACGGATGATCCGCAGAGTATTTATGCCGCCACAAAAAAAGCAGATGAACTGTTAGCGCATGTATACAGTTCCCAGTTAAACCTGCCCACTACAGGATTGCGTTTCTTTACCGTATACGGCCCATGGGGGAGACCGGATATGGCTCCGTTCCTTTTTATGAAATCTATTTTAGAGGGGAAAACCATTAAGATTTTTAATAACGGGCAACTCAGACGTGATTTCAGTTATATAGACGATATTGTAGCCGGTATCCTGAAAATAGTGGAAACAGTTCCCGTTTTGCACTCCGGAAGCCATGACAAATCACCCATTTATAATATAGGCAACAGTTCCCCGGTAGAGCTGATGGACTTCATCAATACACTGGAAGAGGTGATTGGTAAAAAAGCTATTAAAGAATTTGTAGGCATGCAACCCGGCGATGTTTACACCACCTACGCCAATACCGCTGCCATTGAATCCGATTACGGCTTTAAACCCAATACGCCCCTCTTTTACGGAATTACCCAATTCTACAACTGGTACCGGAGCTATTGGAAATAGAAATTTATGAAGCATTGTTATACAAGTAAATAACCATCAGAAGTGCAAAGCAGCGAGGTATGTGGTAATTCTTTGCGCTGTTCCTTTCTTGCCGGCATGAATTGCTGCGATAATATGTTTTACAGGATCATACAATAAGACAAGAGAACTACAAAATTTTGCAGCGGCATTTCAATGGCCTATCATTTCAATACTCAGATCATTTCAAGAAGGTGTTTATCGTACAATCCGTTTTACCCGTCGGGAAACAGAGGTAAATATTTCGTACGGGATGGTGTCCAGGATTTTTGCAAGTTCGCGGGCAGTTGGCTTCTCTCCAAAGATGGTGACGGTATCTCCTATTTTTGCATCTACACCCGTAACATCTATCATAAACATATCCATACATATATTCCCGATAGAAGGGACAAGATGTCCGTTTAACATAAATTTTGCATTGCCGCAGCCAAGGTGGCGGTTAATTCCGTCTGCATATCCCAGAGGAAGGGTGGCTATTTTTCGTTCTCCCCCTTCCAATTTGCCGTGTCTGCCGTAACCAACAGTTCCGTCTGCACTGGTAAGGGTTTTAATCTGAAGAATATCGCATGTAAGTGCGGCTGCCGGTTTGAGCAATAATTCTTCTACAGCACTTATTCCATAGATACCGATCCCCAGACGCACCATATCCATCTGATACTGAGGGAATCTTTCTATTCCGGCCGAATTCAGCACATGCCGCATAGGAGAGTAGCCCAACACCGATATGATTGCGTCTGCGAGTTTATGATATAACGCTACCTGCTCCCTGGTAAATGCATCATGTTGCGGTTCATCTGAGGCAGCAAGGTGGGTAAAAAGAGATTTAATATACATATGGTTATCTGCCTGCTGTAAAAAATTGAGCAAAACAGGGAGCTCTTTCTCCATAAATCCCAGCCTGTGCATACCGGTATCTAGGTTAATATGAATAGGATATTTGTTTATATGATGTTTCTTCAGATATTCGTTAAAAGCCAACAGGTTCTCTATGTTGGGAACAGCGGGTTCCAGTTCATACTCGGTAATATCTTTAAAGTAATCGTTTCCGGCAGTAAGAATCATAATAGGAGTTTGGATAATCCCTCCCCTTCTAAGCTCAATTCCCTCTATGGGATGTGCTACGGCAAAATAATCGACACCGGCCTGTTCCATTGCATCTGCAAACTCGATAGCGCCGTGTCCGTATGAATTAGCCTTAATAAGGATCAATAATTTTGTGGTGCTTTTAAGTTTGGAGCGAAAGTAATTGTAGTTATGGAGCAAATTAGGATAACTAATCTCCAATTGAGCGAAAGAATTTTGAACTAAATTCATAGAATATTGTATAATTATATGTTAAAGTTTTGCTAGGCTATAGAGTGAAGTTTTCGGGCGTAAAGATAGAAAATTGGAAGATAGGTTGTAACAACACTGTAATAGTTTTTTTAGTGCAACAAAAACTTAACAAACGTTTTTTTTATTAAAACGTCTTATATAGAGAGGATTCAAAGATTATATAAAAATTTTTAAAACAAACAAGAAATGAAAAATAAATCTTTTATTGCACTGGCAGTACTTATGATTATTGCAGTGGCATCATGCAGTCACAAACAATCGGTATCTGAACAATTAGTTGGCGTATGGTCTGGAATAGATTCTATTCAGATTGCTACGATAGACTCTACAGGGTCGGTTAATTTTGAGACTATTGCGGTTCCTGTGGCAATTGAGTATTTTGCAGACACCACCATGACAGGTAAAGTAAGTTACAACGACAGCACAACAGCTAATATTTCTGCCGTAGTGATTATTGGAGAACCGTATATTTCTTATTCGGGTATTATGAATATCAACGATAAGAAACAAGACATTAAAGGGGAACTGGTTTATCAGGAGAATCCTGAGAGTCTCACCATGGAATTTTTCTCAAAGAATCCTGTTACCGGAGCCGAACATAAAGGCAAAGCAGTATTGAACAGACAAGCTGCAACTACGGCTAAATAACTGTATTTATATATTTAGGAGAGCCCCGTTATGAAGATGGCGCACCCGCTCAGTGAGTTAGCGTATGCGCCATTTAATGCAATATCTTGGAAACAAGCTCGGTAAGTAAGTCGCCGTCGGAGGCCTGGCCGCCGGTTCCGCTTTTGCTTTTGTAGTCGTATTCTTTAATGAGGGAGATAATACCCATGGCTTTGGGTAGAGGGTAGTTGCGCATGCCGCGGACATATTCGGTAATCTGGGAGGGGCTGTAGGCACCGGCTTTGCGGGCAGCATTATCGGGAATACCTCCATCTTGGGCAAAATAGGCGTGGCATTTGAGGAGTTTTGAGAAATAGAAAAACATAGCACCCAAAGTAAGCACCAACGGGTATTTTTTAGGATTTGCCCCAAAATAGATTACAATCTTAAAGGCTTTGTCATATTCTTTATAAGCTATTGATTTACACAACTCGAATGCGCTGAATTCACGGCTTATTCCAATGTTGATTTCAATATCTTTGACCGTAATAAGGGCACTGCCGGCAGGAATTCCTTTGATTAGTTTATCAATCTCCAGAACTATTTTCCGAAGGCTATTGCCGGTATGTTCCGCCATAAGTGCGGCTGCATCATTTTCTATTTTAATACCTCTCTCTTTCAAATAGGTAATCATCCATACGGGAATATCCCAATCTTTTACGGCAACCGATTCAAAGACCTCTGCTACGGCCTTCGCTTTTTTATAAAAAAGAGTTCTTTTATCGGCCGATTTATTAGTAAAGGCAAGTACCAGTACGGTCTCTGGGGCAGGTGACTCTAAGTATATTTCCAATGCCTCCAGCTTGGTGAGAGACTGTGCCTCTTTTACAACCACCAGTTGCCGCTGAGCAAACATGGGGAAACGACGTGCGGTAGAGACAATCTCGGCAGCATTGGTATCAGAGGCATATACAACGGTTTGGTTAAAATCACGCTCCTGCGGCTGCAATACGGTAGAGAGAAGCTGCTCCAGAATCATATCGGAATAATAGGGCTCCTCCCCCATTAAGAGATAGACAGGTTTAAAATTCCTGTTTTTAATATCGGTGAGGATGGTATTAAAATGTGATACGGTATCAGTAGCCTGTTTTGCCATAGAGGGGTCTGTTAAATGATGAAACGGTTAAACAATTTGATAAAATTTGCGGTACAAACTTATAAAAAAAATGGAGGATTTTTATGCCGGTTACATAAACAAACTAAGTTCTTCGATGACTCTGTGTACTATCCTACGTGCTCGAAGCCCAAAATTTGTAAATGAGGAGTATATCTTTAAGTCCCACATTATGGATACAACAAATCACACCATAAGCAGGACTTGACGTTCACAAAGATAGCGTATTCCTTTATATAATGAACGCATCAGGCAAAATTTTTGGATGATAAAACAAAGCAAATGTACAAACGGTGAAAGTGATGACGGATGAAAGATCATTATCTTTTCGTTTCCCTGAAATTGCAAAGTTAAGAATCTGTCTAAATTTATAAATCTCACTGCAAATTTCTATCTTTGCAAGGCATTCATAGAAAAAATGCCAGTTAATGAGAGAGACAGTTTTTGATCCATTACGCAGAAAGCGTGTTGCACTTACACCGGAAGAGGCTGTAAGGCAGTATTTTATTGAATGGCTACACAAAGAGAGAAACTATCCGCTCACCCTTATGACAAGCGAATATTCCATAAAACTTAATAAAATGACCTACCGGTGCGATCTGGTTGCATTTAATAAAGCCCTAGAACCGCAACTCATTGTAGAGTGCAAAGCTCCCGATATCCCTTTAACCAAAGAGGTTATGGAACAGATTATGCGATATAATCGGGTGCTAAGAGTGAAAAATTTAATTATTACCAACGGTGTCACTACATTTGCGTGCGAATTAAATTCCGCAACAGGAAAATATGAATTTGTAGCAGACATTCCGTTTTACAAAATTTGAGATGAATTTTTTAGAGAATAAGATATTTGAGATAGTCTCCCTTGTGGCAGCAGAACAAGGGGTAAGAGCTTTTGTAATAGGAGGTTTTGTGAGGGATTGCTTTTTAGAGAGGCCTTGTAAAGACATTGACATTGTGGTAGAAGGGAGTGGGATAGCTCTGGCAGAAAAGGTTGGGGAAAAAGTAGGAAGCAAAGTTGCTGTCTTTAAGAACTTTGGTACGGCCATGCTCCGCTACAAAGGGCTGGAGATAGAATTCGTGGGGGCAAGAAAAGAATCTTATCGCTCAGATTCCCGCAAACCCATTGTGGAAGACGGTACGCTGGAAGAGGATCAGCAGCGAAGAGATTTTACCATCAATGCACTGGCGTTCAGCCTCCAAAAAGAAGATTACGGAAAGTTGATTGACCCTTTCGGAGGGGTAAAAGATTTGCAGGCGGGACTTATCAGAACCCCTTTGGATCCCGATACCACCTACTCAGACGATCCTCTGAGGATGATCCGCGCCATACGGTTTGCAACACAACTGCACTTTACCATTGTTCCCGATTCTCTGGAGAGCATCAGGCGGAACAAAGACAGATTAAAAATTCTCTCCCACGAGAGGATTAGCGAGGAGCTCCATAAAATTATGAATACCTCCAAGCCATCCATAGGCTTTAATCTGTTGCAACAGACTCAACTACTCGAACAATTCATGCCTCAGATCAGCAATCTGCAGGGGGTAGAGACACTGGAAGGAAAAGGACATAAAGATAATTTTGCCCATACGTTGCAAGTGCTGGATAATATCTGCGAACATACGGATAATTTATGGTTACGCTGGGCTGCCCTGCTGCATGATATAGGCAAGCCGGCCACAAAAAAATATGAGCCCGGTATTGGCTGGACTTTTCACAGCCACGATTTTATAGGGGGGAAAATGGTACCCATACTGTTTAAACAGCTTAAGATGCCGTTGAATGAAAAAATGAAATATGTGCAGCAACTGGTACAGCTCCATCTACGTCCTATTTCTCTGGCTCAGGAAGTAGTAACCGATTCGGCCATCAGACGCCTGTTATTTGATGCAGGAGACTCCATAGACGACCTTATGATGTTATGCGAGGCCGATATTACCTCTAAAAACGATAAGATTGTACGCAAACATAAAAAGAATTTTGCCCTTGTACGGGAAAAGCTGATAGAGGTGGAGGCAAAAGATGCCATCCGAAACTTTCAGAACCCTATTACCGGGGAGCTTATTATGCAACATTACGGTATTGCCCCCGGCAAAGAGATAGGTGAACTGAAAGAATTTATTAAAAATGCCATCCTGGACGGAGTTATTGAGAACAATTACGATCAGGCTTACGCTTTAATGGAAAAGCAGGCAGCAGAAATGGGGCTTTGCAATTAAAACATATTAGAACATATATCTTATGCCCAAGGCAAATCCGGTCCAGTCGAAATGAACTTTAGGGGCAAAATAAAGTCCGGGTCTGTAGTCCAACGAGAGGAGAAACGGAGCGGAACTAAATGCGTATTCGATTCCGGCCTGACCTAATATACCAATGCTAAATCCTTTATCAAAATTTTTGTTAGACCATGAACCCATTCCAAGACCGGCTCCGGCATACCATTTAAATTGACCTGATTCATTTGTGTTAATGTCAAACATCCACTGGTATGTACCGGCCACATCAAATCCAAAGCGGTTTATTCCAGCCGTTGCCTCAATTCTGTTAGCTGATGATACATATCTTTGATACGAAGCTTCTACACCCCACCCGGCACGAATACCTATTGCGTTTCTGGTTCCGTTAAGACCTTGGGCACCTGCAGTTAATATAACTGCAAAAGAAAAGATAAAAAACAAAAATAATTTTCTCATATACTTGAATCTGTTTAATTGTTTGCTAGTTCTGTCGGTTGGCAATGATCCGTTTTAATAAATAAGAGATGCCATTGTATAGGCTACCAAGGTTGCTACGGAAATACTAATAAGCCCGGGGATCATAAAACTATGATTTAAAAGGTATTTCCCAATTTTAGTGGTTCCCGAA
>JAVWIB010000050.1:7866-18630 GCA_036639755.1 Bacteroidales bacterium
GGATAATTGGGGATGAAAAAGTACCCGTAAACGGTTGGAAAGACCCCCAACAAAACCCAGAACGGTATCCCCAAATCGTATGCCAAAGGCATAATGGCTAAAACAACTCCCCCTTGCGTATTAATTAAAACGGATACCGCAAACAGTACAAAGGCAATGCTCCACGGATATGACGATACAACCCCTTGTAATGAGAGCATGATTGCTTCTTTGTGATTCAGGAAGAAGGTATCGGCGAGCCAGGCAATTCCAAAAATAGCTACCACCGCTACCATTCCGGCCTGCCAAACCGTTCCGGCCACAACGTTTTTAGGTTCTGCTTTGCAGAAAATAATCATGAATCCTCCCGCCGCAAGCATGACTATTTGTATGAGCAGATTCATCTGCAAGGGATTTATAACGGGATTTCCCGCAGCATCCGTACCGGAGTTAAAATGTGGAAGTAAAGAGGGAAATGCCGCAAATAATACAATAATACCTATGGCTGCAAAAAAGATATAGACAGAATGTTTTGCCTCTTTGGTAATGGTTGCTCCCAAGGTGGTTGCACTATTTCCGTACATATATTCTCTGGTAACAGGGTCTGCGAGGCGGGCTTGGAAATCGGGATCTTTATCCAAATCCAATCCTCTGTGATAGGAGTAAACAGATGCTGCAAAAATACCTATAATAGAGGCAGGTATGGTTACCATTAAAACTTGCAGGATGGTTACATTCAAATCTGTTCTTTCATTGGTAATTGCCACAAAGGCCACCACGGCGGCAGCTATGGGTGAACAAGTAATTCCTATCTGTGAGGCTACCGATGCTATTGCACACGGCCGCTCGGGACGAATCCCCTTTTTTAAGGCAATATCGCAAATAATAGGCATCAGGGTGTACATTACATGCCCCGTTCCAACCAGTACCGTTAAGAAAAAAGTGCTTAAGGGGGCATAAAATGTTATCCTGTCGGGATGCTTACGCATAATTCTTTCCGCAATTTGTATCAAAAAATTCATGCCTCCCGATGCCTGCAGAATCCCCGCACAGGTAACGGCAGCAATAATAATGTATATAACCTGCGTAGGAGGGGTTCCCGGCTGCAGATTAAAACCAAATACCAGAACAGCCAATCCTATTCCCGATATTACCCCAAGTGCAATGCTGCCGTAGCGGGAGCCCACATAGAGTGCCAGCAATACGATCAGCAACTGAATGACTATTAATGCTGTATCCATAAAAATATATTAGAATCAGGCCGTGAAGATAGTAAAAATTACACTTTATCCATAAGAATATCGGGAATTATAAGGTTGGAGCATTTTAACAGTGCCAGTTGTTTTTTCCCATTCTCGGATAAAGTGAAATACATTTGTCGTTTATCGGCTTCCCCTAAAACTCTTTTTATAAACTCTTTTTTCTCTACCGATTTTATAATTTTTGAAGTGTTGGAACAGGTAAGTCCCAGCTCTTTGGCAAGCTCTCCGGAGGAGACACTCCCGCGGTTTGATAAAACGCACAGGAGCATTCCTTCATTGAGACTGATATGATATTTATTTTCAAAATCCTGTTCAAATTCCTGAATAATCCGGTAAATATCCCTTATTTTGCAAAGTTGGTGTTCGGTTGTCATTATTTTACAAGCAAGACATTGGTGATTATTTCTTTAAATTGTGTTTTTGGCATTGCCCCCTGCATAACCTGAGGTTGCCCCTTCATAGGGATAAATAAAATAGTAGGGATGCTGCGAATTCCAAATGCTGCTGAGAGTTCGTGCTCTTTCTCGGTGTCTACTTTATAAATATCCAGTTTACCCTCATATTCTTTGGCAAGTTCTTCCAAAATGGGAGCTACTATTTTACACGGCCCGCACCAGCTTGCATAAAAATCTATAATAGCCGGTTTGGTTCCTAAATAGTTCCACTCTTTTGGATTTGACTCGTAGTTATCAATCTTGGTTAAAAATTCTGCTTTTGTTAAATGTTGTACCATGGTTTTATCCTCCTTTTTTTTAGTTTCCGTATTACTGTTCTTTTGTGCATTACAGCCGCTACCGCAGCAAGATGCTACAAGAAAAATAGTTACAATTGCAATTGGTAAAATCTTTTTCAAACTCTTTTTTGTATTCATTATTATATAAATAAATTTACATTTGCCTGATCTGCCCGCTCCATATACGTGGCAACGCCCCCTATTGTTACCTCATCCAACAGTTCCTCTGTGGCTACCCCCATTACATCCATAGACATCTGGCAGGCAATAAACTCCACTCCGTTTTCAAGTGCCTGAGTCCGGAGACTTTCAAGGGAATCAATCCCCCGTATCTTCATAATGTGCCGCATCATTCTCCCCCCTATGCCGGCCATACTCATTTTGGAAAGTTTTAACTGGAGAGAACTTGCCGGAAGCATCATCCCAAACATTTTTCCAAAGATATCTTTCTTTACCGCAGGCTTTTGTTGTTTCTTTATCACATTCAAACCCCAGAATGTAAAAAAGATGGTTACTTTTCCCCCGGTTGCAGCCGCTCCGTTTGCAAGCACAAAAGTGGCAAGGGCTTTATCCAGATCATCGCTGAACATGATAAATGTCTTGGATTTATGCTCGTATGGCCGGGTTATGCCGCAGACAGCTCCCGCTTGTACAGGCTCCTGTGCCCCTTTCTCAATTACAACCGTAAATTTTCCTCCGTTATCTTTCTGGCTCAGAAGAATATTTCCGGTTGATTTGCACCACGCACCGGCATCCCGCATAAACCCCATATCGGTGGAGATAACCTCAACCCTCTCCCCCGCAGCAAGCATATCCATGCTCTTTTTTAATTTTAATACCGGGCCGGGACATTGCAATCCGCAAGCATCCACCACTACCGTTTTTACTGCCCCCGCAGAAGATTGCCCATCCGCCCCGTCGGAAATTTGCCCGGACTGCTGTTTTTCATTGCTTCCCGATATTCCTTTCTCCATATCCTCGTCCTTACCCAAGCTACCGTTCCCCCCTTGAGGCCCCATTGTAATCTCGGCCGTAGCCGTACTGTATGTTTTATATCCTCCCACCAAATTTCTTACGTTTTTATAACCGCTTTGGATAAGCATCCTGTACGCAAGATAACCTCTTAATCCTATGGCACACGTGGTAACTATCTCTCTGTCGGGATGCAGAATCTGTGCATATTTGGTTGGCAAATCACATCCGCCATTTAAATCACAATCTGCCACTATATCCCGGAGTTCATCCAGCGGAATATTTACCGCCCCCTCTATATGCCCCATTTCAAACTCCGCTTTTGTTCTCACGTCCAGCAAGGTAAATCCGGCATCTGCCTCTTTTTTATCCAGCATATTTTTAAGTTCCCGCCAATAAACCGGCTTCACCGCCCCCTCAATTATATTTCCCGCTACATATCCGGCTATAGCCACCGGATCTTTTGCAGAAGAGAACGGCGGCGCATACGCATGCTCCAGTTCAATGAGCTGATAGATAGTTCCACCTGTTTTTATCACCAGCGCAATCTCATCTATCCTCTTATCCACCCCTTGATAACCAACAATCTGTCCTCCCAATAGTTTACCATTCTTGGGGTTGAATGTAATTTTTATGGTAAGAGGAAGTGCCCCCGGATAATAACCTGCATTTGACATGGAATGGGTAGTGGAGCTGGTAAATTCCACCCCCGCCTGCACCAACCTTTTTGCAGGAAGTCCGGTAGTTGCAACCGTTAAATCAAATACTTTGGCAATGGAAGTTCCTATGGCCCCCTCATAACGGGTACTATTCTTTTTTACCATATTATCGGCCACAATCCTCCCCTGTCTGTTTGCCGGAACGGCCAGATAATTCAGCCACCCTTTTCCGGTTAACGGATGGGGATATTCAATCGCATCTCCCACCGCATAAATATCCGGATCGCTGGTTTGCAGATATTCATTCACTTTTATTCCACCCGCTTCTCCCAGCTCCAGCCCCGCCTCTTTGGCTAGTACCGTATTGGGCCGCACCCCAATGGAGAGGATTACCATATCTGCCGGAATCATCTTCCCCGATTGTAAATTAACCGCCAGTTTGTGGTTGGAAAGCTGCGTAAAGGAGGCAACCGCCTCTTTCAAATACAAATCCACCCCTTTTTGCGTTAAGTGCTGGTGTACAATCTGCGCCATAGAAAAATCGATTGGGGTCATCACCTGATCTGCCATCTCCACAATGGAGACATGCACTCCGGCCTCTTGCAGATTTTCCGCCATTTCCAACCCTATAAATCCGGCACCCACAATAACGGCGTTACCAACTTTATTCTCTGTAAGATACGATTTTATAGCATCCGTATCATTTACATTCCTTAATGTAAAGATTCCGTTGGAATCTATTCCGGGAAAGGGCGGACGAACAGGGGAAGCACCCGGAGAGAGGAGCAGCTTGTCATACTTTTCTGTGTATTGGGAATACGTTACACCATCGGGAGTCTTTTTCTGAATCTTTATGGCCACCTCTTTTTTCTCCCGATCTATTTTTACCACCTCGCTCTTTACCCGTACATCTACATTAAACCGTATTCCAAAGGAGTTGGGGGTTTGCACAAACAATTTTTCCCGCTCCTTAATAACCCCACCTATATAATAAGGTAGTCCGCAATTGGCATACGAAATATAATCCCCCTTTTCCAGAAGGATAATATCATTCTTTTCATCAATTCGTCTGATTCTGGCTGCTGCAGTAGCACCGCCTGCAACTCCGCCTACAATTATGTACTTCATTTTTGTCCCCTTTCTATTTTTAAACCTTGTTTCTGTTACTAAACATTGCTTTTGTTACTTTGTTGGGACAAAGATAAAAACTATTTTCCAATGGAACAAATTTCTTTTAGAAAATTATTTCGTTCTATTATTCTTATTTAAAAGATAGTTCCCGTATATGATTGCAGCACTTTTTACGGTATCCACACAAGGTCGTTTTTTATAATACTCCTCAGTTCTGGAATCGGGAACAGGAGATAACTCGGCCGGTTTTTGCTTTAGCCCCAGCAAATGAGCACAAATAATGGAGCCGTTCTCTTTCTTAAATTCTGCCGCCAGAAATTGCACCATTTTATAATTACGAACTTTCCCTGCATGATCGGCAGGATTGGTGCTTCCTGTTTCAAAACCATTTAGCAGAAACATTCCGCAGGCAGCCCCGCACACCTCTCTCATTCTCCCTATTCCCCCGCCAAATGAAGCAGCCATTAACAATCCCTGTTCCAGAGAATAACCATATAAATCGGCAAATGCCCCCACAACACTCTGTGAGCAATTATACCCCATTTTAAACAGCTCTACCGCTCTGGCGGCACGTTCTTCAATTTCTATTTTATTCATTGCTTCTAATTCTTATTGATGGTTTGGAATTTTAACTACAAATATAGAGAAATAGTAGAAACTGTTTCACGTTTGCATTTTTTCCCTACTTTTGCAGGCATGAAAAAACAAATACTATTTCTGGCATTCTTGATTGCTTTTGCAACAACAGCCGCAGTTACAGCTATAGCCGCCACTTCACAGCAAATTCAGTCGGTTAAACCCGATACCGCATGGACAGCAAACCGCTTTTCCATGTTTATTCACTGGGGACTTTATTCCCAGCTTGGGGGTGTCTGGAACGGGAAACCGGTTGAGTGGGGATATAGCGAGCAGATTCAATCTTTTGCAGGAATCTTTGGCGATTATTACGCTACTACGGCTAAGGATTTCACGGCTAAGAAATGGAATGCAGATTCTATTGTTGCACTTGCAAAAGCGGCTCAGATGCAATCGGTTGTCATGACGGCTAAGCATCACGACGGTTTTAGCATGTATGCTACCAAATATAGTAAATACAATGTGGTGGAGGCAACCCCCTTTGGAAGAGACCCTCTGATGGAACTGAGCAAGGCCTGCAAAAAAGCGGGACTCCGTTTTGGTATTTATTTTTCATTAATCGACTGGAATTTCCCACAGGCCTACCCCATTTCCAGCCATAATGCAGACCCCATCACTCCCGAACATCATCAACATAACATGAACCAAATGAGGGAATTGCTTACGAATTACGGCCCGGTATCGGAGATCTGGTTTGATATGGGCTCCCTTACAAAAGAGCAAAGCAGCGAGTTATACAATCTGGTAACCACATTGCAACCCTGCTGTATGGTGAGCGGACGGTTGGGAAATGATTTTGGCGATTTTGCCGTTATGGCAGATAATGCATGTCCCGATTACCGCATTGGTATTCCCTGGCAGAGTGCAGGATCTGTTTACAAAGAGACCTGGAGTTATAGAAGCTGGCAGAAACGGGATGACCTAAACGGTAAGATTGAAGAAAAAATGGTCACCCTTAAAAATATAGTAAACCACGGGGGAAATTACCTTTTAAATATAGGGCCCCGCGGAGACGGCTCCGTGGTAGAATTTGAGCGGGATTTATTGCTGGCCATGGGACAGCGGCTACAAGGCGACAGCACAATTCTACTTGGAGATAACGGCAACAGTAGTAAACGCAACAACAATAGCAGCAACAACAACAATAGCAGCAACAATAACAATAGCAGTGGCAATAGTAGCAGCAATAACAAAAACCGGAGTTCTCTCATCACATCGGGCACACTCAATTTTTCAAACGCCTCCCCAATCTACGGTTATTCCTGCTTCGATTATTATTCCAGCTTCCGCAGCATCATAGGCTACGAATGGAATTTTAGCGGACAAAAAAATGCCCCCTATATTTTATACCATGCCGGCGATTACGGCAGAGAACTACTGTTTACCCTTAACGGAACAACCTATCCGGTAAAACTAAATGGAACCGCAATCCAACTTTCACCAACCAACCATTTTACAATAAAATACTCCTTTCTCCTGAGCAATGGGCGCAGCAGTTTTGCAGAGCAATTTATCGACCCCAAAGCGGCCGATGCCCTACAGAGTATCTACACAAAATCAGATTTGGCAATAGCAGAACAGGCAGGGTGGAAAATGATTCCCGATACAACCCCTACACAAGTACCCTACACTGCAACAGCAGTAACAAGGACAGCAGCAGGGAATGCAACAACAGAGAACAAGGCAGCCGAAAAATCTCCGGCAACAGGCACAGCATTTACATACAACGGGGCAAAATGGAAAAGCAATCTGTGGATTGCCCATATGATTGAATCAGACTGCGCACAAAATATTTTGGCAGCATTTACAAACGGAAACGGCGGCGGCTGTGCCGATGCCATAGAGATTTGGCTCAACGGCAAACAATTACTGAAAATGGCCTATACAAATGTAAAACCCGTTGCGGAATATGTTAATTTACCTCTGTTACAAGGAAGTAACACACTCATAGTCAAACTACACAACAGGTTTGAAGAGCAAATTAATTACAGGTTCACCACTAACATTCCGCAACAATATTACAAACAATACCTCCCCTTTACAGTTCCGAAAAAAACGGAGAAATACAACTTAAAAATAACATCTCCTACCCAGAAAGGGGGAAAAGATATAGGATTGCGGGACTTAGCAATCAAATAACAGCCTGAAAATGCAGAAGAAGCTATACGCAATCAACAGCCTGCAGTCTCTCGAATAGGGCTCTATCACTTAGAAAGTGCTCCGGTTGATTGGAGCAAATTAGAGGGGGGGTTATCTGGTGACTCGTCTCGATTAGCCAAGAAGAAGCTGTTTCCGCACCAAGAAACTGCACTAAGTGAGGCACATGGCTATTTTACGAATAATGACAGAGGCAAACTGATAATGGCTTGCGGAACAGGTAAGACATTCACTTCTCTGAAAATAGCAGAAAATGAGACCAATGGCAAAGGGTTTATTCTATTTTTAGTTCCATCAATTGCATTGCTTGGTCAAACTTTGGAGGAGTGGTACGCTGAGGCTAACGAACCGATAAAGGCAATATGTATTTGCTCAGATTCAGAGGTATCAAAAAAGAAGACAAAGAGCGAGGATATTGACGGATATAGCACCGTAGATTTAGCGTAACCATCGGCAAAGTCAACTTAATGACACCTGAAAATATACATATAAATGCTTTTATGTATGAACCATTGATTGATATGTCAATACGTCATTTAATTGATTTATACACCGCAGTAAAACAATTGTAAACAATGGAACTAAAAAATGTAGTGTCATCAAATATCGCAGCGATTGGGTATGACCAAAATTCATCAACTTTAGAAGTGAGATTCAATAATGGTGGTATCTATCATTATCATAATGTACCACTATCTATTTATAACAACCTAATGGCAGCAAGTTCACACGGTGGCTATTTAGCTTCTCATATTATAAAGGGTGGATATAGATATACGAAAATCAGGTAATTTATGAAGATAATCCACACCGCTGATTGGCATTTGGGGCAGACGTTTTTTGAGTATGACCGCAAGAGGGAGCATACTCAGTTTTTGGCGTGGCTTCGGGAGCAGGTAACGGCTCACTCGGTCGATGTGTTGCTTGTTGCCGGTGATGTATTTGATACACCGAACCCTTCGGCTCAGTCGCAACGGCAGTACTACACATTCCTCAAAGAGATTACAGCAGAGAATCCTGCTCTACAAATCATCATCATTGCCGGCAATCACGACTCGGCGGCTCGGCTCGAAGCTCCTAACCCACTGTTAGAGACAATGAACGTTACTGTGCGAGGAGTGGTCAGGCGTACAGAAGATGGAGATATTGATTGCGCCAATTTGATTGTACCGCTCGATAAAGGTGGGTGTTGTTTGGCAGTGCCCTATTTGCGACAGGGAGATTATCCCGATTCAGCTACCTATGCCGAAGGGGTGCAAGCGATGTATAGAGAGCTTTTTGAACGTGTTCAGGATAAAAACAAGCCTATTATTGCAATGGGACATTTGCAGGCTACGGGGTCTGATATTTCTCAGAACGACCGTGCAGAGCGTACTATTATTGGAGGGTTGGAATGCATTTCGCCTGAAGCGTTCAACAGCCAAATTGCATACACAGCACTTGGACACCTGCACCGTGCTCAGAGGGTGTCGGGACGTGAGAATGTTCGCTACGCAGGGGCTCCGTTGCCGATGTCGTTTGCCGAAAAGAACAATAAACAAGGCGTAACGCTCGTAACCATAACTGACACTACCGAAATTGAACGTCTTGAATTTGATGCACCAATAAAACTGATGAGCATTGAGCCGCTACCACTTGTAGAGGTACTTGCCGAGATTGAAAAACTTCCCGATGGGGAGGTGTGCGAAACGTCTCCGTTTCTGGAGATAAAGGTATTAATTACTGAACCTGAACCATCGCTTAGAATGCAGATAGAAAAGGCATTGGAGGGAAAAAACGTTCGATTGGCACGAGTTGAGGCGAAGATGTGCAGTAGTGAAAATAACAAGCCTACAATTAGCTACGAAGAGCTACAAAAGATAAATCCATTGGATATGGCAACCGATATTTTCAAACGCAAATATGGAGGTGATGCTATACCTCAGACAATGAAAGAGTTACTTGAAACAGTGATAAGGGAGGTTGAGCGATGAGAATATTAGCAATCAGAGGAAAAAACCTCGCCTCGTTGGAGGGTGAATTTGAGGTTGATTTTACAGTAGATCCCTTGAAATCGGCAGGTATTTTTGCCATCACGGGTAGCACAGGGTCAGGAAAATCAACTCTGTTGGATACAATATGCTTGGCTCTGTTCAATGATACTCCTCGAATAAACCGAGCTTCGGACAATGCTGATATAGCGGATGTCAAAGAGCTAACCATCAAGCAAAAAGACAGTCGAAATATCCTACGTCGTGGCACTACCGACGGATATGCAGAGGTTGACTTTGTGGCTCTTTCGGGCAATAAGTATCGTGCACGTTGGAGCGTTAGGCGTTCTCGTGATAAGATAGATGGCTCGTTGCAGAATGCTATTTACAAAGTATTCAACCTTACTTCAAACAGTGAACTACAAGGCGGAAAGACGGAACTATTACAGTCGGTCAGAGAGTTAATCGGATTGACTTTCGATCAGTTTACCCGTGCGGTATTGTTGGCGCAAGGCGATTTTGCAACATTCCTAAAAGCCGCACCAAAGGAGAAAGCGGAACTACTCGAAAAGCTCACAGGCACAGATATATACTCTCGCATATCCTCTAAAATTTATGAAAATACGAAGCAAGCTGAAGCCGAATTGTCGCTTATCACCGAGCGGATTAAGGATGTGGAGCTGCTCTCTGATGAACAGATCATAGGACTCACCACCGAGAAAGAGACCGCAACGAAAGAGATTGTACAACTCGATGCCGAAATAAAAACTCTGACCGCCAAACTTCAGTGGTTGCAAACCAATGAGCAATTGATCCATGGTATAGCCACCGCACAAAGTGAATTAGAAAAGAGTAAAACGGCTATCGAGGAGGCTAAACCTCGTTTCGATTATCTGAATTGCACAGAAAGCGTACAGCAAATTCGAGACTCTTACAAGCAGTTGGAGAACGATAGAAAGCAGTTAGTGTCTACCGAAACTTCGCTCACGGAGCAGGAGGCTTTGAGCAAGACCAATAACGAAGCGGCTACCAAAGCCAAAGAGAATTTCTTAGCCATAGAGCTTTGCCAAAAGCAAATAACAGCAGAATGGCAGACAATTGAGCCTCAACTAAAGGAGGCCCGGAAATTAGATGTTCAGATTGAGAACACAACCAAGAATCTTACTGATATAGATAAAGAGGTTACACAAACAACACAATTAAAGGGAGCTTGCGAAAAGAGTATCGTTGTTGCAAACGAAAAGACACAAGCTACTGAGCAGTCG
>JAVWIB010000051.1:0-18452 GCA_036639755.1 Bacteroidales bacterium
TACGAGTAGTATCGGGAGACCAGACAGGCTATGCCTATTCGGAGATTACCACCATGTCGCAAATGGAAAAAGCGGCAAAAACCGCAGCCCAAATAGCATCACAGCCCAACAAGCACATTCATATTCCGGCTCACATTACGCCGCTACCATGCGGTACTTTCTATCCGGTTGTACAAGGCTGGGATGATGTATCTATATCATATAAAATCCCTTATCTGCAACAATTGAACACCCTTATTTTTGAAGGGGACAGTCGCGTGGTAAAAGTAACGGCAAGAATATCCGATTCCAATACGAAGATATTGTTTTGCAACTCTTTGGGAGATCATTTTGCAGATGAAAGGCCAATGGTTTCGGTTATTGCAAGCTGCATTATGGAAAAAACCGGCAGAACCGAAAACGGCAGTAGTTCAAGAAGTTATCGGATGGGGTTTGAGCTATTGACCGATACTTTAATAAAAGAACTGGCTGCAGAGGTTATTGCCAGAACCGCATTTTTATTTGATGCCTCTCAGCCAAAAGGGGGACAAATGCCGGTAGTAATGGGAAGCGGCAGTTCCGGAATTTTATTACACGAGGCTGTAGGCCATGCGTTTGAAGCAGATTTTAATAGAAAAAACACCTCTATCTTCGCCGACAAAATGGGACAACAAATCTGCAACCGTGCCATTAATATTGTAGATGACGGAACCATAACCGCAAATCGCGGAAGCTGCAATTTTGATGATGAAGGGGTGGCCGGACAAAAAATCTATATGGTAAAAGATGGGATCTTACATTCTTATCTGCACGATAGAATCAGCGCAAAATTTTACGGGGTATCCCCTACCGGAAACGGCCGGAGAGAATCGTTTCGTTATATGCCAATACCAAGAATGAGAGCTACTTATATGGAGAGCGGAATGGCCAAAGAAGATGATATTATTGCCTCCGTAAAAAAAGGTATTTATGTAGATAACTTCTCAAACGGACAAGTGCAGATTGGCGCAGGAGATTTTACATTTTACGTAAAAAGCGGTTATCTGATTGAAAAAGGGAAACTTACCCGCCCGATAAAAGATATAAATATTATAGGAAACGGCCCTCAGGCTCTGGAAGATATTCTTGCGGTAGCAGATAATAACAAGATAGAAAATGCAACATGGACCTGTGGAAAAGAGCAGTATTGCCCCGTTTCGTGCGGAATGCCATCCGTGCTGGTGAAAAAATTAACCGTAGGAGGAATCAACGAATGATTACAACTAAGATAGATAATAAAAAAGAGCTGGAAATTGCTCGTCAGGCACTGGATATGGTGCACAAACATGGTGCACAAGCAGGGAGAATCTCTCTGAATATAGGGATTCAGAACTCTTTCTCGGTATTGGAAGAGAAATTAGATCGGCTGCAAAGTGCCAATGATCGCTCCCTGTATATACAGATTTTTGTAAACGGCCGATACGGAGCTTATTCCACCAACAGACTGGAAAATAGGGAACTGAGTTCTTTTATAAAGCAGGCAATCGAAGCTACCAAATTACTGGCCCCCGATACTTGCAGAACACTACCATCCAAAGAGTTATGTTATTTTGGAGAGGGAGGAGATCTGGAACAGTTTGATCCGTATATCCTCACCATGAATCCGGCCGATAAAAAAGCATTTGCCTTTGAAGCTGCCGCAGAGATTTACGGGAGCAATAAAAAACTGGTATCGGTGAGTTCCGAGTACGGAGATGTGCTTGATTATCAATACATGGTAGATTCTCAGGGCTTTGAGGGTGATTCTTTGCAAAGTTCCTTTACCATAAGCGTAGAGTGCTCGGTAAAAGGGAGAGGCGATGCCCGTCCCGACGGGTGGTGGTATGAATGTGAGATGCTTTACAAAAATTTCTCCCCAAAAGGATGCGGAAAAGAGGCATTAAAAAGGGCTCTTGGCAAATTGAATCCTAAAAAAATAGAGAGTGCCCGCATGCCCATGGTTGTAGACAGAAACTGTTCCAGCCGTCTTATCTCTCCCATTATAAGTGCATTGAGCGGTTCCAATATTCAACAGAAGAACTCTTTTTTGATAGATTCTCTTGGGAAAAAACTCTTCTCGGATAAAATGACATTTATAGATACACCGCACCAATACGGAATGACGGGTTCCCGTTATTTTGACGGTGACGGATTATCTACCCGGCCTCTCACTATCATTGATAAGGGAGTTGTAAATACCTATTTTATCAATACCTACAGTGCCAATAAGATGGGGATCGCTCCCACCATAGAAGGGCCATCTGTTCCGGGTTTTTCATTGGAGGATTTTCCAAAAGAGTACAGAGAGTTAACAGGGGAGAAAATGATTCCTCTTATTGGACGGGGAATCTTTGTAACCGGCTTTAACGGAGGAAACTGTAATATAGGTACCGGCGATTTCTCTTATGGTATAGAGGGATTCTATTTTGAGAACGGAAAAATTTTATTTCCTATTAAGGAGATGAACATTACCGGAAATATTATACCTTTATGGACGAATCTAGTTTTTGCAGGAAATGATGCACGACATTGTACCAGGTGGCAGATTCCGGCATTAGCTTTTGATTCCGTAGATTTTACCGGATTATAAAATTCATAAATATTAACCCAGAAAACTGACAAAATGAAAAAACCATCTGCTCTCCTGTCAATCCTACCGGTCTTGGTACTTGTACTCATGCTCGTGGCGGGAGTAAAAATGTTCGGGGATGACCTCACAGCCGGTCCTTCTCAGATTGCCCTCATTACCGCAAGTATCGTAGGTGCCTTATTTGCAATTTATTATCTTAAAATTCCCTGGGAAAAGCTGGAAGAGGGAATTCTGGACAACCTCAGTAAAACAGGAAGTGCTATTTTTATTTTACTGATGATTGGAGCCCTTACGGCATCATGGATTCAATCGGGCGTTGTTCCTACCATGATTTATTACGGACTGGAAATAATCAGCCCTAGTATCTTCCTCCTTGTTACATTTATTTTTACCGGAATTATCTCTACCATGGCAGGAAGTTCTTGGACTACCATAGGCACCATAGGGGTAGCCATGCTGAGCGCAGGAAAAATTTTAGGATTTCATGAGGGATGGCTTGCCGGGGCAATTATATCGGGAGCCTATTTTGGAGATAAAGTCTCTCCACTATCAGATACAACCAATTTATCGGCGAGTATATCGGGAGTCAACCTTTACAAACATGTCCGGTACCTGCTCATTACCAATATTCCTCTATTTATTATAACCGGTGTGATTTTTGCCGTAGTCGGCTATTTTAATCCGAATATCAGCACATTAAATGTAGACGATCAATGTGCACAAATTGCATCTGCATACAATATTTCTCCGTGGTTACTGCTAATCCCGGGATTTACCATTTTTCTAATATTTAAGAAAATATCGCCGTATCTTACACTATTTATCTCGGCATTAATAGGTTCTGTTGTTGCCGTTTTTGCTCAGCCGCAAATTATATCACAGATAAGTCCGTTTGAAGTAACCTCTTTTCAAACCTATATTTATGCTCCGCTTAAACTGCTTTCATCTAAAGTTGTTATTGATACAGGAAACGAAATGCTAAACGGGCTGGTTTGTACAAACGGAATGGCCGGTATGATGAATACGGTATGGCTTATATTATGTGTTGTAGCCTTTGGAGGAATTATGGAAGCTGCCGGCTTTATACAATCTCTGACAGAAAAAATGGTTCGACTCATTAACAGTACCGTCTCTTTGGTAGCATCTACCGTAGGGGCATGTGTATTTTGCAATATTGTTTTATCCGACCAATATATGTCAATTCTTATTCCGGGAAAAATGTTCGCCAATTTCTACAAAGAAAAAGGGTATGAACCGGAATTATTAAGCCGCTCGTTGCAAGATTCTGCCACCGTAACCTCCGTTTTAGTTCCATGGAACACATGCGGAGTGGTACAATCGAGTGTTTTGGGAATACCAACATTAACCTATTTACCATATTGTGTGTTTAATATCCTGTCCCCGTTTGTTACCATAGCAGTTGCCGCAATAGGATATAAGATTACCCGGTACGGAAAACCGCTGCGGGAAAAGAAAAAGGAATAAAATTTGTGGGAATAGAAAAAATAAGGCACTTTTGCGGTTTAATTCTTAAAAGTGCATAATTATAAATATTTATATAAAATTCAAAACATGGAAATTAATTTAAATAAAGTTATTTCGTTATCATATACACTGGAGGTTGATGGCGATGTTATTGAAACAGTTACAGCTGAAAAGCCTATGCAGTTCGTCTTTGGCACAGGCTATCTTCTTCCAAAGTTTGAGGAACAGATAAAAGGGAAAAAAGTGGGTGATATTTTTGATTTTAAACTAGCTGCAACAGATGCTTACGGCAATATTAATCCCGATGCTATTGTTGAACTTCCTAAAAATTTATTTGAAGTAGAGGGTAAAATTGAGGAGGGATTGCTTACCGTAGGAAATGTACTTCCAATGATGGATTCAGAGGGAAACAGACTGAACGGTTCTATTGACCAGATAAAAGACGGTGTTGTTGTAATGAACTTCAACCACCCTTTAGCCGGTGCGGAACTTCATTTTACAGGTAAAGTAGAGGCTCTTAGAGAGGCTACCGAAACTGAACTTACAAACGGATTGTTTAACGAAAAGGCTCAACAGTCATGCGGTGACGGCTGTTCATCAGACGGCTGCTCATCAGACGGCTGCTCATCATGCGGTTGTGGCTGTCACTAAGCCAATTACCAGAACAATACCAAGAGCCGTTTAATCATATGAATTAGACGGCTCTTGTTTTTTAAAAAGTAACTGGTCAGCCCTCCGGCATTCATGCGAATATCTCACATCTATCAATAAATAGGGTTCGGATAGCGGAATGTCGGCTCACATTAAGCAAACAGAGAAAAACAAAGACGGAGCAGCAGATGGCGAAGTATGGCTTGCAACGAGGTATTGACTGTTCGCAAGCCAAACACGCCAATCATCTCTCAATATTATCGGGACTTGCTCACACAGTCTGAAAGCGTACAGGAGAATATCACCCAGCTACTCGAACAGAAAGAGCAAGTGGAACAGGAACTATCTTCTGTCAAAGCTGACATCAAAAAAGAGAAGTTAAAAAACTACGCTGCCAATGTGGGGGCAAAGCTGATGGACGGGGTTAGTTCGCTGTTAGGCACTCCAAAGATGAATAAAATTGAGCAGGAGAACAAGGAGTTGAAAATATAGTCCTACATCATTGGTAACTAAACAAAACAACATAATGCTTGCACAATCAGTCGTATTTTTATAACTTCGCCCAACAAAAGTAGTAACACAAAATTAGAACGATATGAAACATTCGCATTGGATACTGAAATCTGTTTTCCTGATACTCGCTTTATTGCCGACCCTGATGAGTTATGCTCAGCAAAAGGAGACGGTTATTATTTCCGGAGTGGTTACCGATTTCAACAACCATCCGGTAGATAGCAGCGTGGTGCAGCTTATGAATAGAGGATTTACCCCTATTTATCAAACATATACGGATAAAAACGGGGCATATTCGTTGGAAGTAAAAAAAGGAACCTATGCGGCGATGTTTGCCATGCGCCTGAAAGAGTATCCAAGAATGAATGCGGTTCCAGAGCCGGATATGCGATTGGAGTTTTGGGGCTGGAATATTATTGCAGACCGGGATTTGAAAATTAATCCTCGTTATGATAAGCTGGAATTGTATGGAACAACGGTTTACGCTGTAATAGGCAGTTACAACGGCGTATTTTTATATTTTCGTCCGATGAGTGTTAGTAAATCTCTTTCTTATTCAAAAGAGATTTATCTGGATAAAGCGAAAGCGGAGAAAATCGTAGACCTTTCGGTAAAACTGGAGCATTTGAAAGTAAATGTATATGCGGATGATGAGTTATTAAAGATTAATTCCATACAGCCGGTGCAGGAATTTGCAGGGGAGGGTAATCGTCCAATGACTGCTTACCTTATTCAGTTAGATGCTCCCAAGAAAACAACCGATAAACCATATATCATTTATCGGGTGGAGGCAGAAAATAGGGAACATGGTGAAAAAGGAGAGAATATTTATTTCTACGAAAAGAAAAAATTTCAGCAGAAGCCAATTATCAAGAACTGATTGATGCAATAAAAATAGTTATTGTGCTTTCATCAATATTATAACAAATCCTATGTTTTTTATCAATTCGTCTGCTCCAGAGCCCAATATATTTAAGTTGTTCGGGCTTTCCTAATCCTGAATATGGTTGATATATCATTTCACGCAATAGGTTCTGAGCTTTAGCAAATAATTTGGGCTCATTTTTCTTTAATTTGGCTAAGTCTTTTTTAGCTCGATCCGAAAATTGTAAATCGTATGCCATTATAGAGTGTCAAAAAATGTTTCTAATTCTTCAAGTCCTGACACTCGTGTAGTTCGGGCCCATCTTAATATCATAACTAATTTTAAATGAACGTACACACTTTTTTTTAATATACGGCATTTTTTATAAAAAACATCATTTTTATTACTCATTTGCGTACACGCACGGAGGTTTTAATATGGTCGCTCCAAATCCGCTCGGTTTTTTACATTTGCAGTAGAATGTAAAAAGATCTTGCAACATATTCAAAAAATTTTACTAACATTGTAAATCAAAACGGTTGCGCCTAGTAGGTAAAGGGTTTTTTTACTCAGCTTAACCTCTCAAATCAAATTTTATGAAAAAAAATCAAAAAATAGATAATTTTTGGGTCACTACTTTATCAACTATGATAAAGTAGTGATTTATGTATTATTGACTTAATCCACAAGAAATAATGAGTATAAAAGCATATTTTAAGCTACTTTTATTTGTAAATATTTTACTTATAATAGAGGGATGTACTGCAAATAATAATGATTCAAAGCCTTTTACAGAGGTGATTAATATAAATACGGAAGTTTTTATCCAAGCAGAAAAACTTGCGGATCCCAGACATATTATAGTCGTTGAGAACTATTTGTTTGTAGGAAATAAAAAACGCTCTCCACTGGTTGAGGTTTATGATTTATCTTCAAAAAAAATGATAAATAGTTTTCTGGCTATTGGTAATGGCCCTGATGAAGTCCTTACAATAGGTAATGTTCAATATCTTTTACAACAAAATAAGTTATTAGTTGCAGACTTATTTAAACGGAAAATATTAAGCTATAATCTGGAAGATGTTCTAAAAAAAAGAGAGCTAAAACCGGAGGTGATTTATGAAAGAGATGAAAAATCTACTATCTGTCATATCCCGATAAAGAAAAAGTAGATAAAAACCTGAATGATATCAATCATGCTGATCTGTATGCCTCTGCCGTGACTGTGAATCTGTCATTAGATAAAGTTGCTTTGGCAACTTATAATGCGGGGATGATTGATATCTGTAAAATGGATAAAGATAGTGTTATACCTTTCTGGAATTATACGGAGTTTTACCCTCAGGGTATTAAGATAATACCTATGAGAGATGCTATGGCTGTTATACACACTCCCAAATCAAGAAATGGTTTTACAAGTATTAGTTCTTCCAATAAATATGTGTATGCGTTATACTCTGGGAAATTATTGGAAGACCCATCCTACCCATATGGGAATGAGGTATATGTAGTCAGTTGGAATGGTAAAGAAACTTATAGAATTGTACTGGATAGGCAAATTAACCGCATGACAGTAGATGTAAAAGATGAATATATCTACGGAATCTCACCAGAAATGGATATTATTAGAATTAAAATAGAAAAATGAGACATTTTTTGAATAAATCTATTAAAAGTATGTCGATAAAAAAATTTAAAATCCAAATGAAACTTTATTTATATATAATTATTACTTGCTTCCTGTTCTATAGCTGCGGTAATATTTCGAAGAAAGAGGCTATAACAGTGGCAATAGATCTAAATCAATCAGAAGAACTGAATGTAAGCACTAGCTTGGCTGTAAAGAGATGTGTGCTTTTAGATCAGAGCACTGCTGGAAGTTTGTTGGCGGTAATTACTAATTTTTATGTACAGGACACATGTTATGTGTTTCTATCGGGAGGAAGAATGCGGATGTTTAATGGTAAAGGGGAAGTTTTGTCTGGTCTACCAATGCAAGGACGTGGGCCTGAGGAATATAATAGTATTTGGACAAGTTGGCTTTCAGAGAGATTGCTTTATATGTTTGATATGAATTCTTCTAAAATGTTCCAATATAATTTTGTAACTATGTCTAATACAGTACTTAATCTTCCTCAGAAGAGAGAGATGTCTTTTCAATTTCTTATTCCCGATAAAAAAGGATATGTAGGAAAACTTGTGTTTGGTGGAGCTTCCAATACCACCCCTGAATTGGGACGTTTTGATGATTCATTAAAATTTATAAAAGCGATTGGTCCTTTAAAGCTAAGTTCTGGTGTAAAGTTAGCTTATTCTTTTGCAAAGCATGGAAAGGAGATTTTATATTGGAGACCGTTGGAAAATAATATTTATGCGATAGATTCTAGTGATAGTCTTAAGATTAAATATACAATTGATTTTGGACCAAATACTTTTCATATTACAGACAATATAAAGGATGATTATGATATTATAGATGGCATGAATAAGAAAAAAGAAAAATATGCAGGCATAATCCAAAATGTTTATGAAAGTGACAAAATACTCTCTTTTTCTTTTGTACATAACACAAATTTGTATGCTGCCATTTATAATAAAAAAAATGCTTTTGTTCAAACCTATAAATTGATAGGAAACTCTCCGGAGTTAAAAATTGCATCTTTGTGTTTTAAAGCTGATCGCAAGCTGTCTGCTGTAACAGTTGATGAAAAAGGGACATATAAGGTACACGATATTGAGTTATAGCCGTTCATGTTAGAATTAGAGGTTCTCCCCAATTGCTTTTGCAACATTAATTCCGTCTAGTGCGCAGGAAACAATACCACCGGCATAGCCGGCTCCTTCACCGCATGGATAAATGTTTTCCAGAGTGATATGTTGCAGAGTATTGAGATTACGCGGAATTCTTACCGGTGATGATGTTCTTGATTCCACTGCCAATAAAAGTGCCTGAGAAGTAAAATATCCTCTCATTTTTCTATTAAATTCAAAAAAGGCTTTCTGCATTCTCTTTACAACAAATGGAGGGAGCAATTCGTGGAGCGGAGCAGAATAGGTTCCCGGCACATAAGATGTTGCAGGAAGGTTCTCCGACAATCTCGATTTTACAAAATCGTCCATCCGTTGCGCCGGGGCTTTTAGGCTACCACCGCCATATTCAAACATCTTCTGTTCAACCGACTGCTGAAATTTCATCAGTTGCAACGGTCCATACTCCGCAAATTCCGTTACATCTCCCGGCTCTACCGATACCACAATACCGGCATTCGCCCATTTGGAATTACGCATAGAATTGCTCATGCCATTGAGCAACATCTCACCCGGAGCAGTTGCACTTGGCACAAGAATACCCCCCGGACACATGCAAAAAGAGAATACCCCTCTCCCATCTATCTGGCATACAAGGGAATATTCTGCAGCAGGCAAATACGGTTGATATTTATTTTTATATTGGATATTATTAATTAACGACTGCGGATGCTCCACACGCACCCCCAATGCAAATCCTTTTTCCTGAATTGCCCACCCTTTCTTAAAAAATAATTCGTAAATATCGCGGGCAGAATGGCCGGTAGCCAGAATAATTTTCCGGGCTGAAAACTCCGGTACGACACTACATTTATTTGTAGCCAAGCAGTCAACACATTTTACCAACCACTCCCCCCCTTTTCGTTCAAAATCTACAACCCTGGTATTAAAATGCACCTCTCCGCCATGCTCTAGAATACAATTACGCATATTTTCAATTACCCGCGGCAATTTATCGCTTCCAATATGAGCATGTGCATCTGTAAGAATAGAGGGGTCTGCCCCAAATTTTACAAACTGATGCAGCACTTGGCGTATATCTCCTTTTTTATTGGAACGGGTATAAAGTTTACCGTCGGAGAATGTCCCTGCTCCCCCCTCTCCAAAACAATAATTAGAATTGGGATTTACAATTTGCTCTTTGGAGAGTTTTGCCATATCAAATTTACGTTGATGCACATCCTTACCTCTCTCCAGAATAACAGGTCTCTTCCCTAACTGTAATAATTTAAGGGCGGCAAACAAGCCTGCCGGTCCGGCACCTATAATAATAACCGGTTCCGCATCTTTCACGTTTTTATAGTCGGCAACGATATATGGCTCCAAAAGAGGTTCTGCTCCGGTGGTTGTTTTTACTCTATATCTGTAAAAAATCTCATGTCCCCTTGCATCCAACGATTTTTTTACAACCTCATAGCTGGTAATTTTATCGGGATTCACCCCCAGCAACGAAGCACACGCCTTTAAAATATCCTCTCTTGACGGTGTCATTCTGGCCCCAAACGCAATCTCTACTTCTCTCATAAATCGTTCCTCTAAATTGTTGTAAAAATATATTTCTAGTTTGTAAGTTTCAAAATGGGACTTGCATCAATTAATGCAATTGCTGCGCAGCTTTTTTCCGCTCTTGCTGTTTCAGTTCCCTTTCGCGAGCCTTGTGCTCCTTCTCCCGTTTCTTCTTCTCCCGGTCGTATATTTTTTGTTCCGGGGTTTTCTTACGGAATAAATCCTTAAAATTATTGAACTCCTGCTGATATACAAAACCAAGACCGCTACGTTGCTTATCATCCAGATAGTTGGAGAACTTATCGGCGGCATGTGAAAATAGATCCAAGCGTAAGTGTCCGTTTTTATCCAGTTTTATCTCAATATCCAGATTCCCGATAACATCACGGTTATTGGTATTAGCAGAGGGATCATTCCCTATATTTCCATTTATAAGCACCCTGTTATTAAAGAGTTGTGTAGATACTGCAACATCAAAAACATCATTTCCCTTGGTGCCTGGCTGATAATTCAGCCCCAAGTCAAGAGGGATTCCAAGCTGCTGCAACACATTATTCAACTGATTACTAAGAATTTCGGAAGCATTGGAGTATAAAATGGTGGAATTGTTTGCGATACCGGATTGCTCATCGGGAATAAAACTTCCCGATACCAGCAATGCCATAAATTGTTTTTGTATTTTTCCATTACTATTTAACGCACTCTCAACCCGAACTTTGGTAGTAGGATCCAGATCGGGGATAACAATATTCAATGCGAGTTCCGGATTGGTCAGTTGGCCGCTCATTCCTATTTCGCAATCTACCGTTCTGCGGGTACTCACCGAGCTAGTATCTGCAATAAGCGTATTGATTGCCGCTTTTGTTCTGTAAATAGCAGTAAGATTAAGGACTGTATTGGCAATACCGCCGTTAAAATTAATCATTCCTCCGGGCTGAATAATAAAGTCTTTCAGACGAATAAATTTATAGCTTCCTTGGGCAATACTATAATCTCCGTATATATCAAATACCTCTTTGCTAGGATTGATATTCATATTAATAAGCCCGCTCCCATTTACTTTTATAATATCTCCGGTAGCTTTATCTATCTCAATCATAATTTCCGCCTGCGGTGTAACATTTGCCCGCAATTGAACGGAGAGTTCTGTTGGCTGTTTTACTTTTATTTCCTTTGCTAGTTCTGCGGCATCATAAGGATCTAGTCCCGTTACATTGTTCAGGCCGGTAGCCGGTACAAACGTAAGAAGATTGGTTTGATTTGCCGTTGCTGAGTTGGATAGCGGAATATGAATAGCGGTTTTGGCATCCGACTGAATATTGGCATCCAGTAATAACTTGGTAAGCGGCCCTTTAATAATCAAAGACCCGGTTGCAAAGGCACTTCCGTAAAACGCTTCATTATCTCTTTCCCGCGTATTCAAGCACTGAAAATTTTCAAAAACTATCTTGGTATTTAAATAGATATCATTAAAATACTTATAGGATAATCCGCCACTCACTTTTCCTACGGAACCATATTGATCCGTAACAGAAAGATCGTTTGCAAAAATACCGTTTTCATTAATTTGCACAGGACCGTTCAGTCTGTATGGCACCTGCGTAAAATTAACGGTAAAGTCAAAATTATTAAAAACACAATCCGTCCCTATTAATTTTAATTTGTTTACCGGGCCGTACAATCGTAAACCACCCGATAAATTTCCGTTTGTCTTTGAGATAATATCGGATAAAAACGGTTCAAAATAAATAACGGATAAATCATTCAGGGATGCATTTACATCTAAATAAGTGCTATCGGGACGGTAATATCCCGTTACGGAGAGGTTGGAAACATCGTTGAGTCTGGAGTTTACCAATAAATTAAATCTCTTGTTAAGATCGTCCCATTTGCTGAGTACTTTCATTCTACCAACCGGATGATGATAAACATAAACAGAATCTCCGGTTAAATCCAAAAAGAGTTTTGGTTCCTTGTTAACGGAAGAATAAATGGCACTCCCGGAAAAACAGCCCTCTATATCAAATGATTTGTGCAGAAAAAGATTTACTACGCCAATATTAAACTGGTTGAGTTGCACCGATAACGAATCTTTAATCTTTTTATTGATAAAACCATTCACTTTCAGGTTCTGATTTCCGTTGTACAACTTTATATTGTTAAAATTAAAGGTACTATCTGCAATCACAATATCTGCCGGAGCAAATTTCCACACCTCTCCGCGTAATGCAAGCTCGGAATCTCTTATTTTTACTTGTATCGCCTTATGCGGATCTTTCAGAAATTCCACAGAGGTATTAAGGTTGGCTCTGTTATTTAAGGTTGTATCGCTTTTAAATGCAAATGAGGCATTCAGTATATTATTTCTGCCATCCAGATGAACGGTTGTACTATCCATTTTAATTCCGGCAACCCGTATATGATTAGAAAAGAGATTGCCCCTGACAATAGAATCATTATTATTCAGCTGCAGTGTAAGATCTTTTAAGTAATGATCGCCCAGAGCAACTCTTCCCGAGTGCAAACGCATCTGCAAGCTATCGTTATGATTTAATGTAGCCTCTATCAAAGTACTATCCTGAATATACAAACCGGGCAACAAAAATTCGCAGATTCCCTTTGAATTAAACGTCTGCAAAGAGAAAGCATAATCTCCTTTACGAAGCATCGTTGCATCCAGATCGTCCTTTTCAAAAAAGTTATTAAACTTAGAATACAACGTCATTGCCATGACCTTCTTAATAAACTGAGTAAGAGGAGCGGTTCCCATAAAAGTAGCTTTTGCAAACGGAGCCTCCAGCGTATTGGTAGAAATACTATCCTTTTGTTGTCCCGTAATTTTTATGGCCCCCCAGTTAAACGACCCTTTACTATTTATATAGCCGGAATTTTTAATATCTATACTCCCCAGAATATCTCCGGAGGCAGACTGCACAAAATTGGCAATAGCCCGCACATTTACCTCCGATATACTATCTCTTTTATCTACATTCATTGCCGCCAGATTTGCATATGGAACATCAAGATAAAAATTATATTTACTCTCTTTTTGGGGACTATACTGGAACATTCCCTGAAATATAAAATCCAGATTAGGGTCATGACACACAATTCTACCGTCAAAATCCCGCTTGGTAGAGATTCCTACTGCATTAATATTGCTGTAATTATATCCGTTAAATCCAAGTTTATCTATTTTCAGATCGTCAATAGAAAGCTCTGTTCCCCCATTTTCATTACTACGTATTAACGAAGAAAAAGAGGTCTTAAGGGTTATTTCACCTAGCATCTTATTGGAAATAAGGCGTCCTACATTTAAATTAGAAGTTGCCACATGACCTTTGAAAAGAACTCCTTTCTTTTGCTGATCGGTTTTAAAAAGCACATCCAACGTTACATTTCCTACAGAAGAGGTAAGCTTTCCATCCGCAACAAAATCGGTTAGCAGGCCGCTGAAACCTCCCTTAAACTTGTATTGTACAAACGGGGCAAGTTTCTTAAAAAACGGACTTGGCGGAGTATTGTGAATAGAAGCGACAATGCCGGCTATATCGTTGCTTGTGGTGTAGCAGTCGCTTATTTCCGCAATAGTCATCGTCTCTCTGATATCGGGAAGCCCTATTAATTTCACCCCTATATTCACATAAGTTTCGCCACTTTCCGACGTTACCTGTAGTGATTTTGACCGTATGTTTGCCACCGGTCCAACCGCCTCACCTGTAACATAAAAAGCAAGATTACTGTTGCTCATAGTAGGGGTAATCTTCCCGATAGTCTTAAAATTAAGATAAGTATCCGTAAAATCGGCTCCCAAAATAACCTTATCTGTAAACTCTGATAAATCTTTGGCAGATTGGTATTTCATGGAATAATAATTAGCCTTTATATGCGAGTAACTATCTGACACAGAAAGATTCTTCAATCTTGTTTCCGTACCGCTCAATTCCAGATTGCAACAAAGGGAGGCTAGCTTAAAACCACTTTTATCGATTCCCGATATATTGTTAACATTCGCAAACAATGTATCGTTCTGCAAACGTATATTATTAATATTGATATTAATATCCGATACATTAAGGTCTGCAAAGTTAATAATGCTATCTCCTTTATCTACATATCTAAGCGGATTATTTAAGGTAAATCTGAAATTCTTTAATTTGAGCTTATTTGCCAGAAGATTAAGCGGTTTTTGGGAGATTGTATCTTTTTGTTTTGGGTCTTTGGAGTGAAAAATCCTAGATAAATTAGTGGTACTATCCGTCTCATTTTGTAAATTAAAAACTCCGTTCTGCAAGCTCACCGTTGTGAGCTTTATGTTCATTTTAAGCAACTCTGCCGCAGAAATTCCAACAGAGAGTTTTTCGCAACTCAGCAAGGTATCGGACTGATTGGGAAATGACTGCGCAGACACGACCGATACATTCTTAAGAATAATCTTATTAAAGAAAATAATATAAACCTTATCTATATTTATTTTACCGTTAATATTGCTCTGGACAGTGCTTATAACCTGTTTTGCAAGCCATGTCTGCAGCACAGGAAATTGCAATGCAATATAACATGTAACCTGAAGAGCTACAAGAAAGAGTACAATTCCTATTAATATTTTACCTAAAGTTCTGATAAAAAGACCCTGTTATTAATTATGTATAATAAAAAGCAAATTTAATCAAAAATCTGAGTAGATTTGCATAAAATATTTATATGAGCTATTTAATATTAGGAATTGAGTCGTCATGTGACGACACATCCGCTGCCGTAATAAGGGATGAATACCTTCTATCCAATGTAATGGCCAGCCAAGAAGTCCATAGGAATTACGGAGGTGTAATTCCGGAACTTGCATCACGTGCCCATCAGCAAAATATTCTTCCGGTTGTAGATCAGGCAATCAAGCAAGCCGGAGTAAATCTTAATGATATAGATGCTATTGCTTTTACCCGCGGCCCGGGATTGCTCGGATCACTTTTAGTAGGAACTTCTTTTGCTAAAGGATTATCTTTGGCTGTTCATAAACCGCTTGTAGAGGTAAATCATCTGCAGGGGCATATATTATCACACTTTATTAAACAACAAGATAAGGAAAATCGTTCGCCGGAGTTTCCATTTCTTGCCTTATTGGTATCGGGAGGACATACTCAAATTGTAAAAGTTACCGATTACCTCCATTTTGAAGTTCTCGGCCACACCATAGACGATGCGGTGGGCGAAGCGTTTGATAAATGTGCCAAAATGATGGGTCTTGGCTATCCAGGCGGTCCCATTGTAGATAAACTGGCTAAAATTGGAGACGAGAACCGTTTTAAGTTTTCCAAACCGCATATAGAGGGATTGAATTACAGTTTCAGCGGTATTAAAACCTCGTTGCTCTACTTTTTGCGAGATCAACTAAAAGAGAATGAGAATTTTATAGAGGAAAACAAAGCCGATATTTGCGCCTCTTTCCAGAAACATTTAATTGATATTCTTATGGATAAACTTTTTAAGGCTGTCAAACAAACCGGAATTACCCAAATTACCATTGGAGGAGGCGTTTCTGCCAACTCCGGACTAAGAAACAGGATTCAGCAAGAAGGGGAGGCCAGAGGCTGGACAACCTTTATTCCGGAATTTAAGTTTACCACCGATAATGCAGCCATGATTGCGATTACCGGGTTGTTTAAGTTTCAGGCAGGGATTATTTGTCCAATATCTGTTGCGCCAATCTCCCGCGCCGCAGATATGCAGTAAATTGCCAAACTGCTGCCGCACTACTCTTTTGTAAATCCGGTAGCTATAGGGTAATATTTATAATTTCTCCTATCCTATTTTTGTCGTAGGGGCGTTCTACTTTTATGTAGTTGCCGGTGTAGCCGTACATCATTCCCCCTTTTTGGGTAGATTCAAAAAGGACCTGTTGTTCCGTTCCCTTAAACCGGGCAGCGTAAGCGGCATGTAAGGTATCGGAGAGAGTGGTTAGGGCCTCTACTCTGGCGGTTTTGGTTGCTTCGTGTACCTGTTCCAGCATCTGGGCGGCAGGGGTATTGGGTCTACGGGAATAAGGAAATACATGAATAAAAGCAGGTTTTATAACATCTTGCAGGAATTTGTAAGTATGCTCAAACTCCCGGTCTGTTTCCCCCGGAAATCCTACAATTACATCTATTCCAAAAAAGACATCTCCCATAATGTTACGAATCATCTCTATTTTCTGCGCAAACATAGTGGTATTATATCTGCGCCGCATAACGGCCAAAATAGCATCTGAGCCGGATTGCAACGGTATATGAAAATGATTCTGGAACTTAGTACCGCCCGCAATCCATTTGATAATATCTTCCCGTAACAGGTTAGGCTCTATGGAGGATATTCTGTAACGTTCAATACCATCCACCTTATTCAGATCTTTTAATAAATCCAGAAAATCTTCCCCCGTAGTACGACCAAAATCTCCGGTATTTACCCCTGTTAAAACAATCTCTTTAATTCCTTTGGCGGCAATGCTGCACGCCTCATTCACCAGAACCTCTATACTTAAATTACGACTTTTCCCGCGTGCAAGAGGAATGGTACAATAGGAACAATTATAATTGCAGCCGTCTTGTACTTTTAAGAATGAACGAGTCCTCTCCCCTTGTGAAAAAGCAGGAAAAATAGTCTCCACACTACTGATTGCACACGAATAAGAGCGGGCTATACCCTGTTTAGAAGGAATTTCACTCACCAACTGAAAAACATCCCCTTTCCTATCCGCCCCAACAACAATATCAACCCCTTCAATCTCCAGAATTTCCTGCGGCTTAAGTTGGGCATAACATCCGGTAACGGCAATAATAGCATCAAAATTTTGTTTATGCAGCTTGCGGATAGCCTGACGGCATTTTTTATCGGCATGTTCGGTAACCGAACATGTATTAATCACATACACATCTGCCGGTTTGCTTTGCGGCACACTCTCATACCCATTAGCAATAAACTGCCGGGCAATGGCAGATGTTTCGGAGAAATTCAACTTACACCCAAGCGTTACAAAAGCCACTCTCTTTACAATCTCATTTTCCATTCTATTTCTTCCTTTTACAACTTGCTCAAATTTATAAATTTATAAACTCATTACCACGCGCGATGCCCCTACAAGACCACCCAGCGGCGGATTCAGTTTATCAATACTCACCTGCGCATTTTTAATGGAGGGATATTTCTCTTTAACCGCCGCAAGAATCCTCCCTCCAACATGCTCCAGCAAATGAGATTTTTGTTTCATCTGAGCCCGTATGATATTATAAATCTCCTGATAATTAAGGGCATCCTCAATATTATCAGTTTGCATCGGTTTAGAAAAATCTGTCTCCGCCCAAAAATTAACAATAAATTTATTCCCGATAATCTGTTCTTCGCTAAAACATCCATGATGCGCAAAGAATTCCATATTCACAAGTTCTACTCTATTCATTATCATCTATTTTATTACTTTTTCGCAATTTGTAATACTAGTATGCAAGCAGCACAAAGACACACGGCCTTTTCCCTATCTCCAATAGGTTTTTTTTCCAAAGGGCAACACTTTTTGTCTTTATGGTTTGCGTGGGGAGGGTTATATCCGCCGCAACACATATTTTTGTAGTTGGCGCACACACTGCCAGTAAATCGTTGAATAACTGCATATTTCTATATGGAGTTTCTATTATAATCTGGCTCTGCCCCAGTTGTGCCGATACTTTTTCAATGATCTTTATTTTAGCCTTCCTCTCCTCCGGCTTTACCGGAAGATACCCCGTAAACGCAAAACATTGTCCGTTTAATCCGCTGGACATTAACGCCATCATTAACGAAGAAGGGCCCACATACGGCCGCACCTCTATCGAATTTTCGTGAGCCAGTTGCACCAGCAATGCCCCCGGATCTGCCACGGCGGGAAGCCCCGCCTCCGATATTAACGCAACATCATTCCCTGCAAGTAATATCCTCACATACTCCGCTACTTGTTCCGGCTTGGTATGCTCATTTAATTCATACATCGCCAGCCCCTCTATCTGCCCTTTTAATCCGGCACGAGAG
>JAVWIB010000052.1:0-18445 GCA_036639755.1 Bacteroidales bacterium
GAGGTCGAAAATTAAAGTAGGAGAAAACTACTTTAATTTTCTCCTACTCGATTTGATAATGCGGATACCGTTAAAATTATTCTTTCTCCGGTCTGTCGTTTGCAACAGCTACATTAATAATACGGCCCATATGCTCGGAACCGTTAAGAGCTGCAATAGCTGCGTTACCTTCAGTCTCATTCGGCATCTCAACAAAGCCGTACCCTTTTGATCTGCGAGTTTCTCTGTTAAGGATAATTCTGGAAGAAGCGACTTCTCCATAAGGAGCAAAAAGCTGTGCTAAGTCTTCTTTTTTAGCTTTAAAACTTAGGCTAGACACAAAAATATTCATGGTTGCAATTGTTTTGTTTGTATTGTTTGTTGTTAACTATATACAAAGCTAAGTAAACAAAATTAATAAACAAATATTTTTTTAAAATATTATCCTATAAATTCAATAACATGATTCATAAGTTTGAGCAACCATACCAATAGGTTACACATAAAATCGCCTATTCCGGGGACTCCGTAAAGCAATAGGACCGGTAAAAACAGATAAAGAATGAGTGTTGCAAGCGGAACTACTGCCATATTGGTAAGGAGAAAAAAAGGTGCTGAAGAATTAAAATAATACATTGTAAACGGCAGTGTGGTGATCTGACATGCTACCGATATGGCAATTGTTCCCCAGACGGCAAATGCCCCTTTTTTCAAATATCGGTACTCCGATAATTTATCGGGATAAACCATTTTAAAACTTTTCTCTATTACCGGAAGAATGGCAATAATTCCCACCATTGCCGCAAAGGAAAGCTGAAACCCAATGCTAAATAACTGATCCGGATTGAGAAGTGTTATGATAAAGGATGCAATGGCCAGAGTTGTGTATTTTTGGGGAGGCCTGTTTCCCATGGTGGCCAGATTGTATACCATAATCATAATTCCCGCACGTTGTACCGATGGCGAAAATCCCGTTATATAGGCGTAAAAAAAGATAATACTCACGGAGAGAAGAAATTTAATCAGTTTTGTTTTATAACTGAAATTAAGGAACGAGAGGCAGATGCAGACCATACTATATATAATTCCTATATGTAATCCCGATAATGAGAGGATATGCATTGCTCCCGAGTTGCTGTAGGCCCTTTTCAGATCTGCCGGCAATTCGCTTGTGCATCCCAAGGTGAGGGCCGATAGTACGGCATGTTCTTTTCCCTTGCCTGTAATATTCTCCAGTTTAAGAGATAGTTGCTCTCTTATTGGAGGGGCAGAAGTACCTGTTAACCCCATAGAACGGGAATTTATCGCAAAATGGCTCATGCCAAGCAGAAGAAAAACAAGATGTGCAAAAATAATAAAGCGTATGGGGTGAACGGCTCTTTTTAGTACCACAATAAGAGCCAGAAGTAACCCTGTTATCAGCAATAGCATTGGTGTATAAAGATTTATGTAACGGGCTATTAAGATACCCGTAAGAAATGCTGCTATGTATGATGTAACGCCTCTGTCCATCCCTTCTATAATTTTTTGGTAAAAGTAGTATTTTTGCCCTATATTTGCAACAATGAAAAAAAAGATAGCGTTCATAGTAAACCCCATATCGGGGACAGGGCATAAAGAGGCCATTTTAGCATATTTAAAAGAGACATTTTCGGATACGGAAAAATATTCCACCTGTTTCTATACAACTAAATGTGCCGGAGATGCCTATGTTGCCGCCATGCGGTTTCACAAAGAGGCCTATGATATTGTAGTTGCCATTGGGGGAGACGGTACGGTAAATCAGGTTGCAAAAGGGCTGATTAACAGCAATACCAAACTAGCTATCATACCGGTAGGTTCTGGAAACGGACTTGCACGTCATTTAAAGATTCCACTCTCTTATCATAGAGCCATAGAGGTTATTTTTGATGAAAAAGCCCAACTGATTGATGCCGGTAAGATAAATGATGAAGTCTTTTTCTGTACGGCAGGTCTTGGTTTTGAGGCAGTTATAGGGGATAGATTTAATTCTGCCGGATCACGCGGATTAATTACCTATGTAGAGTTTTGCGCAAAAGAATATGTAAGATACCGTCCCGAATATTATACCATAGACATACTTGGAAACAGTTATAAAAAGAAAGCCTTCCTTATAACATTTGCCAATTGTGCGCAATGGGGAAACAATGCGTATATAGCTCCGGATGCGAATATTTCGGACGGAATGATTGATATGGTGGTGTGGAAAAATGCCCCTTTGGTCTCTATGCCTTTGCTTACAGCGGGGCTCTTTCTAAAAACGTTGCAGTTTTCCGAATTTTTAGATACCTACAGATGTAAAGAGGTGCGCATTACAAGGGAAAATGAAGGACTGATACAGTTTGACGGAGAGAGCAGGAGAATGGGAAAAGAAATTAATATTTCTGTTATGCACCATGCCGTAAAAGTAATTGTGCCGGCAAGGGATTATCCGGTGCATCAGGTAAAAGATATAGTTCCTCAATTTAAGGAACTTATGCCTAAACTTAAAGATATTTTCCTTGAATAGGGAATATTTAGGTAAATTTTGTTTATATTTGAACAATATATCCTCTTTTTAGATTATAATTTATAATTAAATATTCAGTTTTAGTATGATTATTCTTGTTTTGAACTGCGGAAGTTCATCATTAAAGTATCAGATACTTGATATGAAGAGCGAATCGGATTATTCGCTATTGGCAAAAGGTTTGGTTGAAAGAATCGGACTAGATTTAGGTGATATCACTCACCGTGTAATAGGTAAGGATAAATATGAGATCCATAAACCTATTCCTAATCACACAGAGGGAATTAAGAGTGTGTTGGATCTGTTGGTGGATCGTGAGCACGGCGTTCTTAAATCATTATCCGATATTCAGGCCGTAGGCCACCGGGTTGCACATGGCGGAGATTTATTTAACTCCAGCAAAGTAATCCATAGCGAGGTAATTGAGGGGATCGAAAAATGTTGCGAACTGGCTCCGCTTCACAATCCTGCCAACCTCTTGGGCATTCAGGCAGTAAGATCACTTATGCCGGGCGTTTCACAGGTTGCTGTTTTTGATACTTCATTCCATCAGACCATTCCGGAATATGCATACATGTATGCAATCCCTTATGAGTATTATGTAAGGGATAAGGTAAGAAGATATGGTTTTCACGGTACAAGTCATAAGTTTGTAGCACAGAAAGCTGCAAAACTTGCCGGAATCGATTTTAACAACTCAAAAATTATAACCTGTCATCTGGGTAACGGAGGTTCCGTAACTGCAGTGAAAAACGGACAATCCGTAGATACTTCTATGGGGTTTACACCGGTAGAGGGTGTTGTTATGGGTACCCGTTGCGGCAATATTGATGCGGGAATTATCACCTATTTGCAATCTAAATATGAAATGGACGATAATACCATTAGCAATGTCCTTAACAAAAAAAGCGGATTTTTGGGAATTTCGGGCATATCTTCCGATGCAAGAGATGTTGAGAATGCAGCCGCAGAGGGTAATGCCAGAGCCAAGCTAACTCTTGAGATGTTCCGTTACAGTGTCCTTAAGTATATAGGAGCTTATGCTGCTGCAATGAACGGCGTAGATCTTATTGTATTTACCGGCGGAATAGGGGAGAATGATCCCGATACCAGAGAAGCTGTTTCAAACGATTGCTCATTCTTGGGCATTCAGTTTGATAGTAGTGTAAACAAAGGGCTAAGAGGGAAAGATATGATTCTTACCAAACCCGATTCCAAAGTAAAAGTAGCTACCGTTACCACCAATGAGGAGCTGGTAATTGCTCAGGAAACCATGAGGTTGACCTCTAAATAATTTTGATAATTTTATATAAACAGAATAAATAAAATGATAACAAATTTTGATGAACTTTTTGAACAGTTGCGTTCAAAACCAAAAAAAAGATTAGTTGCTGCATGGGGTGTTGACGATCACACAATCAGTGCAGTTTCACTTGCAATAAAAGCCGGTATTGTTGAAGGAACACTTGTTGGTGATGAGAAAATGATTCGCCAGGTATGTGCGCAAGAGAATATAGATCCGGAGATGTTTACCATTATTCCAAACGAAAACGAGTTAAAATCAATAGCACAGGCAGTGTCTATGGTAAATAGCGGTGATGCTGATATTCTTATGAAAGGTCTTTGCAGTACCGATAAATACATGAGAGGCATCCTTAACAAAGAGAACGGACTGCTCCCTCCAAAAGCTGTGTTAAGCCATATCGCAATTGTGCACAATCCTAGCTACCATAAACTGATTATTGTTTCGGATATGGCTGTTATTCCTGCTCCTGATTTTAAACAAAAACTGGCAATGACCGGTTATGTAATCAGTACCGCAAAAGCACTTGGTATTGCTAAACCTAAAATTGCAATTGTAACGGCTACCGAACAGATGTTGGTTGGAATGCCTGCTTGTATTGAGGCTGCTATGATTGCTAAGATGGCAGACAGAGGCCAGATAGCCGGCGGTGCATTTATTGACGGCCCATTGGCTCTTGATGTTGCCCTTTCTCAGGAAGCTGCAGCTATTAAGAAACTGGTAAGCCCTGTAGCAGGTGATGCAGACGGACTTGTATTCCCTAACATTGAGTCGGCGAATGTATTCTATAAAACAAACAGTCAGCTATGCAAGGGGGTTAAACTTGCGGCAATTGTGGCCGGTGCAAAAGCTCCGTGCGTACTTTCTAGCCGTGCGGATAGCATTGATACCAAACTTAATTCAATTGCATTAGCAGCTATTACAGCTAAATAAAGCATTATGGGAAAACTTATACTGGCTATCAATCCGGGGTCAACATCAACAAAGATTTCGGTATATGAAGATAAAAAAGAGGTTTTTACAAAAACTCTAAGACATACCAATGAGGAACTTGCTCCTTATAAGTCTGTAATAGAGCAGCTTGATTTTAGAACGAATACGATTAAAGCAGCTCTTAAGGAAAATCATATTAATCTTAACGATCTTGCTGTAATTGTAGGCCGTGGTGGTTTGGTAAAACCTATTCCAAGTGGCGTTTACGAGGTAAATCAAGCTATGATTAATGATATAAGAGAAGGCAAGAGCGGAGAACATGCAAGTAACCTGGGTGCTATTATTGCCAATAATCTTGTGAAAGAGATTGGCGGTATTAAAGCTCTTATTGCGGATCCTGTTGTTGTAGACGAGTTGGAGCCTATTGCAAGAATATCGGGACATGCTAACTTTCAGAGACTCTCTATTTTTCATGCTCTGAATCAGAAAGCAATTGCTAAATTGCATGCTGCGGAGAACGGCAAAAAATACAATGAATTGAATCTGATTGTTGCCCATCTGGGTGGCGGAGTTTCGGTGGGGATGCATTCGAAAGGAAAGGTGATTGATGTGAACGATGCTTTACGTGGAGAGGGGCCTTTTTCACCCGAACGTTCCGGAGGACTCCCTGCAGCAGCAGTTGTAGATGCTTGTTTTAGCGGTAAATATACAGAAAAGCAGATTCGCAAGATGATTTCCGGTGAGGGAGGAGTTGTCTCTTATCTTGGAACAAACTCTTTTCAAGAGGTGGAAAACAGAGTGGATGCCGGCGATAAAAAGGCCATCCTTATTTCCGATGCTTTTGTGTACCAACTTGCCAAAGAGATTGGTGCTATGGCTACCGTAGTGAATGGTAAAGTAGATGCCATTATCATAACCGGCGGTATTGCACATAACAAGAATCTTATAGAGCAGGTAAAAGCCAGGGTAGGTTTTATTGCCCCTGTTGCTGTGTATCCCGGTGAGGATGAGATGGGCGCACTGGCCGGTAACGGACTTGCGGTACTTAACGGTACAGAAGAGATACAGGTTTATTAAAAGTATATAATAACGGGTACTTTCATTAAAGGGGGTACCGCAAAATTTTACATGCAAATAGAGATAGCTATTATAGGCGGTGGTGCGGCAGGTTTATATGCGGCAGCCATTGCGGCAGATCAGTACAAAGAGAGGGGGGAGACCCCCTCTATTGTTGTATTGGAGAAAATGGACAGATGCGGCCGTAAAATAGCCCTTACCGGGAAAGGCCGTTGCAACTTAACCAATACCAAACCTTGGGAAGAGTTTGCATTGCATATTCATCCCAAAAATATATTTCTCAAAAATGCTTTTTATGCCATGAGCAATACGAAAACCATGGAATTCTTTGAGAAAATAGGTCTTCCCTTGGTTACGGAGCGTGGAGATAGGGTTTTTCCGCAAAGTATGAGGGCAGCCGATGTTACGCAGGCCTTATTGGCATATCTTAAGAAAAGAGGAGTAAAGATTATTACCGGATTTGAAGTGAAAGAGATTTCTCGCAATGAGGACGCCGGCAAGATTGCTCCGAATCCGAAGGGCAAAGAGGTTTCCTCCGGTTTTAAAATTACGGCGGCATACAGAAGTGAGGAGATTCTGGCAAAAAAAATTATTCTGGCAACGGGGGGACTTTCTTACCCCACTACCGGTTCTACCGGAGACGGTTATGTTTTTGCAAAGTGTTTTGGACATAAAATTGCTCCTTGCTTTCCATCATTAACAGCACTTATTCCCAAAAATTACAGAGATGATATGTATGATATCTCTCTTAAAAATGTTGAAGCTCAACTTATTGTAGACAAAGATATTGTTGCTAAAGAATTTGGAGATTTAGATTTTACAAATGGCGGTATTGAAGGGCCTATAGGTTTTAAATTAAGCCGTAAGGGGGTACAAAGTATTATAAATGGACAGAAGGTAAGCCTTTTATTAGATTTAAAACCTGCAATTTCAAAAACTCAACTTACAGATAGAATTGGACGAGAATTAGAAGAATATAAAGAAAATAGATATACTAGAGATTCCGATAGAGTTAACTTTATACTTCCTAAACTTTTACCAAAAAATCTCATAGATCCATTCCTTTCTTTAAATACCGATCTTACAATTAAAAATCTTCCCGATAAACTTAAAACATGGAAATTTGAGATATATTCATATGTTGGATATGAGCGTTGCGTAATTACTGCCGGAGGTATTTCGCTAGCAGACGTTTCACAAAAAACTATGGAATCAAAACTAACTCCAGGACTTTATTTTGCAGGTGAAATACTAGATTTAGATGGCGATACCGGTGGATATAATCTTCAGATTGCTTTCTCAACAGCAGCCTTAGCTGCACTTAGTGCTGTTCGTAACGGTGTATGATAAGCTGATAATTAAACACGCAAAATAAGATACTTTTATTTGCATCATAAATATTAATAATGTATATTTGTTGGTGGATTATGAGACAAATATTTTATGAAGTTTAATGGATATTATTGAGGACTCCTTAAATTCTTATATGTGCTTGCAACTCAAATGGGAAATTGACTCCCCAATAATATTAGATTAGCTATCAATTTTTATTAATTTTAAATACTGCATAGTATAAATAAAAGTATTGTAAAATCAACGAATGGCTGACTTTTCAATTGCAGGTTCTCTCCTGTATAAATCAATTGAGTATTCATAATACAAATTGTTAATTCAAAATTTTAAGAAGAATATTTCTTTTCCTTAAATTTTTAATATTTACAAATATGAAAATGACAAGAGTAGCCATAATTATATGTTTATTATTGGGGATAATAAATATTGAAGCAACAGCTCAGGTAAAACGTTCCTATGCAATGGACAATCCTAGTTTTACCATTTTAAATAAAGATATTTCTAAGTTTAAGATTTTAGACACGTCATATCTAAATTTAATATACAATATGTCATTTGCCGGATATCTTAATGATTCAACATTAAGTGGAAATGATCAGATGTGTTTACAAATAGGAAAATATTACACTAAATTTTATAGTAGGAACATGCATAACAATGATTCAACATGCACGCAACTTCTAAAAACACAGTTACAGGTTCCGTTAAATGAGAGTTCGTGGCAGGGTTATGAAATATATAGAGACTTAAAAGCGGATAAAATTATTGTTACAAATCGTGTTCCATATACTCAAACGGTAAGTAGATATCAGGAGCCGGAATTAAAAACAGCTTGGAAATTGGAGAATGAAACTGATACACTAATGGGATATTTATGCTATAAGGCAACTGCTGAAGTGCTTGGACGAAGTTATGTAGCTTGGTATACTACAGATATTCCAATTGAATTAGGACCATGGAAATTTAGAGGGCTTCCCGGATTAATTATTAAAATCTACGACATTAACAATGAATATAAGTTTGAATGTATTGGCTTAAGCCAAAATAAACAAGAGATAGTTGAGTATGATTGGAAATATAAAGATGTCTCTAAAAAGACTTGGCTAAGTTTTGAAAAAGACATGTATAAAAATGCTGGGAAATTTGTTAATAGCACTGGCGAACGTGTAATTATAATGGATAACTCAGAAAAGGGCTTTCATGTGCTCCCCGATACGTGGCAGGCATATTATAATCCTATAGAAAAGTAATTATGGAACCATTATTAAGAGTGGTTTTACGCAAAATTTATTTATTGTTACTGTTAATTATTTTCCCATTATTTTCTTTTGCACAAACAATAATTACCGGTAAAATAAACTCGGCAGATATGATAACCGTGGTTGTTACTCCGCATGCCGGCAAAGAGATTATAGGCTATTCAATTGCAGATACTTTAGGGCGATATAGGATTGTAATAAATAATTTAAAACTAAAAACATTAGATTTAACAGTAAAGGGTTTCACTATTATAGAACAAACAAAAACGATAGAAAATCACACACAAGTTGTAAACTTTAATGTAGAAGAGAACAAGTTGCAATTAGATGAAGTTATAGTGAGCGCAAAGAAAATTTCTATGAATAAGGATACCGTTAACTATGCTGTTTCTACATATTTAGATACCAAAGATAAAGCCATTAGGGATGTCTTAAAAAAGATGCCCGGTATGCAGGTTTACGACGACGGACAAATACTATATAAAGGCAAATTTGTAAAAGATTTATACATAGATGGATTGGATATGATGGAGGGGCGTTATGGAATAGCTGTAAATAATATTGATGCTAAAGAGATTGCATCTGTTCAGATAATGGAAAAACATCAGAATATAAAGACATTAGGTGAGATGGAATTTAGTGATACACCTGCAATAAATCTTAAATTAAAAGAATCTTCAAAAGGGGTGTGGAGTTCCAATGTTTTAGCAGCATTGGGAGGAAAACCATTTGCCAGAAATATAGACGCAAATATTATGCTGTTTTCCAAAAAGATACAAAACCTTTCATATTTTAAATCAAACAATATAGGAAATGATTTAATGGAAGAATTAAGTACATCAATTAAAACTAAATCGGGAAATGTGGGCTTGTTATTTCCTCCTCCTCCCAATATTGATAAATCTATTTATTATTTAAATAACTCTAATTCGGCAACAATAAATCAATTACACAAACTAAGTAAAGATGCGCAAATTAGTTATGGAATAAATTTTCTTAACGATAAAGAAATAAGGAATAGTACCAGTTTTTCCAACTATTATATTAATTCCGATAGTACACTTAATATACAAGAATTAAATTCATCTCAGACAAAGCTAAATTCATTATCCGCCGCCATTAACTATAAAAAGAACAGTGACAAAATATTCATACAAGATAAGGCCTCATTTAAAATGAATTTTTATAAAGGAATAGGGGCAATAAATAACGACACCAGCTCTATTAATCAAGATTTTGATAGGAAAACATTTGAGGCGAATAATTCATTTACATTAATAAAGAATACAGGTAAGGGAATATATAAAATTTCATCAGAATTGTATTTATTATCAACGCCAATAGTACTAAACGTAGGTAATACAGGTAATAATGATGGCTTTAGCGAGAGCTTAAGAACAATAAACTTTAGAACAAAGAATAATGCCACCCTATTATCACGTACAATACCATCCTTTAGATTTAATTTAGATTTTAAATTTAATTTGTTTTATGATAAAATAAAAGCAGATTTATTAGATAATAAACTACAAACTAATAACACTTTTAGTATATTTCAATATTCTATTCTTGCAGATCCTTATGTTCTTTTTTTTAAGCAAGGAGTTCAATTGATGTTAAGTTGCCCTATAGGAATAGAGGAATATAGTTATACTAGTAAAGGAGAAGATAAAATCTCTTATAATAGGCCTATTCTTAGTGCTGCTCCACAATTTAGCGGACAAGTAAAGCTAAACGATCACTTTGATTTGGATGCTATGTATACGTATAAAAATAAATATTTATCCCTGGAAGATTTGCCGTGTAGCGGATATTATACTAACTACAGAACATTTATTAATAACACCGCAAATATTTATATTGGAAAATACTATACTCATACTCTAAATGCATCACTAGCTTATAAAAATATATTTAATATGATGTTTGGCAATGTAGGTGCTACTTATATGAATATTGCATCAGATGTTATGCCTAATTCTGTAATTACAAATAATTTAATTACACAATCGTATCTATCAGAAAACTCAAAATCTACTATAATCCAAATTGACGAGGCATTTAGTAAGGGATTTTATACTTGGAATGCAAAAATATCCGAAAAACTTTCACTGGGAAAAGAAAATACAACATATCTTGTTAACAATAAATTATTAAAAAATTCAAACCATTATCTTATAGCCAATCTTGATGCAAATTGTTCTCCAACAAAATGGATTACACTTTCTACAGCAAATGAATTTACAGCTTCGCAAAACCATGTAAATGAGGAAAAATCAAATAACCCGCTCCTGTTATTATGTAACAACTTTACCACTAATTTTCAAATTGGAAAAAGAACTATTGTTGGAGCAGAATTTAAGCATTATTGGAATAATACGTTTGATGAGGGGAGAAATAAATTCTTTCTTAATTTAGAAGTAGAATACTATTTTAAACAAAATATAATCTCTCTTAAATGCATTAATTTATTAGATACCAGCACATACAATACATCAAATAATATTGGTGTTAACAAATTTAGCTATATATATCAACTAAGGGGTATAACAATTCTACTTGGATTTAGAATAAAACTGTTTTAAGAATTACTGTTAATAATTATGCGATAATATAAAAATTAAGTTCTCCAAGTTTTATATTTATGTTGGATTGTTGCAATGTGATAGTGTGTGATTGTTGTTGTGGTAGTAGTTCTAATACTACGTAATCTCCGGTTTTTATTGAGGAGTATTTTGAGATAGATTCTATGGTCGAGTTTATTTTGGAAATTAGTTGTCCGGCTATTGTATCTTTGCAATTATTATCCCATAATAATAGTGCCTCAATCACATTTTGGGCATTAGCTATTGGAGATAAAGAGCTAAAATACGCTGTATTGTCTAGTGATTGCGACACCCATATACTGGCCAAGTCCTCTTTATTTATGAGTGAAGTTGCAACTAGTTGAATACCGTAGCCTATTGTTGAGTAATACCTCTCTGCAAATTTACTTGCAATGGCCTTTCCTGCCTTTTCTATGCGGGTATATAAAAACGGCACAGCAGCAAGTTCGGTTATATTATCGGGACAAAAATAGTTGTCGCAGTCTCTATTACGAGACATGTCCGGTTTAATATAGTAAAACTCGCTGCCGTATGGTTTTGTTATAATATTCAACGCTTAAAAATTCTTTTTGTTTAAATTGAAATTAGAAACTGAGAAAAATTCTATCTTATTTTAAGTTTTATTTCGGTAAGAACCTTTTTTGTATCCAGTGTAAAATCTCCATTCATAATCCATGCATAATAGCTTGGTTCTGTGCGTAGTACATCTTCTACCAGTTTGCCTTTATGTTTTCCAAAATTAATGATGGGCTCATCTTTTTCATTCAGGACAATTCTTCCTGCATAGTCTACCAGTTTGGAACGGGTGGAGAAGTCTGCGAGCATGGCAATGTCATTCTTTAAGGTATCGGGATATCTGTCCAGCTGTGCTTTTAGAATTTCGTAGGTGGCAATGGTATCGGCTTCTGCAGAGTGAGCGTTTTCCAGATTTTTCTGGCAATAGAATTTATAGGCAGCCGACAGGGTACGTTGTTCCAGTTTATGAAAGATATTTTGGACATCTACCATGTGGCGTTTTCTGAAGTCGAAATCAACCCCGGCTCTTAAAAATTCTTCTGCCAGAAGGGGAACATCAAATTTTATGGAATTAAATCCGGCAATATCGCATCCAATCATCCACTGGGCAAGGCTTTTAGCTACTTCTTTAAATGTAGGGCAGTCTTTTACATCTTCATTTGAAATTCCGTGAATTGCTTGTGCTTCTGGCGAAATTGGAATTGTAGGATTTAATCTTCTCGTCTTTGTCTCTTCATCTCCGTTAGGCATAACCTTAACTGAGCATATCTCTACAATTCTGTCTGTAGCAACATTTAATCCTGTACTCTCTATATCAAAGAAGAGAATAGGATTTTTTAAGTTCAATTGCATGATTTATTTTAATGTAACAATTTTTTATTTAGTTATTTATTCTCATTGGCATAAGCAAAGCGCATACTTCCTCGTCAGGTTCTGTCTGAATGGCAGGTTGTATTAAAACAGCTCTGTTGGGATCTGCCAGTTTAATGCAAATTTGTTCATACGGCAGATTGTTCAGAATCTCTATAAGGAACGTAGATTTAAAGCCAATCTCCATTGGGGCACCTTCGTATTCACAGTTAAGGGTTTCGTGCGCACTCATAGAGAAATCAATATCTTGAGCAGAAATCTCAAGTTGATTCTGGCTTAATTTAAATACGATTTGGCCGGTAGCCTGATTGGAACATACGGCAACACGCTTGGTGGCATTTAAGATCTCTGCCCTTGGGGCGGAAAGTATGTTGGTGTTGTTTTTAGGAATAACCGTTTTGTAAGCCGGATAGGTACCATCTACCAGACGGCAGACAACCAAGAACGAATCAAACTTAAAATAGGCGTTTCTTTTGTCAAAATCTATCTGTACGGTTTCTTCCGTAAATTTTGCAAGGTTGTTTTTTAAGATGTTAGCAGGTTTCTTTGGCAGAATGAACGATGCATCTGCGCTCCCTTTTACATCTCCCCTTGTGTAATAAACCAATTTGTGGGCATTGGAGGCCACAAGGGTGGTTGAGTCTGAGGTAATGTCAAAATAGATACCGTTCATGACAGGCCTGAGTTCTTCGTCGCCGGTTGCATAAATGGTGCTATTGATACCTTCTGCCAACAATGCCCCTTTTATAAGGATGGTGGTTGGCTCAGACAGTGGAGGAAGTTTCGGGTAATCAGCCACGGGCAGATAGGGGATTTGTGCGCTTCCGCTTGCCCATATTATGTTTACAATGCTTTTCTCTTCTGTTGTTGCAAACTCAATGGGTTGAGTAGGGAGTTCTTTTAATGAATCGGTCAGAAGTTTTGCAGGAACGGCAATTTCTCCCTCTTCAGACACTTCTCCTATATTCATAACCGTCTTAAGGGTTGTCTCCGAATCGGACGCTGTAATTGTTAATGAATTGCCTTCCAATACAAAAAGAAAATTATCCAGTATGGGAAGAGAATTTTTGGATACCAATACTCTGGATACCGATAACAGACCCTGTAATAAATCAGTACTTGATACAATAAACTTCATGGTTGATGATTTAAAATATTTGCACAAATATACAAAACTTTTGGCATATAATTTGAGTTTCCGTAATATAAATTCTTAGTTATAATTAATGTTTGAGTATAGATCGAGTATGAAAAAGACTTTAATTATCCTTGCGTTATCTATTTTAATTAGTACTATTTGTGCTGTATTTATTACACGATTTTTTATGAACAATAACAGGTATGTTTATAGTTCGGAACATCCTGTTTTTAGTAAGGTCCAATTTGCACAGGGGCATTTTCCCGATTTTACTTATGCTGCGGAGAGTTCTGTAGACGGTGTGGTATATGTAAAGGTTGTGAGTAAAAACCAGCCGCAGCGGGCTGTTATTCTTGATAATTTTTTTGGATACGGTACTCCGTATGCCATGCCGCATGAGAGTGTAAGCTCGGGTTCGGGTGTTATTATCTCCAATGACGGCTATATTGTTACCAATAATCATGTGGTGGGAGATGGTGGCGAAATTTCCGTTACCATGACCAATAATAAATCGTTCCCGGCCAAACTGGTTGGAGCAGATCCTGTTACCGATGTAGCTCTGTTAAAAATAGAGGGGGAGAATCTCCCCGCATTGCGGTTTGGCAATTCCGATTCTCTCCGTTTGGGAGAGTGGGTTTTAGCTATCGGGAGCCCTTATAACTTGAGGAGTACCGTTACCGCTGGCATCGTGAGTGCTAAAGGACGTTCCCTTCCCGATGCTTCCGGTGAATTTAAGATTGAATCTTTTATTCAGACCGATGCTGCGGTTAACAGAGGCAACAGCGGAGGTGCTTTGGTGAACACGCAAGGGGAACTGGTTGGGATTAATACGGCAATTGCTTCAAATACGGGATCGTATACGGGATACTCATTTGCTGTCCCAAGTACAATTGTGCAGAAAGTTGTGGATGATATGATGAAGTTTGGAACGGTCAACAGGGCTATGTTGGGAATTAGTATGCAAGAGCTCACCGATAAACTTGCGGAAAGTGCCGGAATGCATGGCGATTTTAGAGGTGTTTATGTTCCGGAGGTATTGGAGAGTGGTGCTGCTTATGTTGCCGGAATGCATAACGGAGATATTATTCTGGCAATTGATGGAGCGGCTATAAAAAGTCCGTCCGATGTGCAGGCGAAAATAAACGCTTACAAACCGGGAGATATTGTTGCTATTAAAATTTATAGGAATGGTGCGGAAAAAGTGTTGAATGTAAAGTTGCAGGGGAAGCAACAGGCAAGTCTGGTTTCGCAGGACGGAAAGGTGGTAGAGATTTTGGGGGCAAAGCTGGAAAATGTGCCGGCGCAACTGCTTAAAAAATTGAGAATAAAACATGGAGTTCAGGTAACTGCTCTCAAAAAAGGAAAATTCAAAGATGCCGGAATAAAGGAGGGTCTCATCATAACTTATATTAATCAGATACCTGTTAATAAACCTGCGGAAGTGTTGGAAATATTCAATAATTCCAAAAGAGGCTTGTTAATAGAGGGAATATATCAAAATGGGCAAGTTTATTATTACGGAGTTGGTGTCTAAATAAAAAAAAAGTTGTACTTTTGCAAGATAATATAGCCACATGAGACAATTAAAAATAACCAAATCAATTACAAACAGAGAGAGTGCGTCTCTAGATAAGTATCTTCAAGAAATTGGAAGAGAAGAGTTAATTACAGTTGAAGACGAGGTAGAGTTAGCCCAGCGGATTAGAAAAGGCGATCAGGAAGCATTGGAGAAACTAACCAGGGCGAATCTTAGATTCGTGGTTTCCGTAGCAAAACAGTATCAGAATCAGGGATTAAGTCTTCCCGATTTAATTAATGAAGGAAATCTGGGGCTTATAAAGGCAGCCGAAAAATTTGATGAAACAAGAGGTTTTAAGTTTATCTCTTATGCAGTATGGTGGATTCGTCAATCTATTTTGCAGGCTTTGGCCGAGCAATCCAGAATTGTACGACTTCCCCTTAATCAGGTAGGATCCCTTAATAAAATTAATAAAGCCCTTTCCAAATTTGAACAGGAGAATGAGAGGATGCCTTCACCGGAGGAACTCGCCGATATTCTTGATATACCAAGAGATAAAATTGCAGATACATTAAGAGTATCGGGAAGACACGTCTCTGTAGATGCTCCGTTTGTAGACGGAGAAGATAACAGTTTGTTGGATGTATTGGTGAATTCTGATTCTCCAAATGCAGATAGGGGGCTTGTAAATGAGTCTCTTAATAAAGAGATTGAGCGTGCGCTTTCTACCCTTACGGAGAGAGAAAGGGATATTGTAAAATACTTCTTTGGAATTGGGGCACAGGAGATGACTTTGGAAGAGATTGGAGAACATTTTGGCCTTACCAGAGAGCGTGTAAGGCAAATTAAGGAGAAGGCAATACGCCGTCTCAGACACAGCGCAAGGAGCAAACTCCTTAAAAGTTATTTAGGATAATACGATTTTATTGTCACCTTAATATAATTTAAAAACCTATGAACAAATATTTATTATCTCTCCTTACTGCGGGTGTACTTGTTTCGGCATGTAATCAACCCCAACAGGCGGATATTACAAATCCATTATTGACGGAGTGGAACACTCCTTTTGGAATTCCACCGTTTGAATTAGTTAAACCTGAGCACTATATGCCTGCTTATAAAGAGGCAATGGCTGCGGAAATAGCTGAAATAGATGCTATTATAAATAATAAGGAAGAACCCAATTTTGAGAATACCATTCTTGCTTATGATAATACGGGAGAACTACTATCAAAGGTTTCTGCCGTATTTGGCAGTGCAAATGGAGTTAACTCCAATGATACTTTACAAAATATTGCAAAAGAACTCTCGCCGCTGCAAAGTGCCCATAGCAGTGCAATCAGTTTGAATGAGAAATTATTTCAAAGAATAAAGGTTGTTTACGATAAACGTGCAGATCTTAATCTGGATGCAGATCAGATGCGTCTTGTAGAGGAGACCTATAGAGGTTTTGAAAGGGGAGGAGCAAATCTTCCTGCTGATAAAAAAGAAGAGTTGAAAAAATTGAATGCCGAAATTTCTGCACTTCAGTTGCAATTCGGTCAGAATTTATTAAAAGAGACCGCTGCCTTTAATCTTGTTATTGATAAACAGGAAGATTTGAAAGGTCTTACCGAGAATCAGATAGCAGAGGCTGCTGCGAGGGCTGAGAAAGCAGGTCAAACCGGAAAATGGATGTTTGGTCTTGATAATCCAAGCATCATGCCTTTCCTTGCAAATGCACAGAACAGAGATCTTAGACAGCAGATGTTTACCGCTTATATTAACAGATGTAATAATAATAATGAAGCTGATACCAAGAATATCATTAAGAAACTAATTGATCTTCGCCTTAAAAGAGCTCAGATAATGGGTAAAGAGACCGCAGCTGCATTCATTCTGGAAGATAGAATGGCTAAAACACCTGAGGCTGTTTATCAGCTATTGGATCAAATCTGGAAACCTGCTATAAAAGTTGCCAATAATGAGGCAAACGATATGCGTGCTATTATTGCTAAAGAGGGGTCTAATATTCAACTGGAAGGTTGGGACTGGAGATATTATGCACAAAAAGCCATGAATGAAAAATTCAATCTGAGCGAGGCTGAAATGGCTCCATATTTTAAATTGGAGAATGTAAGAGATGGTATTTTCTATGTTGCAAATAAGTTGTACGGTTTAACATTTACACAGCTTACCAATGTTCCCCTTCCGAATGAAGAGGCAGTTGCTTTTGAGGTAAAAGATAGAGACAGCAGTCACCTTGGTGTGGTGTTTTTTGATATGTTCGCAAGACCGGGTGCCAAGAGAGGCGGCGCATGGTGTGGCGGATTCAGAGGACAGAGTTATAAAGACGGTAAGAGGGTGGCTCCGCTTGTAACCATAGTAGGTAACTTTACCCGTCCTGTAGGAGATCAGCCGGCATTGCTTACAACAGACGAGGTTGAGACTTATTTCCACGAGTTTGGACACGGTCTGGCAAGTTTGCTTAAAGATGTTAAATACAAAGGTTTAGGTGGTTACCCAAGAGATTTTGTGGAACTTCCTTCACAGATTAATGAGCATTGGGCATTTGCGCCGGAAGTTCTTAAGGTTTATGCTAAAGATTATAAGACTGGCGAGGTAATTCCTCAGAGCCTTGTTGATAAGATGGTGAAAGCAGGTAAATATGGCCAAGGCTTTGCTACAACCGAATATCTTGCCGCATCTTTACTGGATATGGATTACCATGTGTTAAAGAGTGTTCCTGCCGATTTTGATGTTGAGAAGTTTGAGGCAAAAGTATTGGGTGACAGAGATATTCTACCTCAGATTCCGCCAAGATACAGAAGCACCTATTTTAATCATACTTTTACAGGTGGTTATACTGCCGGTTACTACAGCTATATTTGGGCAGAGGTTCTTGATGCAGATGCATTTCAGGCTTTTGTAGAGAAAAAAGATATCTTTAACCAAGAGGTTGCTACCAAATTCAGAACCGAGGTTCTTGAGAGGGCTAACGAGGCAGATGCAATGGATTTGTATGTTAACTTCAGAGGTAAAGAACCGGGTATCGATCCGCTGTTAAAAAACAGGGGACTACGTTAACTCACTTAGATTATAAAAAATACGCCACATTCTTGTAAAGAGGATGTGGCGTTTTTTTGTACGCCCAGCATGGGCGTAATCTCAAGGGTGCAAGTCCCTAACGAGCCCTAATAGTGGGAATCGTCTAGCCAATAGCAAGGGTGTCCATAGCGATGTGGAATCTGAAGGAAGCTGGCGGCAAAAGTCTGACCTGACGAACAGAAATCAGATATAAGGCTAAAGTGTGAGGGTAAGTTTGCAAGTAAGCGTTTCCGCATTCACGCAGGATGGATTTTAAGGTGACCCGTCTAAGCTCT
>JAVWIB010000053.1:0-18013 GCA_036639755.1 Bacteroidales bacterium
AATACAAGATAAAAAATAAGGAGTAACTCGAAAATCCTAATAATAAAGAGAGTAGTAGGGAAAGTGACCGTGTTACCGTATAAAGCTGCGGAGCGTGTTAAGTTCTTCTGCCCAGATATCGGGATTGGGAGTCTCCATAATAAGGGGAATATTATTAAAACGGCTATCCTGCATAATGAGCCGGAACGGAGTGATGCCCAGTTCCCCTTGTCCGAGGCTGCTGTGACGGTCTACTTTACTGCCAACCCCTTTCATGGCATCGTTCAGATGCATTCCGCTCAGATACTTAAAGCCGATTATTTTCTCAAATTCATGGAAGGTTTGTATAAAACCAAGTTCCGTGGAGATATCATATCCGGCGGCAAATGTGTGGCAGGTGTCTATACATACTCCTACGCGGCTTTTATCTTCTACCAGATCAATAATTTGTGCAATTTGTTCAAAGGTATAGCCCAAGTTGCTCCCTTGTCCGGCCGTGTTTTCAATAACGGCTTTCACTCCGGTTGTTTTTTCCAGAGCAAGGTTGATGGAGTGGGCAATCAGTTTTATACATTCGTCTATGCTTATCTCTTTAAGATGGCTGCCGGGATGGAAGTTAAGTCTGTCCAACCCTAGCTGAGCGCATCGGCGCATTTCATCCAAAAAGGCGGCACGGGATTTTTGCAATCCCTCTTCATTGGGGCTACCAAGATTAATCAGATAGCTGTCGTGAGGGAGAATCTGAGCGGCGGTGTAGCCATATTTGGCACAGTTCTCTTTAAAAAGGGCGATTTCTTCGTTGCTAAGGGGTTTGGCAACCCATTGTTTTTGATTTTTTGTAAACAGGGCAAATGCCGTAGCCCCTATTGCATGTGCATTCAGCGGTGCGTTATAGACTCCGCCTCCTGCGCTTACGTGTGCTCCTATGTATTTCATGTTTTGTTTTTTTTATTTGTGCGTAATTGTTTTATGTATAATGAATGGATGTGTTGTATTATGTTTTTGTTTATTAGCTTATTACCGAATAATCGGTTGGTGTTTTTCCCTCTTTGCGGAGAATGGCTATCTGTTGTTTTAACAGCAGATTCTCCGGTTTTTCCAAAAACGGATCATCGTTCAGTATTTTAAGGGCTGTGTTGCGGGCATCTTCCAGAATTTGGGAGTCTTTGGAGAGGCTGGCTACATGCAGATCTAAGGCAAGACCGCTCTGGCTGGTCCCTTCCATGTCTCCGGGGCCGCGCATTCGTAAATCGGCCTCAGCCAGTTCAAATCCGTCATTGGTCTGGCACATAAGCTCTATCCGCTGCCGGCTCTCTTTGCTAAGTTTATATCCGGTCATTAAGATACAATACGATTTCTCGGAACCCCGGCCTACCCGTCCGCGCAATTGGTGCAACTGACTGAGCCCGAACCGTTCGGCACTTTCTATAATCATCACCGATGCATTGGGAACATCTACCCCCACTTCTATAACCGAAGTGGCTACCAGAATGTTGGCATGTCCCGATGCAAAGAGGTTCATATCGTGTTGTTTGTCTTCGTTTTTTTGTTTCCCGTGCACCACGGCGGTTACATATTCGGGTGCCTTAAATTCTTCGATAATGGTTTCATATCCCTCCTGTAGGTTTTTATAATCCATTTTCTCACTTTCCTTTATTAAAGGGTATACCACAAAAATCTGTCGTCCGGCTTTTATCTGCTCTTTCATAAAGGCAAATATGTTTTTTCGTTGCGCTTCATTGGCATGAATGGTCTGGATGGGTTTTCGGCCGGGAGGAAGTTCATCCAGTACAGATACATCCAGATCTCCGTAGAGGGTCATGGCCAGTGTGCGGGGAATGGGGGTTGCCGTCATAACCAGGATATGTGGTGTAATGGGGCTTTTGTCCCATAGCCGGGAGCGTTGTTCTACGCCAAACCGGTGTTGTTCGTCAATAACAGCCAATCCCAGATTTTTGAACCCTACACTCTCCTCAATAAGGGCATGTGTTCCTACCAGAATTTTTATTGTACCGTTGGCGAGCTTGGGTAAGAGCTCTTTCCGCACTTTGGCTTTTGTGCTTCCTGTAAGCAGAGATGCCTCTATTCCTGTGGTTGCCAGTAGTTTGGTAATACTTTTATAATGTTGCTGCGCAAGTACCTCGGTAGGGGCCATAATGCAGGCTTGATATCCGTTATCGGTAGCCAGCAGAGCACACAGAACTGCTACCAGGGTTTTTCCGCTTCCTACATCCCCTTGCAGCAGACGATTCATCTGCTTGCCGCTGAGCATATCGGTGCGTATCTCTTTAATAACCCGTTTCTGAGCTCCGGTAAGGGGGAAAGGGAGGGTGCTGTAACATTGGTTGAATCCGTCTCCTACTTTTTTCATAACAATGCCGCTGTCTTTACGCATCCGGATGCTTTTTTGTTTGAGCAAGCTGAGTTGTAGATAAAACAACTCCTCGTATTTGAGCCGGTAGAGAGCTTTGGTGAGGGCAAAGTTATCGGTGGGAAAATGGATGTTTTTTAGGGCGTACCGCAAAGGGCACAACTGTTTTCTCTCCATGAGTGCTGTGGGGAGCGATTCGGGAATGGTATCCAGGTATTTTTCCAGCAGGTTGAATTCAAATTTGGAAAAAACTTTGTTCCCGATTCCGCTGTTTTTTAGTTTCTCAGTACTGGAATAGATTCCCATCATGGCGCTGCCTCCGTAGAGAATATCGTCTGTGGTGAGATTTAGTTCGGGGTGTACCATGTTAAGTGTACCGTTAAATTCGGAGGGCTTTCCAAAGGCAATGTATTCTTGCTGAAGTTTGAGCTTTTCCTGAATCCATTTGATTCCTTTAAAGAATACGAGATCGATGGTTCCGGTGGAGTCTTGCAGGGTGGCTACCAGCCGTTTGCTGCGGGGAGAGTCTCCTATGTTGGTCATGCGGGTGATTTTACCGCGTACTTGAATGTAAGCCATATCGGGAAGCAACTCCCTGATCGGGTACACTTTGCTCCGGTCTACATAGCGGAACGGAAAAAAGAACAGCAGGTCTCTGAACGTGTTTATAGAGAGCTCTTTAGAAAGGAGCTCACCCCGTTTCGGGCCTATACCGGAGAGGTATTTTATTTCCGTATCCAGAATGTGTTCCATAATTTTACAAATATAAGGAATTTTTAGTATCTTGCAGAGTTTTATCGGGAAGATTATTTTCCCCGATATGTTATAAACAGATTTAAGGATTTCTTAATATAAATAAGATATATGACTCAAAAAATTGTACTCGGAATAACTCAGGGTGATACCAACGGCATAGGATATGAAGTGATTATTAAGGCGTTATCTGACGCAAGGGTACTGGATATGTGTACGCCTGTTGTGTATGGCTCCTCTAAGGCTTTCGGATTTTATAGAAAACAGATTCCGGAGACGGAAAATATTAATACAAACTTGATTAATTCTGCTGTTGAGGCGCATCCTAAAAGGGTGAATATTGTTAATTGTGTGCCTGAAACGGGACAGATAGAACCGGGACAGTGTACGCATGAAGGGGCGCAAGGGGCGATTCTGGCATTGGAGGCTGCTGTTAAAGAGATGAAGGAGGGGTATCTGGATGTGCTTGTTACGGCTCCTTTTAATAAGAGGGCCGTTACGCTGGAGACGTTTAAGTATGCAGGTCATACCGAGTATCTTACGCAGGAGTTTCAGGCTAAAGATGGCTTGATGTTTCTTTGTTCCGATAAAATGAGGGTAGGAGTTGCTACGGGGCATATGGCTTTATCGAAAGTTTCCGAGGCGTTAAGCGAGGAGCTTATTGTTAGTAAGTTGCGTATTATGAATGATTCTCTTTTGAGAGACTTTAATATTGTAAAGCCCAAACTTGCGGTGCTGGGGTTGAATCCCCATTCGGGCGACAGGGGATTGATGGGCGATGAGGAATTGAGAATTATTGCTCCTGCCATTAAACGGGCAAATGAAGAGGGGATTCTGGCGTTTGGCCCTTATCCTCCCGATGGCTTTTTTAGTATTAGCATGCAATATAAATTTGATGCGGTACTGGCCATGTATCATGATCAGGGCTTGATTCCGTTTAAGTCGTTGGCATTTGATTCGGGGGTGAATTTTACGGCCGGACTTCCTATTGTAAGAACCTCTCCCGATCATGGAACCGCATACGATCTTGCAGGCGAGAATAAAGCGAATCCGCAATCGATGATGTCTGCTATTTATCTGGCTCTGGATGTTTATAAGAACAGGCAGATGTATGATCAAATGCATGAAAATCCTCTGAAAGTAAAGATATTTGAAGTGCCTCAAAGGGGTAACAGACCTGTGATTGAGTAAATATGGAGCCCATTAATTTATATACCGACGGTGCATCTCGGGGGAATCCGGGGCCCGGTGGGTATGGTGTTGTACTTAAGTGTGGCAGTAATTATAAAGAACTTAGCGGCGGCTTTGCCTGTACAACTAATAACCGGATGGAACTTCTGGCTGTAATTGTGGGATTGGAAGCGATTAAGCGTCCAAATGCTCAGGTGAATATCTATTCCGATTCTTCGTATGTTGTGCGTGCCGTAAATGATGGCTGGATTCAAAAATGGCTTGTTAAAGGGATTGAAAAACAGAAGAATCCCGATTTATGGATGCGATTTATAAGAATAGCACCCAAGCATTGCCTCCGTTTTATCTGGATAAAAGGGCACGCCGGTCATCCGGAGAATGAACGTTGCGACAGGCTGGCAGTGGAGGCGGCTCTTTCTCCTAATCTGCCGCAGGATACGGGTTATACAACTGGTCCCGCAACCACGGAACAAATCCCGCTTCTTTAATTACTTGTTGAATACTCTCTTGATTTAAGGTATTGTGTGCACCGGCGCAGGAGACAACATTTTCTTCTATCATAATGGAGCCCATATCGTCACCGCCTGCGTGCAGGCATATTTTTGCGGTTTCGGGGCCCACGGTGAGCCATGAAACCTGAATGTGCGGGATGTTATGCAGGATAATGCGGCTCAAGGCAATCATTCTTATGTAATCTGCAGGGCTTTGTTTTGGGATATTGGGATAGAGTTCCGCCAGTTTGGTTCCGGTGGTTTGCATGGGCCAGCAGATAAAGGCTTTGAATCCCGGGGCTCCCTCCGGTTTAAGTTTTTGGATATCGCGCAAAGTAAGCAGATGTTGCATCCGTTCCTGTGCCGTCTCTATATGTCCGTAAACCATGGTGGCGGTGGTGCTCATGCCAAGTTGATGAGCCTCTTTCATGACTTCAATCCATTGTGTGGCAGATGGTTTTGCGGGGGAGAGTATTTTTCGTACCCGTTCGCTCAGTATTTCTGCTCCGGCTCCGGGGAGGGTGTCAAGCCCGGCATCTATCAGTTGCAGAAGTGTTTCTTTATAACTAAGTTTGCTCAGGCGCGCAATATGTGCAATCTCAGGCGGCCCCAGCGCATTGAGCTTGAGGGTTGGTTCTATTTTTTTGAGCTCTCTGAACAGGGTGCGGTAGTAATTAATATCGTATTTGGGGTGCAGTCCGCCCTGTAGCAGCAGTTGGTTGCCGCCGTGCTCTTTGAGTATCTGTATTTTACTGCGATATTCGTCCATGGAGACGGTACGCTCGTTTGCTTTATCGGTGAGTTTGCAATGGAAATTGCAGAATAGGCATCCCGATATGCACACGTTGGTGTAGTTCACATTCCGGTCTATTTGCCAGCTTACTTTTTTGGCGGGGATGAGTTGGTAACGGATTTTTTGTGCAACCTCCATGAGTTGGTACAAGGGGGCGTTTTGAAAGAGGTCTGTTGCCTGATCAAGGGTGAGATCATCGAATCGAATTGCTTTTTTGTATATTTCTTCCAGCATATTTGCAAGCGGTATTTATCGGGAGGCAAAATTAGCAGAAATAATTGGAATACTCCGTTAAAAAAGGCTATATTTGTAACTAATTCTTAACAAAATAGAAAAAATACAATATGAAGACATATTTTGAGAATAAGTCCTTGCGGTATGCCATGATTGGCAGTGGAAGTTGGGCAACGGCATTGGTAAAGCTATTGCTCAATCATCAGGACGAGATTTTATGGTATATAAGGGATAAAAAGAATATTATCAATATTCAAAAAAATCATCATAACAAAGCGTATTTACAATCGGTATTACTGGATCCTGACAGGCTTACAATGAGTACCGATATAAACGAGGTGGTAAGTAGTGCGGATGTGCTTATTTTTTGTACCCCTTCTGCTTATTTTTTGAGTGCGATACAGAAGTTGACCGTCCCGTTGGATGATAAATTTATTGTTTCTGCTATTAAAGGATTTGTGGATGAGAAAAATCTTACCATAGCTGAGTATTTTCATCAGATACACGGTTTGCCTTTTGATAGAATAGGAATTGTAAGCGGTCCGTGCCACGCAGAGGAGGTATCTATGGAGCGATTATCTTATTTAACCCTCACCAGCAAGCATATAGAGGTTGCACGGGCTTTGTGCTCGGTGTTTGAATGTAATTATATAAAAACCACTCCGGGTACCGATATTTACGGGGTAGAATATGCTGCTGCTCTTAAAAATATTTATGCGGTAGCTGCCGGTATTTGTCACGGACTTGGCTATGGCGATAATTTTATGGCGGTGCTTATGACAAATTCTTTTCATGAATTGGCCGAATTTTTGAATGCTACCCATCCCGATAAAAACCGTATTGTCTCTTCTTCTGCTTATTTGGGCGACCTTTTGGTTACCGGCTATTCTCAGTTTAGCCGCAACCGCACATTTGGTAACATGATTGGAAAAGGGTATTCGGTAAAGAGTGCGCAGGTGGAAATGAGCATGGTGGCGGAGGGGTATTATGCCAGTAAATGCATTCATGAAATTAATAAAGAGTTTAGAATTGATATGCCTATTGCGGAGGCCGTGTATAAGATTTTGTATGAGCATAGGTATCCGGCGTATGTGGTTAAGCAGCTCACCGATGAGCTTTTTTAAGCAACTTCATAGTGAGACATTTATATAAAATAACAAAAATATGGTAAAAATTAATTTAAGTGCGATACAGGGGTTTATCTGTGAGAAATCTTTTGGGGAGAATGTGCAGAGGGCTTATAAGGGGTTGGATACGGTTCTTTCTGCTACCGGTGCGGGTTGTGATTTTCTTGGTTGGGTAAATCTTCCTTCGGAGATTGATCATTCTCTTATTGATGCATGCAACGGTGTGGCTAACAGATGGAAAGGGAAAGTTGATGCTGTTGTGGTTGTGGGAATTGGCGGCTCCTATCTGGGGGCAAAATGTGCTATTGAGGCGTTGTCTCATAGCTTTCATCAGCAGATGCATACAACTGCCATTCAAATTGTTTATGCGGGGCATACTATTTCTGAGGATTATGCGGCGGAGTTGCTGGAGTATCTTTCTACCAGAAGTTATGCGGTGATTGTTATCTCCAAATCCGGAACAACAACAGAGCCTGCTATTGCTTTTCGTCTATTAAAGGAGAATCTGGAAAAGAGGTTTGGAAAAGAGATTGCCCGCGAGCGGATTGTGGCTATTACCGATGCTTCCAAGGGGGCTTTAAGAACTCTTGCCGTTGGCGAAGGATATACCACTTTTGTAATTCCCGATAATGTGGGGGGGCGTTTTTCTGTCCTTACTCCGGTTGGACTTCTCCCTATTGCTATGGCCGGATTTGATATTCGTGCGATGGTGGAGGGGGCTAAAAATATGCAACAGGTTTGTGCCGGACGGGAGGCTTCCAATCCTGCTATACAGTATGCAGCCGCACGGAATACCTTGTATGAATCAGGCAAGAAAATAGAGATTCTTGTAAATTATAATCCTAAATTACAATATTTGGGTGAATGGTGGAAACAGCTTTACGGAGAGAGTGAAGGGAAAGATGGTAAAGGAATTTTTCCTGCTGCTGTGAATTTCTCTACCGATTTGCACTCAATGGGACAGTATATTCAGGAGGGAGAGCGGATTTTATTTGAGACCAATGTGCTGATTAAAAATGCACACCATACGGTTAAAATTGAGACGGATCCTCAAAATCTGGACGGTCTTAATTTCCTTGCCGGCAAGCGGATTGAGCAGGTGAATAAAATGGCCCAGCTTGGTACTCGTATTGCTCACGTAGACGGCGGTGTTCCCAATATTGAGCTTGAGATTGAGCAGATAGACGAGTACAACCTCGGCCAACTCTTCTATATGTTTGAAATGGCCTGCGGAATAAGCGGTTATATGCTTGGGGTAAATCCGTTTAACCAACCGGGTGTAGAAGCGTATAAAAATAATATGTTTGCCTTGCTGGAAAAACCAGGCTATGAAGAAGCTACCAAAAAAATCCAGGCAAAATTATAGCAGAAGGAGCATAAACGGTATTTTTAGTTTGAAACTATACTAACTTTCATTATATTCATACGTTATAATTTTGATTATATTGAAAGTTATTTTTTATGATTGTTTGTATGAAAAAAATCTGTATTTATATAGTGTTGTTTGTGGGAATGATTCCGTTGCTGCAATCGTGTTCGTTGTTTAAGATTAGTGCTGATTTTGGGATGTTGCCTATGCCGCAGAAAGAATTAAATGCAAGGGTGGCGGTGAGGATGTATGCCGGTAATTTTACCGATATTGTTGTGGCAGCGGCTGATACGGTGTTTGTGCGCAGCGGAGCCAATAAAAAGATATCGGGACTTGAGCGAGATTCCGTACGGATGGCGAGTATTCGGTGGAAACGGAATGCGACATCAGCATGTATGAATGCATCGTTGAATTCGATTCCCGAGGGGGCGATTGTGAATACTTGGGTACTTGTGAAGGGGATGGCGGAGATTAACTGGGGCAAGGAGTTGAAAAGTTACGGATATGTGGCGGATACTACATCGGGAGAGTTGCTGGGGAGGTACAGGACGGTGATTTCAGATTTTTTTGGGCACTCAAAGTTGAACCGTATGGCCGGTTTTGTAGATTCTGTTTTAAGGGCGGCTCCTCTGGATATGCAGTTTGAGGTGAAGGATTATACGTACGAATGGCTTAAGTATTCGGGTGTGCCGGATTCTATGTTTGTGAAAACGGTGGGGTCTATTTCCCAAGTGATTGCCGATCTGAATGACAGAATCAGTAAATATTCTGTAAATGCCTCGAATCAGATCTCTTGGGGGGCGGAGCAGTTGGAGTATAAATGGGGAATGAGTATGGCGGATTCTACTTATAAAGCAGGATTGGATAGTTTGAATCACTCGCTTACTATGCTAAAGAGTGCTTTCAGGAGTGCTCCCGATAAGATAGATTCTTTGGTAATTGATATTACCGTGCGGGTGGATAAGATGATTAAGACGGCTGATTTTGCGTTTAATTCATCGATGAATCAGACATTTGCGCAACTTGCTGTTGAGCGTGAGGCGTTGCAGGAGTATGTTACCAAAGAGCGGGCTACAATTATGGCAGATGGAAAAGTGATGATTGATGACTCTGTGCAAAAGGCGATGGATACGGCTTCTAAATTCATTAGAAATCTTTTGATTTACTTTATAATTTTTGTATTTTTGCTAATTGGCGTACCGTTTTATATCGGATATAAGATAGGACATCGTAAATCCACAAAAACACCACATAATGAATGATGTAAATCCACTTTTCTTTGATCTGGCCCTTATTCTGATGGTGGCCGGAGTTGTTACGATTATTTTTAAGGCTCTTAAACAACCGTTAGTTCTTGGGTACATTGTGGCCGGAATGCTAACCGGTCCTTATATTACTTTTATTCCCACTGCAACCAATCTGGAGAATGTGGAGTTTTGGGGGGATATAGGCGTTGTTTTCTTATTGTTCGGATTGGGGCTGGAGTTTAATTTTAAGAAATTAAAGAAGGTAGGGGGAGCCGGGTTTATGACGGCATGTTCGGAAGTACTTATGATGTTCTGCATGGGAATGATTCTGGGAAAGATACTTGGATGGGGAACAATCGCTTCTTTGTTTCTTGGGGGGATGCTCTCAATCTCTTCTACTTCTATTATTATAAAGGCGTTTGATGATCTGGGATTAAAAAATAAAAAGTTTACTCATTTGGTGTTTGGGGCCCTTGTGGTGGAAGATCTGGTGGCTATTTTATTGTTGGTATTATTACCGGCACTTGCGGTGAGCAATACGTTTGACGGAGGGATGCTGGCAGAAAAAATGCTTAGTCTGTCTCTCTTTATTTTACTGTGGTTTACGGGTGGAATCTTTCTTATTCCGTCTGTTTATAAAAAATTAAAAAATATGCTTACGGATGAGACGTTGATTGTAGTCTCTCTGGGGTTGTGTTTGATGATGGTGGTGATGACCATGAAGGCCGGTATATCACAGGCTCTGGGAGCGTTTGTTATGGGGTCTATTCTTAGCGGTACCATTCAAAATGAGAAGATTATAAAGCTTACAAAGCCTATTAAGGATTTTTTTGGATCTATTTTCTTTGTATCGGTAGGGATGTTGGTGGATCCTAGGATTGTGATAGAATATTGGCCGCAGGTGTTGTTGATTACCGTAACAATTATTATTGCCAAGCCTATATCGGCGATAATAGGGTTGTTGTTCTCCGGCCAGACACTCAGGATTGCACTGCAATCGGGATTGTGTTTGTGCCAGATAGGGGAGTTCTCATTTATTATTGCCTCTTTGGGAAAGAACTTGGGGGTGATTGAGGCGTACCTGTATCCGATTATTGTAACGGTTTCTATTCTTACTACATTTATTACTCCGTATTGGATCAGGTTGGGAGATCCTCTGTATCATTTAATTTATGATCATGTAAAACCGCAATGGCGGACGGTGATAGAGCGGTTGGGAACGGGACGTAAAACGTTGGATAGGGAAGGCGAGTGGAATAAATTATTAAAATCTTATTTTTTAAGGTTATTTATTTATACCGGATGGCTATTATTTGTGGGAGTATTTTTTTCTCAGTTTGTTATTCCTCAATTTACAAGGCATTTCGGTGGCTCTTTTTATTCCAAGCTTACTTTATTTGCATTGCATATTCTGGCTATGTCTCCGTTTTTGTACGGATTGCTCAGGCGAAAAGATAGTGACGGGGCTTTTGATCGGATTTGGGCGGATAGGAAATTTGCAAGGGGGCCTCTGTTATTTATGATGATTTTTAAGTATGTGATAGCTGTGATTGCAATTGCGATAGTGGTTGGAGAGTATTTAACACATAGTACGGGGGTGATTTTAATTATCTGTACTCTTGTTATTTTAGTGGTTATTGTTTCTGCAAAAACCAAACGCTATTATAATAAGATTGAGAATCAATTTCTTACAAACTTAAATAGCGAGGGGGGAAGAAAAGGGCTTACAATGCCAAGGGAACTGGCCGATGAAATTCATATGGATTTTTGTGATGTGGGGACAAATTCTTATCTGGCGGGAAGGACAATCTCGCAGGTGCATAAAGAGAAGAATACGGGTGCAGTGATTATACGGATTCACAGAGGGGGGGAAATTATAGATTTACCGGAGAAAGATGAGTTGCTTTATCCGATGGACTCGTTGCAGATTCTGGGAACCGATAAGCAGGTACAGGATTACAGATTGTTGAGCGAGGATAAAGAAGTGACGAGTGTACAAGCGCATAGCGATGATATGGATTTGTTGCAACTTACATTGGGAGAGCATTCTGTATTGATTGGTAATCAGGCAAATATAACGTTGGTGCGTAGTAAATACGGTGTGCTTATTATTGGCGTTGAAAAGGCCCAAAGCAATACATATATCAGGCCCACTTCTGCCATTACTTTTGAGCAGGGTGATACAATATGGGTAGTAGGTAAAAAAGAGAGGGTGAAATTATTGAATTAATGGAGAATCAGTTTTTAAGAGAGGTAGCCCGGATGTATGTTGTGCACGAGGCTGATAAATTGGAAAAATATGCTTTTGTTTTTCCAAACAGGCGGTCTATGAAGTTTTTTTGCAAGTATTTGGGACAAGAGTATGGGAATGTTTATGGGAAACCCCTTATTTCTCCTCGGCTGATTACAATTAATGAGTTGTTTACGGAGCTTAGCGGTCTTACATTGGTTGATCCGGTGGAGGCTTTGTATATTTTGTATAAGAATTATAGTAAGTTAAAGTTGCAGGGGGGGGAGAGTTTTGATGAGTTTGTGCATTGGGGAGATTTGATTCTTAAAGATTTTGATGATATTGATAAATATCTGGTGAATGCGCAGCAATTGTTTACCAATATAAAGGATCTGAAGCAACTGGATAGCGATTTTTTTTTTCTGAGCCCCGGACAAAGGAGTGCTGTGGAGAGTTTTTGGCATAATTTCCTGCGGGGGGAGTTTACGGAGAAAAAAGACTTTTTTGCCTCTACGTGGACTATCATGTATACTCTTTATTGCAATTTTAAGGAGGCGTTAAGAAGCCGCAACTTAGCCTATGAAGGGCAGATTTACAGAGAAGTAGCGGAGAGCTGCGCTACGTACGATTATCAGCAAACATTGGTATTTATAGGATTGAATGCTCCCAATAGTTGCGAGAGACGGCTTATGAACCACCTTAGAGATACCGGCAAGGCCGATTTTTACTGGGACTTTTACGGCCCGCTCCTCACCGATAAAGAAAACAGTGCCTCCCAAATCATCAGCGGTTGCATAAAAGACTATCCGCAGAAATATAAATTACCGCATTTTTCAGATAAGCATAACACCGAAAGTACCTTTTTATGTCAAGTTGTAGGAGTGCCATCGGGAGTAGGACAGGCATACATGGTCGCCAAAATCCTAAAAGAAATTGCCCCCTCCGCCCCCGTCCCTAAGGATTTTGCCTTTAACACCGCAGTTATCCTTCCCGATGAAAAATTGCTGATGCCTGTACTAAATGCGATTCCCAAAGAGTATGATTCTATTAATGTGACAATGGGGTATCCGATTGGAGCTACCAGTTTGATTGCGTTTATGAATTTGATTTGTGAATTGCAGAGAGATGTGAAACAGAGGAATGGAAAGTGGTGTTTTTATCATAAATCGTTGGTGAAGCTGCTTTCGCATGAGTATTTGAAAAGGATGGTGCCACAGCAGGCGCAGCAGATTAAGAGTTGGATTGTGAGGGGGAATATGGTGTATGTGGAGGCGGATGGGGAGATGTTATCGGGCCCCGGTATTTTATCGTTGGTTTTTAGGGTGGTGCGCACGCCGCAGGAGATAGGGGAGTATCAGATTGCTATTCTAAAGGAGTTGGATGGGCATCTGGATTCGTTGGAGAGGGAGTTTATTTATCAGTATTATCTAAAGATTAACAGGTTGCGGGAGTTGAATATTCCTATGGAGGCTGCCACGTATTTTAAGTTTATTGCGCAGATTACCGGGGGGATTACAGTTCCGTTCAGGGGGGAACCGTTGAGCGGATTGCAGGTGATGGGATCGTTGGAAACAAGGGCGTTGGATTTTGAGAATGTGATTATTACCTCTGTAAATGAGGGGGTATTTCCCTCGTCCAATACGGCTCAGTCGTTAATTCCGTATAACCTGAGATATGGTTTTGGGTTGCCTACGTATGAGTTGCAGGATGGTATTGCGGCGTATCATTTTTACAGGAGTATTTCGCGGGCGAAACGGGTCTTTTTAATTTATGACACCCGGAGCGAGGGGTTGAATTCGGGGGAGGTGAGCCGGTATGTAAAGCAGTTGAAATATCATTTTAATATACCGGTTAAAGAGAGTGTGGCGGCTGTGGCTGCGGCACCGGGACGAGAAAGAATGATAGAGGTGGTTAAGACCCCTGCGGTTATGAAGTTGCTGAGGGATAAGTATATGTATGATGAGCGGTCTGCTCTTTCTGCCAGTGCCCTTACCAATTATATTGGTTGTCCGCTTAAGTTTTATTTTGAGAATGTGGAGGGGGTGAATCAAGAGGATGAGGTATCGGAGAGTGTGGCATCTGATACGTTTGGGACATTGTATCATAATGCCATGCAGGCGGTGTATGATAAATATAAATATGAGAGTGTGAGTTTGGAGATTTTGCGGCTGGAGGCCGGTGACGGAAAACGGCTGGAGGGGATTATAAGGCAAGAGTTTAAAAAATTGCTGAATATTGATGAGGTATCGGGACAAAATATCATTATTATGGAGCTGATTAAGAAGTATATGCGGCTCACATTTAAGGAGGATGAGAATTATGTACCGTTTACGTATCTTGCGAGTGAGGAGCGGTACCGTTACGGGTTGCCGGTGTATAAAGGAGGGGAAACGGTTTATTTTAAGGCGTTTGTAGATAGGATTGATGAGCTGGAAGATGGTACCCTGCGGGTGGTTGATTATAAGACGGGGGCGGTGGAGCGGCCAACCAAAGGGCTGGATCTGGCAACATTGTTTGATAAGAGTGCTCCGGTAAAGTATAAGGCGCTTTTTCAGTTGTATTTGTATGCCCTTATTGTGTATGAAATGCAGCATACGAGCGGTCAGCTTACCTTGCGCAATGGAAATCCGCTGCAGTTTGCGGTGGAGGATGAGACTTCTCAGTTGGAGTTGGTGATTTATCCGCTCAAAAAGATTAAGAAGGAATCTGTTTTTAAGTTGCGGATTTATAAAAAGGATATGGAGTTGTTTAAAGAGCTGCTTACCGTATGTGTGGAGGAGATTTTTAATTGCGATATTCCGTTTGCCCCCAATCCACAGGGAGGAAGCTGTAAGTATTGTAAATTCAGTACATTGTGCGGGCAGTAATAGAGGAGGAGTGATATGATAAATATATACAGGGCATCTGCCGGAGCAGGAAAGACACATAAATTAACGGGCGAGTATCTTAAGTTGTTGTTTAAGACTTTGCAGGCGTATAAACATATTCTGGCGGTAACATTTACCAATAAGGCTACGGACGAGATGAAGCAGAGAATTTTGCAGGAGCTTTATTATTTGTCGCTTCCCGATAAAAAATCGGATTATCTGCCGGAGTTGATGCAGCTTTATAAGAGGGATGAGAGCTGGGTAAGAGGGGAGGCGAGGCGTATTTTGGTGGCGTTGCTAAATGATTATTCTTCATTTTTTGTGAGTACGATTGATAAGTTTTTCCAGATGGTGATGAGGGCATTTGCGCGGGAGCTTGGGAAGATTGCTACCTATAATGTAGAGCTGGACAGAGATAGCGTGTTGGCGAATGCGATTGACCGGATGTTCGCAGAGCTGGATAAACCGGAGAATGAGAGTTTACTGAAATGGCTGATTGAGTATTCGCTGGATGCTGTGGATGCGGGCGATTCATGGAATATCCGCAAAGAGATTTTTGATTTGGCAAAGGAGTTGTTTTCGGAAGATTTTAAGTTGAAAAAGAGGAACTTTGAGGAGAATGGCCTTGAGAGGGAGCAGATTCTATTGTTGAAACAGCGGGAGCGGGAGGTGGTTGTTGCTTTTGAGAAGCAGGTGAGGATATTGGGGGGACAGGGGCTGGAGTGTATGAACCGTTTTGGCCTTTCTTCTGCCGATTTTAAGGGTGGTTCCCGTTCCGCTTTTCACTATTTTAAGACCTTGGCAAGCCCTGTTTACGCTGGCGGTGCGGTTCCTCCCAAAGATAGTTTCATAGCATTGTATGATTGTCTTGATCTCTGGTTCTCCGGTAAAACGGTTCCGCCGGCGGTGGCGCAGGCTTATGAGGGGGGGCTGAATGAGATTATCGGGAAGGTGATTTGTTATTTTGAGGAGCATTACAGACGGTATGCCACGGCGCGGGTGATTTTGGAAAATACCAATGCGCTGGGGATTCTGGATGATATATACCGCAGGGTGCTTGCGTATTGTAAAGAGAAGAATATCATGTTATTGTCTGAGTCTACGGAACTGCTTAACAGGATTATTGACGGGAGCGATACTCCGTTTGTTTATGAGAAAATAGGGACACGGATAGATCATTTTATGCTGGATGAGTTTCAGGATACCTCTACGTTGCAATGGCGGAATTTTTATCCGTTGTTGCAAAACAGTCAGGCGATGGATCATGATAATCTTATTGTGGGGGATGTGAAACAGAGTATTTACAGATGGAGGGGATCGGACTGGAAGATTCTGAACAGTGGTCTGGTGCAGGAGTTTCGCAAGGATGAGATTGCTACGTATTCGCTGGATTGTAATTGGCGAAGCGGTAAGAATATTGTGGAGTTTAATAACGGATTTTTTAAATATTGTGCTCAGGCAGTGCAGGATGTGTACAAACAGAGTGGAAGTGATGTTGCTGATAGTGAGTTAATAGGGCAGGTGTATTCCAATTTTGAACAGAGTGTACCCGCCTCCCGCAAACCCGGGGAGCATGAGGGGTATCTGGAGGTGAATTTTATAAATGAAGTGGAGGATAGCTTTGAGAAGGATGTGCTGAACCTGCTTCCCGATAGGATTCATGATTTGCTCAAACATGGCCTTAAAATGAAAGATATAGCGGTGTTGGTGAGGAAACGGGAACAAGGGCGAAATGTGGCACAAGCTCTTGTAAATACGGGATTTGAAGTGATTTCCAATGATTCTTTGTTTGTGTGTGCCTCTGTGGCGGTGCAGCGGGTTGTGAATATTTTACGGGAGTTGGAGAATCCCGATAATCCCGCATTAAAGATTTACCGGCATTTTTCGCAGACCGGAGGAGATACTTTGCCATTGGAAGGGGACTGCGGCCGATTCATAGCAGAGGACGATTTGCCTGAACATCTTACCGGAATGTCTCTGTATCAGATGTGTGAGGAGATTATAAGATGTTATTTAACCTCCCGGGAGAAGGAAGATCTTGCCTTTTTGCAGGCATTTTTAGATTCCGTGCTGGAGTATACCAATAGGGAGGGGACTAATTTGTCTGAGTTCTTAAGATGGTGGGATGATTGCGGACAAACCAAAACAATCTCCGCTCCGCAGGATCAGAACGCAATTACCGTTATTACCATTCATAAATCAAAAGGGCTTGGCTTTAAGTGTGTGATTATTCCGTTTTTTAAGGAGAAATTAGATCATACCGGTGGCCGGTTGTGGTGTATGCTGGATCATGAGCCGCCCGTTCCGGTGGTGTATAATTCCGCTTTGGCCGATACTGCTTTTAGCGGCGATTATTATCATGAGAAGTTGTACACGTTTGTGGATAATTTAAATACGGCCTATGTGGCATTTACCCGTCCAAAAGATGAACTGATTATTTATGCGCAGGCGCCCAAGAAGAAAAAAGACGGTACATTCTCTCTCTCCTGTGTCTCGGATGTATTGTATATGTATTACAATCAACCTGTTGAACGAATATCTGTTGGGGAGATTACTGCCTCTTCCAATGATACGCTCACGGCCGGAAAAGAGGTTCTTACGGCTGTTTTTGATGATCCTCCCGATGATTCCAGAACCAAAACCTCTCTCAACACCGGTTCTATTAATGAAGGAACCTCCATAAGAGAGTATGGTATTGCTATGCACTATGTGTTCTCTCTGATTACGACCTCTGCCGATATTGTCTCTGCCGCCGCAAAGGCATGTGCGGATGGTGTTTGTGAATGTTCTGCGGACGAGCTTGTTACAATGGTATCCAATGCGTTGGGATCTGTGGAGCAATATGGCTGGTTTGGCGGAGATTATACGGTTTTAACCGAGTGTGATATTATTAAACCGGATGGCAATGTTGCCCGTCCCGACAGGATATTACTAAAAGGGGATTGCGCCGTTGTGGTAGATTATAAATTCGGTTCCCTTGCCGGCGAAGATGCCTCAGGCCGCAAATACATTCGCCAGGTGGGTGAGTATATGAATTTGCTGCAAAAAATGGGGTATGCGAATGTAAGGGGATATGTGTGGTATGTGAAGAGTGGGGAGGTAGTGGAGTGTGTTGTGTGAAATAACAACGGTCACATGAAGATAAAGGATATTCTACACTCTCACAATAATTAAAAATGCCACAATATTTTCAAGTGTGATTGAAAATTATTATATTTGTAGAAAATATTCAATTATGATTGAAATAATTAATTCGATACGAAAGTATAATTACTGGAACGACAACTCATTTGATTTGGGTTATCGGCGTCTACTTTATACTGATAAGATAGGACAATACGTTGGTAATAAGTTAGTCAAG
>JAVWIB010000054.1:0-17987 GCA_036639755.1 Bacteroidales bacterium
CTCGCCCGAGGTAGCCTCTACATAATACGTACCGGTTGGAAGTTTAAGAGGTTCTGTCTCCAGTTCCCGGTGATCCTTACAAGAGCGTATTACAACCCCCGCCGCATTAAGTACATTCACAGCAAAGGTTGGAGCAGCAACTTTTGTTCCCCCAACAATAAGATCTGTTTTATCCTCGTGAAATTTAATCTGAAGATATCCGTATGAATGAATAGCATCATCCTCTTTCCCGCACGAGGAACAGGTGAGTATTGCTAATACAATACAGTATAAAAATATATTTATTCTTTGAGCCATCATTTAATATCCGTATTAATTACCTTTATATCGTATAACTGATAATGTATCTGTCTTACTCTTTCCATCGCTATCAACCACCGTAACAATAAACTTGTGAGTCTGATCCTGTCCATTGGGAAGACTTTCTATAAGAATCATAAAGGTTCCAATTGAAAAACTATAAGCGGTTTTACCTTTTACAGGGTCATCCACACTTATAAGCCCGAGTTCTGCTAGCATTCCTTTGAGAGTTTGGCCGGCCTGATCTGTTGCAAAATTAGCCAGATCAAACTTAGTAGGGATATTCACCCCGGCAAGAAATTCTTTTGTAAGATACGGAGAATCAATCTCTACCATTAGTGATTGAATGGTTTTACCATTTAACGCAGCAACAGAAATCTGTACGGTAGCACTTGCCGCCTGCGTATCGCTCAATCGTAAAGGAGTCCCTATACCATCACCGGTAATAGTAGGAAGATATTCATTAACAGGCGGATCCGTTGGGTCTACAGGCGGGTCTGTTGGGTTTACAGGCGGATCTGTTGGATCGACAGGTGTCTGATCCTCTCCCGGGATGATAATCTCCTCGGTTTTGTTATTGACAGTATAGTCTACGCTAATCCCCCCTTTGCTAATTTCAACCCCTCCTGTCTCCTGCGCATCATAATTCAATACATGATGATCTTTTGCCGCACCCCCGCTAATCTCTCTGGTATCGGTAATCTCGGTATGATCAAGTTTTCTGGTTCCCTCAAAATCTATTCTTAATGATGCCGGATTAAAATAACCGCTTATCCCCTCCATTATCTCTCGTTTGGTATAGGTCAAGAACGCTTTTGTGGTAGTAAACCCATCAGTACTGCTCTTTACAACAAATTGAAAATTATCATTAAACTCATTTAAGAATCTTTCCGAACACCTGATTGTAACTTTCATATTTACCAGTGCACAAACTACATTTACGGAAGCAACCTTTCCCGCTTCTATGGTAAAATCGCTTTTGCCAAAATAGATAGGTTGGCTAAAAACACCATCTCCGGTCTCGGTAGAACCGGCCTCCATTGTATAGGTACCCGGATCTATTTCTATAACGCTTGGAACGTCTGAGTACTTGGCATATGTTTTATAAATCTCCGTCCCTTTTAATATCCTGATTTTAAAATTATTCACATCCACACTCTTCCCTTTTGTTGCGGGTGTGGTAAAATCTCCGGCAGAAGAAAGTTTAAGTTGAACGGTTCCTTTTCCGGAGTCTGCACCGGAACCCTCTTTGTCCCAGTTTTCTTTGCCTGAACAGCCCTGAAACACAAATATTACAACGGTTAGCGTTATAGCTGTTAAGATAAATAATAGTTTTCTCATATCTTATTGTTTTTCCCTCTTTTAATCATTAATAATGCAGAATAACATTGTCCACTTTAAGGACACTTCCAACTATTTTGTCATGCGACCACGGAGTACTGCCATAGTCCCCCTCAACCTGATGCATGTTGTTAAGATCTTTATTAAATCCCGATTGGAAGAATACAACCAATTTGGCAGCTTTCACTTGAAAGTTTATATAGTTAAAATTCAGAACTTTATTTGTATAATTCTGTTGTCCGGTTGAATTGAAATCACCTGTTTGAGCAATCAGACTTCCACCGGCATCGTATAATTTAGCATACGCCAAGCAGCGATCTCCACCTGCGCACGGGGTATATTTATAATCAAACGATATACTTTCAGGCCGTGAATTATGCTCTATTCCCAATGTATAGGTGTCTGTATTCTTATCAAATGTACCGGTAAAAAGATACCCTTCATAAACAGTTCTGTTCGCTTTGTCATACTCATAAACACTGGCACGTTTCCACGACAAATTGACCTTAGCATTATAAAACGCAAGCGTTGAAATTTCTGCGGCTGAACTTCCCTGCGTTTTGTCGGTTACGGAAACCGTTCCGGAACACCATCTCCAGTAAACGCCGTAATTATTTGTACCGTTTGCAGCTTCCGCACCATTTGTTGTCTTCTCATTTCTGGTACTCCATCCGCCTTGGAGAAGAGCACAATAAACAGCTGTTGAAAAAGTACCGTTCCCTCCATATATCTGCGCATCGCTCCAACTCTCCATATTGCCATTTGCCAATGGCATGGCACTTTCTGTTGTTCCCGTAGTTTCAGTCGTAACAATATCTTTCCTCGGTATATAATTTGCCCTAAACTTATATGCGGTGCCGGGGGTTAAAGAGGTAGCCTTAACCGTTTTTGTATTCCCCTCCGCAGCTACAATGGTTGAAGTCACTTTATTCCAACCGGTTCCCGTATCTGCCTCCAATTGCCATAATGTGTCATCGGTAACATTGGTGGTTACTTTCAAGTATGCATAAGTAGACCATACATCAGAATCCGAAAGGGGTGTAATGGCAATATTGGCCCATAGAGGCTTTACACTAAAGGCATATTCCCCCTCTTGTCCGTAACTATCAGTAGCATGAATGGTAAACGTATTAACTGGAGAACCAACCATGTATTTAATATTTTTTGTAAACTCGGAAAAATCGATAAATGAGAGTTTGGCATCTTTCAGATTATCTCCCCATGAGATCCCCTGTTGTTTTAACAGACCGGCATCATTGTCGGATATATTTGCCAGATCAACCTCTGCCGGCCATCCTATACTACTCAAATAAACGGATGTTGTTTTAAGCACACACTTTTTAATATACCCATCTGCCTTGATATTCACCCATGCCTTATCTCCCACACCGTCATAAAAGCTTAACTCCGTAGCGGAAGCTCCAATATCATCCGATGTAAACAAAGGTTTCTCCTTGGATAACATCATACCGGGAATATCTACGTTCACCACTTTATCATCCGTTCCCGTATCTATCTTAAATGAAAGATTTACATCCAGAGGTTGTTCCGCACCCGTATTGACGGTAAGAGTAATAAAATCATTAGGAGCCGCCACCATATCCATCTTAGAGGAAGCATAGGTGCGTTTTTTTCCTGTTTTATCGGTGAGATAGATTCTGAATTTTAATGTTCCCGCCGGAATAAATCCTGTTTTTGTCTCGGTTTTTACAAAAGTGAGGCTATCTTTGAATCTTTCCCGATACACTTTTACGGTATAATCGCTATAATCGGATACAAGATTTTCTCCCCACAATAACTTCATCTCCACATTAGCCTGTTTACAAACCGTAGAAATTGATTTAGACTGTTGCCCCACTACGGTAAAGTTTGTTACCCCTGCAAAATACACAACATGAAAACCGGTAGCCGTAGAATCTCCGTAATAAGCTTTTAATTTATAGCTTCCGGCATTCAATTTTACCGGCCCCGTTATCTGGGAAAACTTATCCCAGTGCTTGATCACAACATTACTTGAATTATAAATATCAACAACAAAATTATTTACATCCAGTACCGGGGATTTTACCGGGATGTCGGATTTTACCGATATACCTCCCGATGTGCTTAATAAAAGCTCCACTGCGCCTTCGCCCTGTAATAAAACCTCGCCTTGCTCAGAATAATCAAATTTATCTTTTCCGCAAGAGATAAGTATAAAAAGACAAATTAAAATGGAAGCTAACTTCTTTACTATCATTGTATTACAAATAAAAATAGAGTATATTTGGCTACAAAGATAATTATTTTTTAATAAAATCAAATATTGCCCAGAATTTATTGGACGATAACAAATTATAACTACCTTTGCCAATTAAATTATAAAATCAAACAAAAACAGTATGGCTTTTACCAATAATGTTATGATAGTCCGCCACGGATTATTGGCAAAATTAGTAAGATTATGGAGAGAGGATAAGTTGGTTGACTCAATAGACCATCTACCTATAGAACTAACCCCTAGAAAATCAAAAGTAAAAGGACGTTGCTGCGTACACAAAGAGCGCGCAGTATGGAAATATAAATCGTTTCCGCTTTTGGGATTTGATATGTCCGACGAAACAAACGAATTAACTCCGCTGTCCCATTATGCCAAAGAGGCCCTGACACGCACAGAAAACAAAAAAGAAAATCTGGTATGCGTAATTGACGAGGCTTGTTCATCCTGTTTTCAGGTGAATTACGAAATCACAAATCTGTGCCGCGGTTGCGTTGCCCGCAGTTGTTATATGAACTGCCCTAAAAATGCAATCCATTTTAAAAACAACGGACAGGCAGAAATAGATCACGATGCCTGTATCAGTTGCGGAATATGCCACCAGAGCTGTCCATACCACGCAATTGTTTATATTCCAATTCCTTGTGAAGACGTATGTCCCGTTAAAGCCATTAGTAAAGACGAGTACGGCATAGAGCATATAGACGAAAGCAAATGTATCTATTGCGGAAAATGTATTAACGCATGTCCGTTCGGAGCCATTTTTGAAATATCGCAGGTATTTGATATTCTGCAAAGTATAAAAAGGGGAGAGAAAGTAGTTGCCATGGTAGCGCCTGCTATTCTGGGACAATTCAGAGAACCTATTGATAAAATCTATGGTGCTATAAAATCATTGGGCTTCACCGATGTTATTGAAGTTGCCCAAGGAGCCATGGATACTATTAAAAACGAGGCTCACGAGCTCATGGAGAAAATTGAGGAGGGACAACCGTTCATGACCACCAGTTGCTGCCCTGCATATATGCAGCTTGCGGAAAAACATATTCCCGAGATTAAAAAATACATCTCTACCACCGGTTCACCTATGTATTATACGGCAAAAATAGCAAAAGAGAAACATCCCGACGCTAAAACCGTTTTCATAGGCCCATGTATTGCCAAACGCAAAGAGGCAAAAGATAATCCCGAAGTAGACTACGTCCTTACTTTTGAGGAGATAGGCTCCATCTTTGACGGATTTGATATTGATATTGAAATATTACAGGCCTACCACATGCAGTTCACCTCTACCAAAGAGGCTCACGGATTTGCCCAAGCCGGCGGAGTAGCCAATGCCGTAAAGGTATTTCTGAACAAAGACGATTTGCAATACGTGCAGGTAGCCAATCTTACCAAGAAAAACATAGGTCTTTTACGTCTGTACGCAAAAACCGGCAAATGCCCTTCTCCGTTTATAGAAGTCATGGCATGCGAAGGGGGTTGCGCAACCGGCCCTTGTATAAGAACAGATAAAGCGACTTCACAAAAGAGACTGAATCTGGAATTGAATAAACGATAAACCGGATTAAAAACAGAGGGATGTATCAAACATCCTACACTAAAATTCCCCTGTTGCATAGATATGCGGCAGGGGAATTCTTATGCAAGGAACCGCCATCCGGATTTATTTTTTTTTCATTGTTGAAAGATCGGTTGTTTTGCTGGATATGTAGCATTCGTTCTAAAATTAAAGCCATGTAAATATAAAACTGAGTTTCCATTTTTTTTTGCATATTAAATTTAATTATCTAATTTTGCTCCCAATGAAAACAAACACTCATATCAATTCTATCTCTTTATCATCTGCAATCTGCATGATGAACGGTATGATGTGTATGTCTATGCGAATGCATCGCTAAGATGCTGTTTTAATTTTACCCCAAATCTATTGGAACAAATATGTGCGGGATGTGCATAAAGATTTCCAGAATCATTCAAAAAAAATAAAATAACCGAAGTTGCAGAAGCAGCTTCAATCAAACACGCATCGTAGTATGTCACAATATAAATTCGAAACTCTTCAGATTCATGCAGGCCGCATTGCGGATCCAACAACCGGAGCCTGCGCAACCCCCATTTACCAAACATCGGCTTACGCCTTTAAGAGTGTGGAACACGGCCGCAGATTATTTGATCTGGAAGAGGCCGGAAATATCTACACCCGCCTGAGCAACCCAACGTCCGATGTTTTTGAACAGCGCATTGCCGCACTGGAAAACGGAACGGCAGCCGTATCGGTATCATCGGGAATGAGTGCACAATTCCTTGCAATTCAAAATATTTGCAATGCAGGCGACAACATTATAAGCTCTTTTGCTCTTTACGGCGGCTCCTACAACCAGTTTAAGATATCCCTTCCAAAACTGGGCATAGAGGTAAGGTTCTCCAAATGCACCAATGCACAAGAAATTGATAATCTAATAGATAGTAACACAAAAGCAATTTACGTAGAGACCATTGCCAATTCAGATTTTTCCGTTCCCGATTTTGATCTGTTGCACACCATCTGCAAAAAACACCAACTGGCCCTTATAGTAGACAATACACTGGGCTGCGGAGGATACCTCTGTGCACCTGCACAATACGGCGCAAACGTAGTGGTACATTCTGCAACAAAATCCATAGGGGGACACGGAAACTCCATGGGGGGAATTATTGTAGACTGCGGAAACTTTAACTGGAAAAGCGGCCGGTATCCCCTATTTACCGCCCCGTCACCCTCTTACAAAGGGGTAAGCTTCGCCGATTATTTTGGGAATACCGCCTTTGCCGCAAAAGTACGCTGCGAAGGGTTGCGCGATTTTGGCTGCTGCCTCTCCCCGTTCAATTCATTCTTACTATTAACAGGAGTGGAAACCCTCTCCCTACGGGTAGACAGAGTATGCGAAAACTCGCTTGCTCTAGCAAAATGGCTTGAAAATCATCCAAAAGTAGAAAAAGTAAATTATCCGGGACTTGAAAGTCACCCTTCTCACGCCAACGCCCTCAAATATCTGCAACATGGTTTTGGCGGAGTAATGACCGTAGACCTAAAGGCCGGCAGAGAGGAGACCGGGAAATTTGTAGACAACCTTAAGTTGTTCACCCTTATTGCAAACCTGGGAGATAACAAATCTCTGATAGGACATCCTGCCACCACCACCCACGGCCAGTTAAGCGACAGCGAATTGCAGAACATAGGCATTAAGCCCGGAACCTTGCGCCTTAGCATTGGAATAGAAAATATTCAGGACATCATAAACGATTTTGCCCAGGCACTCGATACCTTATAAAATCCGCAATCTCAGAAAATGGAAAAACGATGCTTTCAATACAATAAAGAGTTCCATCTGGAAAGCGGCGAAATTTTGCCGAAGTTGGAAATTTGCTATCATATATCGGCGGACTATAAAAAAAGCCTGTCCCACAAACCGGTTATCTGGATTACACACGCCCTTACCGCCAACTCCGATCCGTCCGATTGGTGGGATGTACTTGTGGGGAACGGCAAATTCTTTGATCCCGCAAAATATACCATTGTGTGTGCCAACATCTTAGGATCTTGTTACGGCACAACCGGCAGTGCCTCCGTAAACCCAAGAACCGGAAAGCCTTATATGCTGGATTTTCCAAAAACCACCATCCGGGATATTGTGGCGTGCCACGAATTACTTCGCAAAGAGATTGGTATTCAACAGATTGATTTACTGATAGGCGGTTCTGTAGGGGGATTTCAGGCTATTGAATGGAGTATCATAAACAGTAGCGTCATTAAAAACATGATTCTTTTGGCATGCAACGCCCGTATCACTCCGTGGGGAAATGCATTTAACGAATCGCAACGGATGGCCCTTTATGCAGACCGGACATTTGAAAAGCAAGAACGTACCGGAGGTAAAAAAGGACTGGCGGCAGCCCGCTCCATTGCCCTGATCTCCTACCGAAGCTACAGCGGATACAACATCTCCCAAAAAGAGACAAATACAGAAACTCTTTTCAACCATCGTGCACAAAGCTATCAACAGTATCAGGGAGAGAAACTTGTAAAGCGGTTTGATCCCTATTCCTACCTCTCTATGCTCAACCTCACCGATAGTCATAACATAGGACGCACCCGCGGCGGCGTAGAGCAGGCACTCAAACTGATTACGGCCCGCGTACTATGTATAGGGATTGATAACGATTACCTTTTCCCTCCCCAAGAGCAAAAATACATAGCAGATCATGTTCCAAACGGAGAATTTAAAAAAATCACCTCTCTGTTCGGGCACGACGGCTTCCTGCTGGAATGGCAGCAAATACAGCAGGTGATCGAATTATCGGGGATGCTGCAAAACAAAATATAGGCAATTTTAAAAGAATAAATGATTAAACAAAACGATATGCAGGTACTTAAATTCGGAGGCAGCTCGGTTGCCAATGCGCAAAATATCACAAAAGTGATTGCCATTATAAAAGATGCATTAAAAAAAGATAAAACCGTGGTGGTCTCTTCTGCAATAAGCGGAGCCACAGACGAACTTATAAAAATAGGAAAGACCGCCCAGGCGCAAGATAGCACATACACAAAACTCATTGATAATCTGGAAGAGAGGCATCTGACCTTACTTAGAGAACTTATTGTGCAGGAAGACAGCCTTGCCATCTCCCAAGAATGCAAAGAACTGTTTAACAAACTGCGGGAGATTTGCAAAGGGGTTTATCTGCTTAAAGAACTTAGCGAACTAAGTCTTGACCACATTGTAAGTTTTGGAGAGCTCCTCTCCACCAAAATTATAAGTGCGAAACTTAAATCATTAAATATAAGCCATGTATGGAAAGATTCACGGGAATTGATTAAAACAGAACCATCCAATGGGAAAAATATAATTAGTACAGACTTCACCAATAATAACATAAGCAAGTTCTTTAAACATGCAAATCATAAGCTATCCATTCTTCCCGGATTCATTGCATCTGATTCATTAGACAGAACCACCACCCTTGGACGTGGCGGATCAGATTACACCGCCTCCATTATTGCAGTTGGAGCAGAGGCTCGTGTGCTGGAGATATGGACAGATGTCTGCGGGATGATGACGGCAGATCCTCGGATTGTTGCAAACGCTCAACCCATCCGCAATATCTCTTACAAAGAGGCATTGGAGCTATCCCATTTTGGGGCAAAGGTGGTCTATCCTCCAACCATCCAGCCTGTTGTAAAACAAGGAATCCCCATTTATGTAAAAAATACGTTTCAGCCGGAAGATTTCGGAACGCTTATAGAGCGGAATCCTCCGGAAGGACAAAGCAAGATACGGGGAATTTCGAGTTCCAACAAAATAGCTTTGTTATCGATGGAAGGGAGTGGTATGGTTGGGATACCCGGTTATTCCAGCAGGCTGTTTGATGTCCTTACCAAGAACAATGTAAACATTATCCTTATTACTCAGGCATCATCTGTACATACCATGTGCATTGCCATAGAAGAAGCCGATGCCGATATGGCAAAGAGGGCGGCCGATGAGTTATTTGCTTATGAAATCTCGCTGGGCAAAGTAGATCCGTTGCGTGTAGAGAAGGGGTTCTCCATTATTTCTCTGGTAGGAGATGATATGAAAAACCAGCTTGGAGCCAGCGGAAGAATGTTTGATGCCCTTGGAAGAGAGGGGATTAATATCCGTGCAATTGCCCAGGGATCATCGGAGAAGAATGTTTCGGCAGTTTTGCAGACGGAATTTGTGAACGACGCAATAAGGGCCATTCATAAAGAATTTTTCTCCAAACACTCCAAACGGATTAATTTATTTATAGCCGGATACGGCACCGTTTCCAAAGCCCTTGTAGAGATTCTTCAGGAGAAAAAAGAGCATCTTTCCGAGAAACTTGGTAAAGATCTGGTAATCTGCGGGCTGTGCAACAGTATGAAATACATTGTAAACCGGAACGGACTAAATCCGGCAACCGTAGGAGAGGAACTTTTGCGAGGAGAAGAGCTTGTGAAAAAAGAAGAGTTTGTGCAGGAAAAAGAGATTTTGAAGAGGGAAGATGCTACCGGCCGGAATCCGGTAACGGGAGAAGGTAATGACGGAGCAACAACCAAAGGGCTTAATATCAATCATAAATTTTTACAGGTAATCAGCACCCTTAAACTCAGTAACTCCGTTTTTGTAGATTGCACCGCAGACAAAGCCATTGCCGGCAGCTATATTGATTTGTTCCGCAATAAACTATCGGTAGTGGCCTGCAATAAAATTGCAAACTCAGCCTCTTACGACTCTTACCGGGAGTTATTTACAAATGCGCTGGAAGAGGAGGTTTCCTATAAATACGAAACTACGGTGTGTGCCGCCCTGCCCGTACTCTCCACCATTGCACAATTAAAAAACAGCGGCGATACTATTTTTAAGATACAAGGAATTTTATCGGGGACCCTTAATTATCTTTTTAGTAAATATAACGGCAGCATTTCTTTTGCAACCCTCGTAAAACAGGCATGCGAAAAGGGTTATACCGAGCCTGATCCCCGCCTGGATCTTGCCGGAACCGATGTTTTGCGCAAATTTATAATTTCCTCACGAGAGGCGGGCGAGATCATTGAGAGCTCTTATGTAGATTTTAACGGTTTTATCCCCCAAGATATTCTGGCCCCTTCCAATACCAATTTTAACGCATACGCAGATGAATTTTATAAAAAACTGGAGGAGTACGAACCAACATTAAAAGCTCAATATGAAGCTGCTGCAAAAAATGGAAAGAAACTCCGTTTTATTGCTACACTGGATAAGATGAACAGCTTGGGAAGAAAAGCCTATCTAGCTGTAGATCCGTCACTTGCCAAAGATAATGCCCATACTGTAGCACGTATCTGTTTAGAAGATATTGATTCCATCCACCCGTTTTACACGCTGGAGGGGACCGATAATGCAGTAATTATTACCTCCGCTTACTATCCGCAAAGCATTGTGATTAAAGGAGCCGGGGCCGGAGCACGCCAAACCGCAGGGGGTGTATTAAATGATATTGTTACAATTTAAAAGTAAAAAACACCATGAAAATAGCAGTAGTCGGGGCCACGGGCCTCGTAGGAAGAAATATATTAAAGGTACTGGAAGAGAGAAACTTTCCGGTAACAGAGTTCATTCCGGTAGCATCGGAGAGATCGTCAGGAACAAAAGTGATATTTAGAGACAAGGAGTATACGGTTTGCACGCCGCAGCAGGCGGTGGAAAAGAGACCGGCCATTGCCATATTCTCGGCAGGGAGCGAGGTTTCGGCAACATGGGCCTCAAAATTTGCAGAGACCGGATGCTATGTCATTGATAACTCTGCTTACTGGAGGATGGATCCCGATAAAAAACTGATCATCCCGGAGATTAATGCAGAGGTGCTCTGCAAAGAGGATCATATTATTGCCAATCCAAATTGTTCAACCATTCAGATGCTCATTGCCATTGCAGATCTGCACAAAAAATACACAATCAAACGAATTGTGGTGAGTACCTATCAATGCATTACCGGTACCGGGAAAAAAGCGGTGGATCAGATGAATGCCGAGAGGGAGATTGCCGCCGGCTCCAAGAGATATCCGGAGAACTCAATCATTGGGCACAAGTCTCCCGATGGTGCCGATATCCCCGATCATCACGCCTACACCAAGGCATACCCCTACCAGATTGACCTGAATCTGCTGCCTCATATTGATAATTTTTTGGAGAGCGGTTATACCAAAGAGGAGATGAAGATGGTACATGAGACTCATAAAATAATGAGAGACAAAAACATACGAGTTTCCCCAACGGCAGTTCGTGTTCCGGTTCTGGGAGGACATGCAGAATCCATCAATCTGGAATTTGAGAAACCGGTAGAGTTGCAACAGGCTCTGCAAATTCTTAAAAATACCAGGGGGGTTATTTTGCAGGACAATGTGGCTCCTTGCGGCGAAAGACAGAATCCTGCCATCGGGAAACAAATTGATAGAAACAGCATTGCTGCGGGGGAGAGCGGCAACAAACAGCAGAGCTGCGCTGTGGGAGAGAGCAACAACAAAAAACAGAGCATGGCGGCTCTTGAGGCACTCCCCTACCCAATGCCGCTATACACCAAAGACTGCGACGAGGTTTTTGTGGGGCGGGTGCGGCTGGATCCGTCTGTGGAGAGCGGACTAAACCTGTGGTGCGTGGCCGATAATCTGCGCAAAGGGGCCGCCACCAATGCGGTACAAATTGCGGAATTACTGCTGGAAAAAGAGTTTTGCCGGTGTTGATACAGCGTAAATTTTTTATCTGATTCTTCTTTTTTATACCTACATTTGTATCCAAATTGCTAAAAAAGGCAACCACCGGAACATGAGCGAAATAAAAGAGACCATTAAAGGCACGGCAAATTATTCGGAAGCGGATTTTGAGACACTTTCGTGGAATGAACACATCAGAAGGAGATCGGGAATGTATATCGGAAAACTGGGAGACGGTTCATCTCCCGACGACGGTATATATGTCCTTATTAAGGAGGTAATCGATAACTCCATTGATGAATTTATCATGGGTTACGGAAAGCAGATACGGATTACTTTGCAAGAGAACGTGGTAACAGTGAGGGATTTTGGACGAGGTATTCCGTTGGGAAAAGTGATAGATGCGGTGAGTAAAATGAACACCGGAGCCAAATACGGCAGTGATGCATTTAACAAATCGGTAGGATTGAACGGAGTGGGTACAAAAGCGGTAAACGCCACATCCAGCTCCTTTTATGTACAATCGTTCCGAGACGGGAATAGTGCTTATGCCTCTTTTAGTTGCGGGAACCTGCTGGAACAAGGGGAATGCACAACAAGCGAGAGAAACGGAACACTCGTACGATATACGGCAGATGCTGCTCTCTATGAAAACTACCAGTACAATCTGGAGTTCATTGAGACCATGCTTAAACACTATGCTTATTTAAATGTAGGGCTCTCCATTCTTTTTAACGGTACGGAATATAAATCCAAAAACGGATTACTGGATTTAATTAACGATAACATGTCGGAGACCCCGTTGTATCCCATTATTCATTTTTCCGGTGAGGATATTGAGATTGCCATTACCCACGGCTCCGAGAACGGGGAGAATATTAGTTCGTTTGTAAACGGGCAGAACACAATTCACGGAGGAACTCACCTGACAGCATACCGAGAGGCGGTAGCCAAAACCGTAAAGGACTTTTTTAAAAAAGATTTTGATCCTAAAGATATAAGACAGTCCATTGTTGGAGCCGTGAGCATAAAAGTGCACGAGCCTAAATTTTCCAACCAGACCAAGACTTATTTTGACTCCAAAGACATTCACGAAAAAAACACCACCATCCGCAATTTTATAGGAGACTTTATAGCAGAACATCTCAATAATTATCTGCATAAAAATCCCTCTGTAGCGGATGCTCTGCTTAAAAAGATACTGGAGAGCGAGAAAGAGAGGAAATCCATATCGGGAATCCAGAAACTGGCTCGAGAAAGGGCAAAAAAGGCAAGCCTGCATAATAAAAAACTACGAGACTGCCGTATTCATTACGGAGATAAACATGAGCGGAACCAAGATACCATGATTTTTATTACCGAGGGGGATTCGGCCAGCGGTTCCATTACCAAAAGCCGCAATGTAAATATTCAGGCGGTTTTCAGTTTGCGTGGTAAACCGCTCAATTGCTACGGGTTATCCAAAAAGATAGTTTATGAAAACGAGGAGTTCAACCTGCTGCAGGCAGCTCTTAATATAGAGGAAGATCTGGAGAATCTGCGCTATAACAAAGTAATCGTAGCAACCGATGCCGACGTAGACGGTATGCACATCCGCCTTCTTTTAATTACGTTCTTTTTGCAATTCTTCCCCGATCTTATCCGGCAAGGACATCTCTATATCCTTCAGACTCCCCTGTTTAGGGTACGAAAAAAGAAACCGGCACAACCGGGAGATAAAAGAGGAAAAGGAAAAGAAAAAGATGAGATGGAGACCTACTATTGCTACTCACCGGAGGAGAAAGAGAGAGCCATTGCAAAGCTGGGAAAGAATCCCGAGATCACCCGGTTCAAAGGATTGGGAGAGATTTCCCCCGATGAATTTGGGGCCTTTATAGGGGAAGACATTCGTCTGGATCGTGTCCGTCTGAGCAAAGATGATGCAATTCACGAGTTGTTGGAATTTTACATGGGCAAAAACACCATGGAGAGGCAGAATTTTATAAAAAGCAACCTCCGCTCCGATCTTATCCTGGAGGAAATTGTTAAAGGCACCATGATACAAGGTTAACCTGCATCATAAAAATGAATAAACAAATATAAATACGTTATATCATGAAATATATTGCCAGATTTTTTCTATGGCTTTTTGGATGGAAAGCAATGGAACCGCCGGTTGAAGAGCCCAAATGCCTTATTCTGGGGGTACCACACACTTCGGGTTGGGATTTTATTATCTCCTTCTTATATTACCACTCCGTGGGTGGAAAGGCCTATGTAATGGTAAAAAAAGAATTCTTCTGGGGTCCGCTGGGGCCTATTGTAAAAGCAATGGGGGGCGTTCCGGTAGATAGAAAAAAAGGGGCTACGGCAGCCCGGCAAATGATAGACACTATTAACAAGGCTGATAAAATGCATCTGGCCATTGCTCCGGAGGGGACAAGGCAACTCACCGAAAAATGGAAAACCGGCTTTCATACCATTGCCCGGGCATGCAATATCCCTGTATATATGGGCTATTTCGATTGGGGAAAGAAACAAGTTGGAAGAGGAGTTAAAATAGAACTTACAGACGATGTACAAGGAGACCTCAAACGGATACGGGCCCATTATAAAGAGATTGGAGTAATTGGCCGGCATCCGGAACTATTTACAACAGGCAGTGATCTTGATAATTAACCGCCTCCTCTTGCCTCAAAAGCAAATTTTGGTTAGGCACAAAAATTGCATAAATACACCGCTTGAACCTATAAACTAATTCTTATATCATGAATATTAAAACTCTAAAGGAGTTATTTAGCTACAGTACAAAAACTTACGCAAACCTTAAATGCTTATGCATCACAGGAGGCGATTCTTACACTTACAAGCAAGTTGGGGATAAAACCAAAGAAGTTTCAGCTCTGTTGCTGCAAAACAATCTAAAATTCGGAGATAAAATAGGAATTCTTTCCCAAAACATGCCAAACTGGGGTGTTGCCTTTATGAGCTGCATTGCTTATGGCAGGGTATCCGTACCCATGCTCCCGGATTTTGCAGAGACAGAAATCACAAACATCATCAACCATTCCGAATGCAAAGGAATCTTCATTTCCAAAAAGCTATATCACAAACTCACCCAAGAGGCCAAGGACAAGCTAAGTCTTATTATAGAGATTGACAATTTTACGGTCCTTAAAGGGAGAACCATAGAAAATAATACACAAGAGCTTATAGCTACTCTGGAAACAGAACACCTTACCCCCAATGAAACGGATCTGGCAACCATTATTTATACATCAGGAACCACCGGAAGTTCAAAAGGGGTCATGCTCAGCCACAAAAACATGGTATCTCACCTTTACTCAGCAAGAGCCATGAGGCCGAGTTTCGAATGGGACGTATGGCTCTCCATCCTTCCCCTTTCACACACATTGGAATGCAGTTTATCGCTATTGCTCCCTTTTTCATCGGGATCCTCTATCTACTATTTGGATAAAGCCCCCACTCCAACTATTCTGTTGCAGGCACTAAAGGTAATTAAACCCACCACATTGCTGGTTGTTCCGCTCATTATAGAAAAAATATATAAAAACTCCATCCTCCCTAAAATTAATGCAAAACCAATCACCGCCAAACTGTACAAAACGGTTATCGGGAGAAAACTATTGCATTTTATCATAGGCAAAGAGATGGTAAAAATGTTTGGCGGGCGCATGCGTTTCTTTGGAATAGGCGGGGCTAAATTAGATGGCACCGTAGAACGTTTCCTTTTAGAGGCAAAATTCCCATATGCAATTGGGTACGGCCTTACGGAGTGCTCTCCGCTTTTGGCCGGAGCCATTCCTCAAAAAGTTAAATGGCAGACTACAGGCCCTGCCGTTCCGGGAGTACAATTAAGAATTAACAATCCGGACCCTATAACCGGAGAGGGCGAAGTTGTTGCCAAAGGGGATAATATCATGGACGGATACTACAAAAATCCCGAAGCTACGGCAGATGCATTTACCTCGGATGGCTGGTTCCGTACCAAAGACTTGGGTCACCTAGATTCCAAAGGGTGGCTCTCTATCCGCGGCCGTCTTAATAACATGATTGTAGGGGCAAGCGGCGAGAATATCTATCCGGAGGAGATTGAAACGGTTATTAACACCCACACCCTTGTGGCAGAATCTCTTGTAACAGCTCAGGAGGGCGTTCTAGTTGCCAAGGTATGTCTGAATCCCGATAAAATGGAGGCCCTCAATAAAATGAAAGAGGAGTATATAGAGGCTTATCAGCAGAAAAAGTTACAACTTATAGAGAGTTACGAGGTTAAAAAAGCGGAATGGCTCAAAGAGTACGACCAGAAAAAAGAGGAGCTCGGCAATAAAAAAGAGGAGTGGAAAAAAGAATACGATCAGAAACGTCGTGAACTTTACCGGACTTACGCCCAGAAACGTGATGAAGCAGTAGCCCTCTACAACACAAAAAAGGCAGAAAGTATGAACTTGTTCGACCGCACCCTTAAAGATGTTGAAAAAGAGATTCACCTATATGTAAATTCTAAAGTAAACAAATTTTCCCGAGTTGCAGTAGTTCATGTTCAGCAGGAAGCTTTCCAGAAAACAGCTACTCACAAGATAAAGAGATATCTGTATAAACACTAGTTTGTACAAATACCAAAAAAGAGGATGCATTCCAGATAAATTCAACTTGAGTTTACCTGGAATTTGTCTTTATAATCCTACTTTTACCTCCTCTTTTGTGAGATGGCTTCACTTTTTTTTGTAAATTTGCGAATTATCATATAATATATTTCTATGGATTTAATGAAAAAATCAATATTATCGGTATTCTCTATTATGTTGATTATAGCGGCTGTTATGCCGCAGCAAACGTATGCACAACATATAAAGAATCTATCATGGAGCATTGTAAAACTAGATTCTACATGGAACGCTTGCGGAGAATCGGTCACCGGAAAAATAATAGCCAAGTATAAACCCACAATAGATCCGTTGATGGAGGTAATCGGCTATACCGATTATGAACTCGACAAACTATCGGAAAAACATTCGCTGGCCAATTTATCCACCGATATTCTTTTGGATTGTGCCCAAAAATATCTTGCAAAAAAAGGGCTGAATACTCATCTTGATATTGCTCTTACAAACTACGGTGGCATTCGCACCACGATTCCGGCGGGAAATATCACCTCATTTGATGTTCTTTCCGTTTTCCCGTTTGATAACCGGTTGGTTATCTTTAATCTTGAGGGGAAATATGTGCGCGAACTGATGGAAAATTTTGCAAAAAGGGGAAGGGTTGAAGCAATGGCAGGTGTAGAGATGGTTGTTGCCAAAAATCAATTGGAAAAATGTCTGATAGGGGGATTGCCCTTAGATGATGCTAAAATTTATAGAATTGCAACCATTGATTTCTTACTTAGCGGAGGAGATAGTGTATATGCCTTAAAATATGGAACGGATGTAATTGAAACGGGAATTATTGTACGGGATGCCGTTATCGATTATATTAAGGAGCAGACTCGCAATGGAAAAGAGGTAATTGCCGCACCGGAAATCCGGGTGATTATAAAAAAATAATATGTTCTTCTAAAATAATACGTGATCATAAAATAACACATATATGAAAAAGATACAATTGGTAATCATCCTCTTGCTGGCAACATTGTGCCTGAATGCTCAGGAGCTGGTTATTCTCCATACAAATGATACTCACAGCCAGATTACCCCGCAAACTACCGGAGCGGGAAAAGGTTTGGGAGGATATGAACGACGTGAGCAATATATTAACAAGGTGAGGGCAGAAAATAAAAATGTAATTTTGCTGGATGCGGGAGATTTTAGTCAGGGAACCCCTTATTTTACAATTTTTAAGGGAGATGTTGAG
>JAVWIB010000055.1:0-17874 GCA_036639755.1 Bacteroidales bacterium
GATACAAGGGGCAAAAAATTAGAGACGCTGTTAAAGACAAACTCAATGCTGAATTTAAGGTAGTTCTTCGCCCTGATGAGTCTTCCAAAAAGTTCTCTGTACTTCCATTACGATGGATTGTTGAACGTTCTTTTTCTTGGCTGGAAAACTTCCGCAGGATTGCAATGGACTATGAGTTCTATTCTGATACGGCTGTAGCAATGGTGCAAATCGCATTCTGCAAACTAATGCTTAACAAATTTATTGATACAAATTAAAACAGACTCTGAGTTGTTTGGATTTCTTTTTGAAGCCTTATGTATTCGGGATATGCGTATTTATGCTGACGCAAACGATGGAGATGTATTTTATTATCGAGATCAAAACGGATTGGAAAGTGATATGATAGTACGATTGCATAATGGAAAGTGGGGAGCCATAGAAGTTAAGTTAGGCAGCAAACAGATAGAAGATGCTGCCAAGAATTTGATAGAGTTGAAAAACAAAATCAATAGTGATAAGATGGGTGAGCCATCTTTCTTAATGGTTCTTACCGGTGGAGAATATGCCTACACCCGTGAAGATGGAGTTTTGGTTGTTCCGATTGGATGTTTGAGAGATTAACAGACAATTTATAATACGAGGCAGGATAGGTTTGTTTTCTATCCTGCCTCGTTGATTATTCAAATATCACACAAAAATCATCATAGCAGAATATATATTTTCCGCCATCGGTTTCGGTCAATAGACCGGCTAAAACGCCATTGTTAAATACTTGTGCCTGCCTCATCTATTCATCTCCTTTACTTTCAACACCAATTCCAGCCCAAGTACTTCCGCTATTTTAGTAGGCGTACTCATAGATGGATTGCCTTTGCCGATCTCAATACTTTTGATAATCCGCAAACTTAACCCTGTGTAATCCGCCAAATCTTGCTGAGTTAAACCGAGCAATGTACGACGCTCTTTAATGATTGAATAAAAATCCATAGTGCACTATTTTACCTCTTTCCTGCAAAGGAAATGCCTTTTTCGTTCTAAATAAGTAAAAAGTGCAGTTTATTTCACTAAAAGTGCGTTTTTTGAAGTTTGGAGGGGTAGGATATAGGTTAAGCAGAGGAATAATTTTTGGCATTATTGAATGGATGCCATAATATGGATATATCCTACAGAAAGGGAAAAAAATGCAGAAAAAAAATTGTAACAGATTCAAAAAAATTCACTAACATTGTAAAATCAAAACGGTTGCACTGAGTAAGTAACGGGTTCTATTACCCAACTCAACCGAAAAACAAAGTTTAGAACCCCCCATTAAAAATATGTATCGTTATGATTAGAACAGTATTCAAAGTAGGTGAAACGGTAACCGTAAAGCTTACAACTCAAGCCGGAACCCAGCAACGCCATGCACTGGCTTCTTTGTCGGGTGGTGCAATTTTTATTGAAGAAAAAAGTGAGAAAGCAGAGCAGCCGGGCGGTGTAGCCGCACAGGCATTTACTTTCAAGTTCGTGACTCCCGGAAAGGTGGAAATTCAGTTTGCATGCTACCACAACAATGAAGAAGTTGTGATGGAAGACAAACTAATCTATTTTGCATATATTCCGGTGGAAAAAACAGCAGCTGACAACATCAACGGTATAAGCACCGCTATGGGAGAAACCATCCACAACGTAGATAGTGGTATTGTTTATCTCTTACTGCATGATGAGTTTAGTTTAGAGAAGAAAAAAATGGGCATTCCCACCTGGGACGCCTATCTTAAGGTTTTCAGAAATTGTAGATTTGAAAATGTACCTGCGGAAATCATAAATCTTATACCTAACATGGAAAATATGAGTGTGGAGCGTATAGGACTGTTTCAAGGAAAGACAACAGGCAAGGTCTATTTCTGTACCGGCAAAAAACGATACTATATCACCAAGCCGGCCATCTTTGACCTTGTGGGTCTTGACACAAGTAAAGTACAGTCCGTTCCCGACTACATGATAGCAGACTCATTCCCCATAGATGCCGGTCTCTTCTTGCCATAAAGTTTAATATCTAAAACAGCAAGGATTCTGATTAGAACATTTTTTGAAGTAAGTGAAATGATGACTATTAAGTATACCTTACAAGTAGCGGGTAGTGAGTTTGAATCACTTTGTCTCTATTAGAAAGTAAAGTCCTGAATATTAGTTAATTATAATATTAAGGACTTTTTATGGCACAAAGTTGCGCTACAAAGCCAATTAAAATTCTTAACTTTATACCGCATTAAACAAATCTAACAACAACAAACAATGATTAAAAAACTCTCTTTATCATGCATGCTCCTTTTAGCAAGCATGTGTATGTATGGCCAATACGGGCGCGGGCCTGAAAAACAATTATCGGATACCGATAAATTACTCAAATCCATGCACAAGAATATCACCTCCGAGAAACTTTACGGCTACGTAAAACACCTCTCTGATTCCACTATTTTTGAAGGACGTCTGGCAGGATCACCGGGAATGGCCAATGCAGCAAAATGGGCGCAGCAACTTTTTCAGGAATGGGGACTTGAAACCCTGCCCGGCGCACCAAACTACATTCAGGAATATTCCCACCCCTGCACAGAGGTAAAATACGGCAGTTCCATGAAAATTATGCTGCCGGTAGAAAAAACAGGCAAACAGAAACCATCCAAAGAGATTGAATATGTAGAAAAAACATATCCTTGGGCCGATGGCTGGTTTGCAGGCGGAACATCGGGGAATGGCGAAATAACGGCAGATGTAGTATATGTTGGCTACGGTGTTACGGCTCCCGAGCTTGGATATGATGATTACGCAGGGATAGACGTAAAAGGCAAAATTGTATTACTTGAAGGGGAAACCCCCAATACCAGCCGCAACAAAGATACCCTGCTCATGTGGTACCCCTATACCATTCATCATAACAAAATAGAAAACGCAGTAAAACATGGTGCCGCAGGGATGATTTACAAATGGGTTCCCGGCCCCAATAATGCCTATGATCCCAACTTTGTTTATTGCTACATTACCACTCCGGTTATGAACGATCTGTTTTTAGGAACCGGCAAAACCTACAAAGAGACCATCCGGTCTATCCGCAAAAACAAAAAACCGGCCTCTTTTGCGACGGGTAAGAAGGCTACTATTAAGATGAATACCACCCACAACCCCAACGCAACAGGAAAGAACATAGTAGGCTATATCAAAGGCTCCGATCCTTCCCTGTGCAATGAATACATTATTGTATCGGGACACATAGATCATTTGGGAATGATCCCCTACCACATTGCCGGGGCCAACGATAACAGTTCCGCAACCGCAACCTTAATGGGAGCGGCAGAAGCACTCGCAAAATCGGGGGTACGGCCTAAACGGAGCATTATCTTTATGAATCTTGACGGAGAGGAAGCCGGCCTTACCGGAAGCACCTATTACACCAAAAATCCGCTGGTTCCAAAAGAGAAGGTAAAACTCATTCTAAATCTGGAACAGTGCGGAATAGGAGACAACATGAGCATCTCCATAGGCTATCAAACTCCCGATATTAAAAAATATTTTGAGCAAGCAAACAACCAATATGTTCATAGAGTCCTGAGTAGCGGCATCACACAGCATGTCACCCGTCCAAGGACAGACGGTGCTGTCTTTATGAAAGCCGGCTACCCTGCGGCAGACCTTGGAACCGAAGGAGGAGATGCCCCAAGCTATTATCACCACCCGCTGGACGACTGGAATACAATGGAAGCCGAAACATTACAAGATGCCGCCAAAATGGTTCTATGGACCATTATAACTGCGGCCAACGAATAAACAATCAAAAAAACCACATCCGCCAACGATAAACGGATGTGGTTTCTTTTTATAAAGACCGCATTCTAAGCTATTGAAACTAGCACCTTTATTTCCTATAGTTCTCTGCCTGCGCTTTTATAAACTCCGCATCATCAAAATAATTGATTTTCATAGCTTTTTTAACCTCCTCCAAAGTGTCTGCCGCAGCGGCTTTTGCAACGGCAGTCCCCTCTTTCAGAATCTCATAAATAGCCTCTATATCCTGCTCAAAATGGTTACGACGCTCACGAATAGGGGTAAGCTCCTCTTGTAAGATAGCTTCCAAAAATCGTTTAACCTTCACATCTCCAAGGCCACCTCTCTGATAATGAGCTTTTAACTCATCCAGATTAGGATAATCGGGAAGATATTTGGCAAAATGTTCCGGCTTGCAGAAAGCATCCAGATAGGTAAATACCGTATTTCCCTCCAGCTTGCCCGGATCCGATACCTTTAAATGATCCGGATCTGTAAACATAGCCATTACTTTTTTCTTTACATCCTCTGCACAATCCGATAGATAAATACAGTTACCCAGAGATTTGCTCATTTTGGCCTTACCGTCAGTTCCGGGCAGACGAAGACACGCCTGATTATCGGGAAGCATAATTTCAGGCTCTATCAGAACCTCTGCATATACGCTGTTGAACTTACGCACAATCTCGTTTGTTTGCTCCAACATGGGTTTCTGATCCTCCCCTACAGGAACATGAGTAGCCTTAAACGCCGTAATATCAGATGCCTGACTAATTGGATAGGTAAAAAATCCCACCGGAATGCTTGTTTCAAAATTCCTCATCTGAATCTCGCTTTTTACCGTTGGATTTCTCTGCAAACGGGAAACCGTTACCAGATTCATATAGTAAAAGGTAAGTTCGCATAATTCAGGTATCATAGACTGGATAAAAATAGTGGTTTTTTTAGGATCGATTCCACACGAAAGATAGTCCAGCACCACCTCTATAATATTCTGACGCACCTTCTCGGGATTATCGGAATTATCCGTTAACGCCTGTGCATCTGCCACCATAATAAATATCTTATCAAACTCCCCTGAGTTCTGCAATTCAACCCTGCGCCTTAAAGAGCCAACATAGTGCCCCAAATGTAACTTTCCGGTAGGTCTGTCTCCGGTCAGTATTATTTTTCCCATATTTATAAATTATTAATAATCATCTCAAAAGTTTCCATAAAAAGGAACTTCTTAACCTACTTGGGCACCGTTAGCTACTACCTGTTGCGGTGTCACAAACCTCATCTTTCCCCCCTCCTCTTTTGCCATCAGAATCATCCCTTTGGACTCAATCCCTTTAATCTTGCGCGGAGCAAGATTTGCAAGAATACAAATCTGCTTACCCACCATCTCTTCCGGGGTATAGTACTCTGCTATTCCCGATACAATGGTCCTTGTATCAATTCCGGTATCAATGGTCAGCTGCAACAATTTATCTGTTTTAGGAACCTTAACGGCCTCCAGTACGGTAGCGGTACGAATATCCATTTTCATAAAATCATCAAAGGTACACTCCTCCCTCTGCGCAAGAACGGTAAGCGGTTGCTCACCAACAACAGAACCGTTTGCTCCGGCTGTCTGCCCCGCAGCAGAACCCGCAACAGAACCCGCAGCAACTCCGGCCAACGCTACAGCAGCCTCATTCGCCATTTTCGTAGCATTCAATTTTGCAATCTGCGCCTCAATCGCCTCATCCTCAATTTTAGCAAACAGCAATTCCGCTGCATTTAACGGATGCCCTGCCTCCAAAATATCGGAACAACCAAACTCCGTCCAGTTCATAGATAAAATATTCAACATCTTCTGCAACTTATCGGACGAGAACGGCAAAAACGGTTCAAACGCAATAGCCAGATTAGCACATATCTGCAACGACACATTTAAAATAGTTGCCACACGCTCCATATCTCTCTTTGCTATCTTCCATGGCTCGGTCTCGGTTAGGTATTTATTCCCAAGACGGGCCAGATTCATAGCATCCTTAAGGGCTTCGCGAAATTTATAAGAGCTCAGATTTGCCTCCAGAGAAGCCTTAATCTGAGGCATTTGCGCAAGCACCTCTTTATCTACATCCAGCAAATTTCCTACAGCAGGAACACGCCCCTCAAAATACTTATGAGTAAGCACAACGGCACGGTTTACAAAATTACCATATATTGCAACAAGCTCACTGTTATTACGTTGCTGAAAATCTTTCCATGTAAAATCATTATCCTTTGTCTCAGGAGCATTTGCGCAAAGCACATACCTGAGCACATCCTGCTGACCGGGGAACTCCTGCAAATACTCATGCAACCACACCGCCCAATTGCGGGAAGTGGAAATTTTATTTCCCTCCAGATTCAAAAACTCATTGGCAGGCACATTCTCCGGCAAAATAAAACCGTCGCCATACGCCTTAAGCATAGCCGGGAACACAATACAATGAAACACAATATTATCCTTCCCGATAAAATGCACCATCTTTGTATCCTCGCTTTTCCACCATTTCTCCCACTCATCGGCAAGCAATTCAATGGTATTGGAGATATACCCGATAGGGGCATCAAACCAAACATACAGCACCTTACCATCTGCCCCCTCAACCGGAACGGGAACACCCCAGTCCAGATCACGGCTTACGGCACGCGGCTGCAAACCACCGTCCAACCACGATTTACATTGTCCGTATACATTCGTCTTCCACTCTTTATGCCCCTGTAAAATCCATTGCTTCAACCACTCCTCATACTGATCCAACGGCAAATACCAATGTTTTGTCATCTTCTTTACAGGCTCGCTGCCGCTAATGGCCGAACGGGGATTGATTAATTCGTCGGGACTTAACGTGCTACCGCATTTCTCACACTGATCTCCATACGCCCCCAGTGCACCGCATTTAGGACACGTACCGGTAATATATCTATCGGCAAGAAACGTATTCGCCTCCGTATCAAAATATTGCTCACTCTCCCTCTCTATAAACTGTCCTGCCTCGTATAATTTCTTAAAAAAAGCCGCAGCCGTCTTATGATGAATCTTTGAACTGGTTCTGGAATAAATATCAAAACTAATCCCAAACTGTGCAAAAGAATCCTTAATAATTCCATGATACTTATCCACCACATCCTGCGGAGTACAATTCAACTGTTTCGCCTTAATTGTAATTGGAACCCCATGCTCATCCGAACCGCAGATAAATTTAACATCTTCTCCCTTTAATCTCAAATACCTGGCATAAATATCGGCAGGAACATAAACGCCTGCGAGGTGCCCGATATGTACCGCCCCGTTTGCATACGGAAGGGCAGCGGTAATCAAATGCCTTTTAAACTCTTTTCCCATTTTATATATCTCTTGTAAATTATTTTTACTCCTAAAAAGTTATCCTGTTCAACTCCTTAGAGAAAACATTTCTAACCTGCATTAACGTATTCAGTTGCTCAATCAATTCACTCATTACCTGAGCATTATTCTCTTTTTGAGCCTTCTGCAACTCCACCGTAAGATTCATGGCAGCCTGCGCCGTAACCTTTGCCTTATACAATAAAATTGCCTTTGGAACCACTTTGCCCAACACATTCTTCTCCGGAATCATCGATTTTGTAAACTTCTGAATCGTAATCGTATAAGGCTGCGCAAGCAAATCCACCACTATTTTTGAAACCGATAAATCTTGATGATTCATAAAATACCTCAAAATCCTCTCCCCCTCATGCTCCTTCAGCCTGTAATACTCATCAAAAATCCCCTTATACACCAAATTCTGCAACTCCAGCTCATCATTCTGCAACTGTGCCAAAATATACTGCGCCACCGTCTGCTCTTGGTCCGGCTGCGCCCCATACACAAACTCCTCTTCCAGATGAATGGGCAAAAACCCGAACTTCAGCAAATAATATAAAATCTCTTTCTCCGCCTCCTCACAATAGGTATTCACCACAAAACCGGGAACATCCGCCTTTTTACGGGCATAGTCCGCACCTCCCCCCTGCTGCACCGCATTGGTAAAGCTCCCCGATAACCCGTTACCACCCGCAAAACCGCCTGCTGCGCCTTGCCCCGGATACCCGCTATTTTCTCCCGATAACCCATTGTCTCCCCCTCGCATTCCGTTCCCTGCTCCAAAGCTACCGGCTCCCCCTTGCTCCGGATACCCTCCGGCACCATCCTGAAACCCACCGAATCCCCCCTGCTGCAACCGCTCCTGCCGCTCACTCTCCCGCTGTCTGGCATAAAAAGCATCACTCTGCCTCTTCTGCCTTATCTTAGCCACCTCCTGCTGCAACAACCCCGTATCAATCTGCAATCTTGCACTCGTATCCTCTACATAAACACTGCGGGTAATCGCATCGGGAATCATAGCAATACTATTCACAACATCTCCTATCAGCCTCGCCCGCTGCATTGGATCACGCTCAATATCACGACTCAACACCTTATACTTAAACGCAATAAAATCCTCCTCGTTCTCCTTCAGAAAATCTCTTATCTGCTCCGCAGTATGCTTTCTGGCAAACGAATCGGGATCCTCATTATCGGGAAACAAAGCCACCCTAATCTCCAGCCCCTCCTCCAACAACATATCAATCCCCCGCAAAGAGGCCTTAATACCTGCCCAATCGCCGTCATAAAGCACCGTAACCCGGTTGGTAAACCGTTTAATAAGCTGTATCTGCCCCGTAGTAAGTGAAGTACCGCTACTTGCCACCACATTCTCTATCCCCGCCTGATGAAACGATATGACATCTGTATACCCTTCCACCAAATAACATTTCTGCTCTCTGGAAATCACCCCTTTCGCCTCATAAATACCATAAAGAACCTTATTCTTTACATACACCTCACTCTCGGGCGAATTAATATATTTTGCAATCTCCTTATCTCCACGCAGTTTCCTCCCCCCAAACGCAATCACCTTGCCACTGATTCCCCGTATGGGAAACATCACCCTCTCATGAAACCTATCAAATAACTCTCCTGTCTCCTCCCGCTCAATGGTCAGCCCCACCTCCACCATATGCTCCTTCTTATACCCGGCCCGTTGCGCCTGATGCGTAAAAGTGCGCCGTTCATCCAACGAATAACCCAACTGGAATTTTTTAATCGTATCATCGGTAAAGCCCCTCTCCTTAAAATAGCTCAACCCCACAGACTGCCCCTGCGGATGCTCCCACAATGTTTTTGTATAGAATTTCTGCGCAAAATCATTCACAATCAGCAACGATTCATGATGCAACCGCTGCTGCACATCCTCCGCACTCTCCTCCTTCTCTTTTACCTCAATACCATACTTCTGCCCCAGATACTTAAGTGCCTCCACATAGCTCATCTGCTCATGCTCCATCACAAAACTCACCACACTCCCCGCCTTTCCACACCCAAAACACTTAAACACCCCTTTTGCCGGAGAAACCGAAAAACTAGGTGTCTTTTCATGATGGAACGGACAGCATGCCACATAATTAGCCCCCCGTTTCTTTAAGGAAACAAAGTCACTTATTACCTCCTCAATGCGGGCCACATCCAAAATTCTGTCTATTGTTGCTCTATCTATCATGTATCATTACGCTCCATCCTTAAATTAACCTGCAAAGATAATGAAAATATCGCAGCAGAAAACTTTGACAATACCGGCTCCAACTACATCCGCCCCGTCTGCCGCAATATCTCCAACTCCTCCTTGCTATACAATAACTTCTCCAACACCGGTCTCAAATCCTCTCTAAAAAGATAAACAGCACACAATAAACCCACAGCCAAAACAACAGCAACCAGAGCAATCCAAATCCATTTATTAATTTTAATCGGTTTCTTCTCATTCACAACGCCAAAGCCTAAACCGGATACAGAATCAACAGCCGCCTTCCCCTCTTTCTGCGGCATCTTTACAGCCGCCTTCCCCTCTTTCTGTGACATCTTTACAGCCGCCTTCCCCTCTTCCCGTGGCTTCTTTACAGCCGGAGAATCGGCAACCGAAACCTCCATAGCCGACAAATCCACAACCTCATACCCTTGATCACAATCATCATCCGGCCTCTTGGCAAACGTCTCTTCCGTCTCATCTATCTCCATCATCCTCTGAACAGTCTCAACCTCATCCAAAACACAACCGGCAGAAAATTCATCCTGTTTTCCGGCGCTATCCTCTTTTAATATCTCCACCTCTTCCACCCCAATCATTAAATCATCCGGCTCCTTATCAACTGCCCCATAATCATATTTAGGTGGATCCGACATTCTATCATCCACAACGCCCATCTGTTCAGACACTTGCATTGTTACTTTTGGAAACTCTTCCTCCTCTTCCTGTACCTGTTCCGCTTTATGCCACTCGCTAATAATATCATGATAGCCCTTCATACGCAACTCATCCTCCTGCACCGCAGCCGCATCCACCCGCTTTTGCTCCATATGCGGCTCCTGTATACTTGCACCGGCTCCGGCCGTTTCAGGCTTTAGAGAAATAGCCTCCAGCGGATAAGTATCGGCAGACACATTCAGATGGTCATCCATCGTAAAAACGAAATTATAACTCTCGTTAAAACTTATAGAACCAAAATTAGGGATATTCACCTGCATACTCTCAATAAGAGTAGCCCGAATCTCTTTTACAAGCAAAGAAACAGCCTCCCTTGCCTTATCCGCAGAAACGCTATGTTTTCTCGCATAAGCTCCCTCCAATGCACCATCACTCTTAATCTCCGCCGTCCTAAAATACACTTTCTTAGACGGAGGGGTAATTGCCCGCCCATCCAACAAAAAAACCGACGGCAAATCTTCCAACACAAAAGTGCCCATTCCTGGAAGCGCAACTCTCTTATTTTTAATCAATAGCTCCTGCAACAGAGCCGACAACAGGGTTAAATCCATATCTGATAAAGGTTGTTTGATGTCTACAAAGTTAAAAAAAATTACTACTTTTCTTAAAAATATTTGCAAGATATTGAAAATTGTCCTACTTTTGTACCCGCTAAGCAAAACAACTGCTACAGCAACCAAAATAAAATTCCCGAATAGCTCAGTTGGTTAGAGCATCTGACTGTTAATCAGAGGGTCTCAGGTTCAAGTCCTGATTCGGGAGCAAAAAAGAACTGCACAAAAGGCAGTTCTTTTTTTTATTCTTTATTCCCAATAATCGCAAACCCTATTCCCAATAATCGCAAACTACCCTGCTCAGGCGCACTTTTTTACAAAAATCGCTCACGGCAACATGCGCCGGATGAATTTTATAAGCGGCCAGATCGGCCTCACTCTCAAAACGGCTGATCAGTACAGCATCGTAACTCATATCGGAATGTTTAAAATCAATCCCAACCCGGGCACTCTTTAACTGTGGAACCACACCCACCAAAGCATCCAGTCCGGCTTTCATTTTCCGCAAATTCTCCTCTTTAGCAGCGCCCTCGGCAAACTCCTTAAACCGCCACATCACTACATGTACAAGCATCTCTTTATCCATTGTTATTTAATAATCACCACACGGTTCAGTCTGCTATCGGGAAACATATCCTCTCCCACAACCCCATCCATACAAAGCTGGCGGGCCTGCACACCATAATCGCTTATCAACAAATCATACACATACTGCACCCGCCTCTGAGCCAGAGCCTTGTTACTCTCCCTCTTCCCCGATGAATTATCAGCCACCCCCGTAATTGTAAATATCCTATCGGGATTCGGGCAAATTATATTCTCCACGTAATAACGAAGGTTCACAATCTCCTTTGCCCCCAGATCGGGTTTGCCCACCTCAAAAAACAGAGCAATCGGATACGCCCCCTCAACACGAACATCCCGCTCAATAACAGTTGGGGTGACAGAACGCAGACTATCCATCCTAGCTTTTAAGCGGGCATTCTCGTTCTCAAACCGCACCCGCATCTTATCTGCCTGCTCCATATTCTTACGTATCGTCTCATACAGATTACGAATATGAGCAGTATAGGCAGCAACATCCGCAGAGCGGCCGGATCTAAAATCTCTATTGCCAATCTTAAACGCAATACCAATGGTAGCAGAGGTCAGATAATTAAACTTAGAATCATCCAACGCATTAATCCAGCGCGGACTAAACGCCGTCTGCCTAACATCCAGCGTAATATCAATCATTCGGGAAACACTCAGCGTATTATACAGCCCCACAGACGCAGCAATCTCATCACCGGTATTCTCACCCGCCTTAGACTTAAAATGCATATACCCAACCCCCAGATAAGGGACAAAATCCCAAAAACGGCCCCGTTTGTAACCGCTAATAGTATTTGAAATATTCCACATAAAATCTGCATGAAAATACATAGTAGAAAACTCCTCTTTATACCAGCCGTCCACCATCTCGCCATGAGCCATAGCCGTAGGAACGGGCGACCAACCCTGCGCCGACAACCCCGAATAAGAGACTCTCCCCCCCACCCACGGATTAAACCATTTACCCACATACACATCCAAGGCCGGAGACAACCTGTTCCCAAGGCCAAAAGCATGATCATCTGCCCCCTCATAAAGATGCACACCGCCGGCGGCCCCTATAAAAAAATAATTCTTCTTCTCAACATCCTTACCCGAAACCCCTTGCGCAATGCACAATGCAAAAACCAGCAAAAAAACTTTCCCGATATTCATATCAATTATTTTTAAGAATTCATACAAATATACTATTAATTTCCAAATACAGTCATGCTCTTACTTCAAAGTACTTAAGTTCTGGAATACTTTCAATCCGAACTCCGGACAAATTGAGATTGCATGCTCCAGAATCTGAGCCTGCACCCCCTCATAAATCACCCACTCCTTATTGCGCGAAAAACAATACATCTGCACCGGAATCCCCTGCGGCGTAGGGGCAAGATAGCGCACCATGGTCAAAATATGATTATTCACATTGGGATTCTGATGCAAATAAGTAGTCAGATACATCCGATACATCTCCAGATTCGATAATTTGCTATCGGGGAGAGAGGGGATCTGTACCAGTTTGGAGAGCTCCTGAGCCTCCTGCTGTGTACAAAAACGAACCGTAGTCATATCAAGATTCAGTGCCACCATAATCCGTCTTCCCCCCGATTCCTCCATCCCTCTCCAATTCTGAAAAGGGGCGGTAATCAAAGAATACGTAGGCACCGTTACAATTGTATTATCAAAATTCTGCACCTTAACCGTAATAAGAGTAATATCCATCACCACCCCGTTCGCAAAAGAATCCTGCACGGTAATCCAGTCGCCGGGCTTAATCATATCATTCGCCGATAACTGAATTCCCGATATAAACCCCAGAATCATATCCTTAAAAATAAGGGAAATCACCGCCGCAAAAGCCCCCAGCCCTGTAAGGAGCCCTGCCGGCGACTTATCAATCACAATCGCCACCATAATAACGGCCCCAATAAAAAACACCACAATCTGCACAATCTGAAAAAAGCCCTTAATTGGTTTCTGCTTATACCTCTTCTTTTTACTGATAATCTCATAACCAATCTTAAGAAAAGTATTTACAATCACAATCACCAAAAAAATAATTAAGATCCCGCACATTCTCATAAGCACCATAAGCATCTTTGAATTGGGATCAAAAGCAGCAGGAAGAAAAGCCGTTACCAAAATGGCCAGCAACAAATTCACGGTACGATTTAAAATTTTACTACTAAACGAACGAATCTCCAAACTCATCGTCATCTTGTTTACAATCCGGCCAATTACGGCCACCAGAATATATTTAAGAATAAAGTTTGCCGCCACAGCTATCATAATAATTACAATAACGGTCACAAACTGCTCCATAAAATTTGCCGTATCCTCATCAATTCCTATGTTTACCAGTGTATTCCTCAGCCATTCGGCCGCTTTATTTTTCATCTTGTTCTTTTTTTTACGCTCCGGCACTACTCAAATACCTGCATACACCATTAAACAATGTTTTAAGAATTTTGTTATTGCTTAAAAATAAATAGATGATTATGAATAAAAAACAATTAGTAAAGACACTTTCTCAAAAGACAGGGATGACCTTAGCAGAGAGTAACGGATGTCTTAACGCCGTATTGGATATTATTACCAAAACGCTCAAAAAAAACGAAGATGTATTTCTGCGCGGATTCGGATCTTTTATGATAAAAGACAGAAAAGAAAGACGCACCATGAGTCTGAACACAAAACAAATGATTACCATCCCCGGCAAGAAAGTGGTAAAATTCAGGACACAAGTACTGGACTAAACAAAAAAAAGAAAGAGTGTCGCTGTTGCTTGAGTTTGGCCGCAGCGCACTTTCTTATGCTTCTCTACAAAGAGATATTCATCTGCTCTCACAAACATTTTTGGCTATGTGACAAATATGCTGCCTTTGCATCTGGAAGGCAATCCAGATGAAACTGCCGGGTAAGCATAATAACATTCGATAAGATGTTAAAAGCCATATCGGCATGCCGCTCCACCTGCATAACAACAGGCAGACACGAAGGAACCAACGACGAGAACGCACCCGGAATCCCCAGCACCGTTAACTTATTATACGGGGCTTGACTCAACCGATAAATCCCGTTCACCGGAATACCCACATTCCTAAAAACTCTCCCTTTCCCACTCCAAGGACTCCCAAACGCAAAAACCTTGCCCTCACACACTCGTATAATAGGTCCGTCATCATTCAGAATTTTTGATTCGGGCAAATACTTCACCCATAATTTTGTATGCGTACTCTTACCCGTACCCGATTCACCCAAAAACAAATAGGCTTGATTCTCCAGCTCCACAACCGAACTATGCAAGATAAGGGCATTATGAGGCAAAACAGCATAATTAAAAGCTATAAGCACAAGATGCTCCAGCACATGCGGCATATAATTAGATAAATACATCTTAAAAACACGGGGTTCATACCCATGCCAGACCACCTGATCTATTTTTCCCGATACCGTATCAACACGGTTCCAGATATATTGATCATTCATCCTATAGAGCGTACAAACAGCTTGAAACCACTGATACGTCCCTATCTTTCCGGCTTTTGTAAAATCGTATAACGTATCTTTCTGCACAATCTTAAAATCAACTTTACCCGGAACGCTTTCCCTCACAAAAGGGATAAACGAAGGCATATGCTGTAAACTCTGAGCATCTGTCTCTATAGAGAGTGTAAATCCTGCAATATCATAATAATATTTCATCACAGATAGCACATTCAATCCCGTCACATCACGGACATTACATTGGGAATTGAGTTTCATAGATAGTTAAGTAATCATTAAAAGAACCTGCCCAATTATCTTCCGATTTTCAGACAGGTTCCATATTATAAAATTATAGTACTAATTATAAACTAGTTGTAATTTTAGAGAAAGTGAAATTCTTCTTATTCATGGTTAAAATAGCACCCGAAACACCTGTCTGACTAGCTGGTACAAACAAGGTAGTACCTGTTATTGTTCCAAATGATTTGTCAGCAATAGTCGTACTTGTAAATGGTTTCAAGAACTCTATCTCGTTAAGAGCAGGAGTATTAGCACCGGAAGTAGCAAACATATCTGTACCAACCTCGGTTACATTTGCAAAACTTACATATTTAAGGGAAGTACATCCACTAAATACTTTATCTTCCAACTTGGTAATCCCATTAACATATAAAACGTTAATGCTTGGACGTATAGCATCTTTTGCACCAACCAATTTTGTACAATTTTCAAATGCAGATTCGTTAATAACAGTAGCCTGCGAAAGATCAATATCAACAAGAGCTGTACCCTTAAAGGCATTTTTATAAATCTTAGTAGGCTGAATAGCTTTACCGGAACCGGTAACTACCGATGCAAGCTTCTCACAACCTTCAAAGCTGGAAACCGGAATCTCAACATTACTGATTGCAATAGAAGCAAGTACCGTTGCACCGCTAAATACCTCAGAACCTACTAATTGAACAGAACCTCCAACTACAGGGAAGTTAACTTTAGCAAGAGTAGTACAACCTTTGAATGAACCGGAACCTAATAGAACACCGGATTTAACGGTTACATTTGTAAGTGCGTCAAATCCATTAAGAGTAATACCGGCTGCAGGGAAAATATCACCAACACGCTCTACAGAAGACATATCAAGTGTTTTCAATGATGCAGGCACCAAAATCAAACTAGTAATTTCCTTATTCTTAAACCCATAAGAAGGTAGCATTACAACTACAGGTGCTGTTTGTTGAATAAAACCTTTGGCATCAATATCACTTACCTTAGGCATTACAATTGAGGTTAAAGTTGCCTGAGTAAAAGTCTTGGCCGGAATCATAGTATTCTCTGCCAGTTCAATCTCTTCAAGAGCTGTATATTTTTTCATAGTACCTAGATCGGAAAGAGTAAGAGCCACTTTTGAATAAATACCTTTTACGGCAGTTTTTGCAATTTCTTCTCCGTTAACTAATAATTTAGTCTCATCCTTAGGATCTTGAAGGCCTGAGAAAGAACCTGAATTTAAGTATACATAATAATCACCGCTGCTGTTTTTTACATAATATGCAGGAATCGCATCAAAATCCATTGGATATTTCTCGTTAAAAGAAAGAAGACGACCTGCAGGCCATGATTCACTGGTTTTAATTTCTTTCGTATAGCTCGTATTAGCAAATGTATACTTGACTGAAATTGTCTCTGTCTCTTTTGCTTCTACAAACTTTGCACGATCAACAGGTAAAATAGACATATAAGCCAACGCATCATTCGACCACGCTTTTATAGGATCAAGTCCGGTAGTGCTGTTAAATGTAAGGGTGATCGCTGATGCTGCTGCGCTACCGTTTGTTAACTTCTTAGTTTCAAAGTCATAAGTACCCAAAGCATCTCCCGTAGCTAATATGGATGATGTAGTTACAGTCGTATTTTTGGTTGCATCAGCAGTAAGGGTAATACTTTTTAACATACCGAATGTTGCTTTTGCATTTTTAATAGCAAATGTTGCTGTTGCAAACTGAGACACAAATTTAAGATTTGCTGTTTCCCCAACAGAATTATACGATTCTTTAGGGGTAACATCCAATGTCTCTGCTGTCATAAAGTTATAATTAACAGTTTCTGCTCCCACCATATTTGACTGATTCTGCTCGCTAAGTTGTGGTATTAAAACAACATTAGGAGCGGTTGCGGTAAGAGCTACTTTTGGCCAATACGCACGGAAAGATGCCTTACGGTAAACATCTCCATCTTTAGCCCATTCAAGATACTCGTCTGTCTCATTACTTGCAAAGAAACCGCGAGAACCGGATGTAGTTGCTTTATAAATAGCTTGATTAGACACATTTACCCATTTATTAGCCTCAAAGGTTGCACTAGCTCCTTTTTTATAAGCATTTTTGTATAAAATACCTATTTGATCCTGTTCTGCATACCAAATAGTTTTACGTGCACCGTCTACAAATTGGGCTTTTGTATCACCTCCGGTTTGCACCTCAAAGCCAATACCCTTTACAGGAGTATTTGGGACTTCTTTTCCAAGCTCTGTTTTTGTACAGCTTGTTGTTAATGCAATAGCACTAACCAATAATAAAATTTTTTTCATTTGTAATTAATTAATTAAAGAAATTTCTAAAAGAATGTAATATCCTAAAACAAGAGCCGGGATTAAATCTCTCCGGGTACTCTGTCTACAAAATCGCTTGACTGCGCAATTCCGGCCTCAACGGCTACTTCAATAATCTCAACTAGTGGAGATTCATAAATTTTGTTTTCCATTTTCTTTTGTGTTAAAAATTGTTAATAATGTTTATTTTATCTATCGTGCTTATTAAAGTTAAGTACTCTTGTCAATAATCCATATGGTGAATATCCAATTATTAATATCTGATTATTACGCTATTACATGCACAAGCCGCATCAAACAAACCACCCTTAAATCTATACGATTTTTTATTATATTTGTGGTGCAATAAGAAAGTCCGTTTTTACAAACGGATTTTGAGCTTAACCTAAGCTTATGAGGTAGATACAGAAAAAAAAATAGTTTTTTTTTGCAAGTGCAAAAAAACTTTTTAACTTTGCCCCGTATGTATAGATTTAAGGGTGGTTTAAATTTTTTTACAAAAAAAACACATTATTTCTTT
>JAVWIB010000056.1:0-17682 GCA_036639755.1 Bacteroidales bacterium
AAATCTCTCAAATAGTTACAAATATTTTTATTTTATGAAAGTGTCAAACTTCCGGACTTGGCCTATGTCCTTTAGAGACTCCGTATTGTTTTAATCTTTCTGCCTCTTCTGTTTCAAAAATTTTAAAACATTAAGCTGTACTCCTTTTAACTAATAACCACGCATTTGTTTTCACAAGTGCTATCTCTTATTTTGTTTGAATTGAACTTTATTTAAATTAATAAAAACTAAACCATTGATTATAAGTGGTTTTTAAACAAAATATTTACGTATGAAAGTGTCAAACTTTCGAATATTTTTGCCACAACCTTTGCTATTTCAAATTAAAGTATTATCTTCGCACTCGATATGACCTCCCACGCTTCCCGTAGAACAGCGCACCTGGGGAGGTCTTCGAGTTTTTATATGGTATCTTCTAATAAATTGACCGATAGAATTGAGTATACAAAGAAGCCGTTGACCCTCGCCGAGCAAGTTGCACGGCTAAAACAACGAGGACTCGTTTTCGATTATGAAAGCGAGGCTACTGCTTATCTCTTCAATATTAGCTACTATCGACTTCGTGCTTATACTTATCCATTTCAAGAGAACGGCGAAGATACCGACCATAACTTCACTCGCAAAGATATTCACTTCAAAGATATAATAGACCTTTATTGTTTTGATCGCAGACTGCGATCGCTTATTTTCAATGCCATTGAAAAGATAGAAGTGGCAGTGCGTACAAAAATCGTACAAATATATGCCGAAAACACAGGTGATAGTCATTGGTACGATGACGAAAGTTTGTTCCGTTTCGGTTATGATGACTTAATGGATCATATCAATGCCGACGTAAGCCGAAGCAACGAAGATTTTATCAAGCATTACAATTCTAAATACGACAATCCTCCAATGCCACCAAGTTGGATGGCACTCGAAGTAGTGTCGTTTGCCACATTGAGTCGATTATTCCAATCCTTAAAGTTGGACAATCGTAAAGAGTACATTACCAAACAATTCGGCTTGAAGAAAGTGGCTATATTGGAAAATTGGCTACATGCTATTTCCAATCTCCGCAATTGTTGCGCTCACCACAGCCGCACTTGGAATCGCCGTTTTATGGTTAGCGTAACATTGCCATACGACACTCTTTATCCATTCATGGACAGAACTACAATCGGACAAATACGCACAAACAAATTGTTTGCTACACTTTCTTGTATTGCATATATCCTTGACATTATTAGTCCCGGAAGCGACTTTAAAAAGCATGTCAAGGAATTACTCAAATCCGATTGCCGTTTGCTCGATCTCAAAGATATGGGATTCCCAAAGTATTGGCAATCTCTCTCCGTTTGGCGAGAAAAATAGTAAGCTCTGCGTTCAATTCGCAACCCTATTATTTACTTTATTCCCCCGGTACCCCCTGATTCGTCAATCTATCGGGTTAATTGTGTATATAGCACTATCAATCATCCTATTATAATCAGCAGTATTATATAGCGTAAACTACTGAGTTCTCATTCTCTGGTACATTTTTCGTGCGTGTGCACGCGCATACGAAAATATCTTGAAATACACAAGAAAAATCAATAAAAAGCATTACCTTTGTAACGTGTGCACAGTTATATTGTGTAACGTTTGATTGATATGTTATTTTTTAACCCTCAAAATTAAGATATTGTTATGCCTCATTATGGCGTAGATATATTTTCTGGAGCTGGCGGTCTTAGCTTAGGAGCAGAGATGGCTGGTATTACTATGCGTTTTGCCATAGAGGTGAATGAAAGTGCAGCCAAGACATATAAAAGAAACCATAAACACACCGAGATTCTTTGCCAAAATATAAAAGAGGTCGATTTAAGAAGCCATTTCTCAAAGGAATCTCCTTTTATAATAATGGGCGGACCACCTTGCCAAGGATTTTCCTTGTCGAATACTCGAAATCGAAACATGGACAATGAAAAGAATTTCCTTTTCCGTGAATTTGTGCGTATGGTTAAAGAGTTACATCCTAAATGGTTTCTTTTTGAAAACGTTTCTGGCATAGTACATATGAATCATGGAGAGGTAGTAGAAATGATTGCCGATGAATTTAAGACTTTAGGATATAGCATTAAATTCTCTGTTTTAAAAGCCTCTGACTATGGCGTTCCTCAAGATAGGGAACGTTTTTTCCTTGTTGGCAATTCGCTCGGTATTGACTTTGTTTTCCCCTCGCCTGATGACACAAAAATCTCTGTCGAAGAAGCTATTGGAGATTTACCAATCTTAGAGAATGGAGATAATTACAATGAGCTAGATTACCGTATACCCATTTGCGAAGCGTCAAAATACGCTCGTATGATTAGAGAAAAGTCTAATAAGTCACTTCAAAACCTTGTCTCTCGAAATAATGATTTGGCTATTAAAAGGTACTCATATATTCCCCAAGGTGGTAATTGGCGAGATATACCAGAAGAATTAATGGAAAATTATGCCGACAAATCAAGATGTCATAGTGGTATATATAAACGATTGAGAACAGACCAACCATCGGTGGCTATTTCAAATTACCGTAAAAGTATGCTGATACACCCCACGCAAAATAGAGGGTTATCTGTTCGAGAGGCTGCACGTATTCAAAGTTTTCCAGACCACTTTGTTTTTGAAGGTCCAATATCCCATATTCAACAACAGATAGGGAATGCTGTTCCACCGCTATTGGCGAAAGCTGTTGTAAAACAAATATTAGCATTAACAGAATGAGTAAATTCAAAGAAAACATACCGCAAGCAGATATGCTTATGGGGTCAATGCGTTCAATGGGCTATTCTTTTGAAGCAGCTATCGCTGATGTTATTGATAATAGCATCAGTGCGCAATGCTCATATGTAAAACTGCTGTTCCCGTTAACTTACACTGATATTAAAGCCGTAGGTGTACTTGATGATGGTGTTGGTATGAATGCTGATACTTTGTTTGAAGCAATGCGTTATGGAAGCTCTGACTCTTCAGAAGAAAGGGACGAAAATGACCTTGGTAGGTTTGGACTTGGTATGAAATCCGCCCCCATGTCCCAATGCCGTATTCTTACAGTAGTCAGCAAACGAGATAATGTTTATTGTTGCTATACTTGGGACTATAATATAATTTGCGAACAGAAGCGTTGGATTGTTATAGAACATACTCTCAAAGAAATTGAGGCACTACCATACATTGATGAACTTAAAGCAATTAAAACCGGAACTTTAGTTATATGGCAGGATTTTGATGTTATAGAAAAATCTAATGATGGTAGAGTTTTTGATTTTCTCAATGAACAAAAAGATTCTCTGGACAAATACCTTGGATTAATTTACCACAGATTTCTCTCTGACACTAAGAAAAGTAAATTAAAAATCTACATAAATAATGGTCGAGTTAAGTCCCTTGATCCATTCCTTGAAGTACATCCTAAAACGACAGCAAAAAAAAGTAGAACAATAGAAATAAATGATAGTAACAGTTTTGAACGACTTATTACGATAAAGCCGTTTATACTACCATATGCCACCGACCTTTCAGATAAAGACAAGCAATTAATAGGTGGAATAGAAAATTTGCGTTCAAAACAAGGCTTTTATATTTACAGAAATAAACGCCTTATTATTTGGGGTACCTGGTTCGGAATGAAGCCAAGAGCTGAACTTACAAAGAATGCAAGAATACGTGTTGATATACCCAATACCCTTGATGATATTTGGGGCATTAACATAATGAAACAGAAAGCTATTATTCCCAAAAGCATACAGCATAGAATGAAAAAGACTGTGCTTGAAGCTATGGAAATCTCTGTTGTAAAGCAGACACATCGAGGTCGGAGAGAAAATATTGAAGACCTTGACTATATTTGGGATAGAATGGAGGGACGTAATAAGACCTACTTCTATCAAATCAATCGTGATAATAAAGTCTTTAAGATGATTCGAGAGAAAATGTCGGACGAGGATTTTATTTATCTCGATATACTTATTAGTGAGCTTGAGAAGAATATTCCAATCAATCAGATCTATATTGACAAATCAAACGAAGCAATATTCGTTGAAGAAAACAACGATAGATTTGATGAGGTTTTCCAACTTGGTATAACTATGGTTGACTTAATCAAAGAGACTCGACCCTTTACAGAAATAATAGAAGACCTTATGAAATCAGAACCTTTTTGTAGATACCCAAAGGTTCAATCTGCTTTACTGAAACATTATGAGAATGAGCCTAACTGAAGCACAATACGGAATGCTTTCCCAAATAGCGACTCAACTTATAAATGTTGAGAGAACGCAAGGAAAGTCAATTGACTTTGATAACTTGATGTCATATATCGATAGAGCAATTACTTTTTGTGGATTTACTTGTGATAATGATACCAAGAACAAACTTTTTGTAGAATTAGAATACCAGTTTGCGATTAGACATACTTCATCAGAATGTATATTTGATGATTATGACCTTAAACAATGGTATGACAATAAAAATATAAAAGATGCTTTCTTCTGGAATAGATACCGCCGTTATCTATCAGAGAAAACATCTATCGCCCCTGTCAGTATAAATAAATTGGACGAAGAAACATTACCAAACATTATGAATTGTTTGGGTGACCCTAATGAAGTATTTGAGGGCAAACGGATTCGTCGTGGATTAATTATTGGAGATGTTCAATCTGGTAAAACAGCAACATATTCAGGTTTGATATGTAAGGCTGCAGATGCTGGTTATAAGGTGGTTATCCTTCTTGCAGGCATTACTGAAAGTTTACGAGGACAAACTCAAGAGCGAATTGATGACGGCATTGTCGGCTTTACATATCGTAAAGTCGATAAAATTGTTAGAAGCGGTCTCGTTGGCGTTGGACTTGACAACAAACCTCGCCGTGCTACTTCATTTACAACTTGTGTAAAAGACTTTGTAGGAGACTGTGACAAAATTGCCACTACATTAAATGAACACAATTCGTTAGTTCTATTTGTGGTTAAAAAAAATGTTTCTGTTCTGAATAAGATGTATAAATGGCTTAGCGATAATAATTTAGACCCTGTTCTTCAGTGTATAAATCAGCCGATGCTTCTTATTGACGATGAAGCTGACAATGCCTCTGTCAATACAAAAAGGGACGAGACAGATCCAACTAAGACAAACAGAATAATTCGACAAATTTGCAATCTATTCAAGAATGCTAATTATGTAGGCTTTACGGCAACCCCATTCGCCAACGTTTTTATAGACCCAGATTCTGTTGATAGTATGAAGCATGCAGATTTGTTCCCAGAACATTTTATCTATGTGCTTCCTACTCCTTCTAACTATATTGGAGCAAAACAATTATTCTTTGATGGCGAAAAATACTTTTCACAATTAAGATATATTGTTGATATAGAAGAACCCGATTACGCTTCTGATGAATACAAGGATTCTTCTAAAAATGATATTGACGCTCTTAACTCTGGCTCATTTTATTCACGACACAGAAAAGAATGGGATGGAATACTTCCTAAATCGTTAAGAGAGGCTGTAATATCATTTTTCATAGCTAATATTATTCGAGAGCTACACGGACAACAATCTACACCAAGAAGTATGCTCGTTAACATGTCCCGATTTATTAAGATTCAGAACATTATATGTGAACACATTCAAGCTATTTATGATTCAGTGCGTAATACTGTTGAACACGACTTCTCTGGGAAAATAAAAGAAGACTCTAAGTTGCTTCTCTTCCAAGAATTTAAGTCGGTATTCGAACGTCATTACAATAACGTTAACGATATAACTTTTAGTCGAATTTGTGATAAGCAAAATATATTGAAAGCTATCGATAAAATCAAGGTCATTGTAGTTAATGGTGGAAAAAGTAGTGCCAAATTAGATTACAAGACCAATAAATCATTACGAGTTATTGCAGTTGGTGGTTTAGCCTTATCTCGAGGACTTACTCTTGAAGGACTTATTACCAGCTACTTTTATCGTAACACTTCTACATTTGATGTTTTAATGCAAATGGGACGTTGGTTTGGTTATCGAGCAGGGTATGAAGATATATTCCAAGTTTGGACGAGCCGTCTAAGTGCTGATTGGTATAAAGAAATTGAGATAGCTACCATTGAGCTGAAAGAAGATATTAAGCAAATGTTTGAGCAGCACCTTACACCTAAAGATTTTGGTATAAGAGTGCGAGACTATTGCGATGAGCTTAGTATAACATCTGCTAATAAGATGAGATCTACATTCGAACTATATGAAATGCAATCTTACTATGGTAACATTTGTGATACGCCGTACCTTAGCACGAATGTAACACAGAACACTCATAATAAGGAACAGGTTATAGCACTTACAAAGTATCTTTTCGATAATAACTTTGAGTTTAGATTTGCAGACCGTCCCAAACACGAGGGCGAATCAGTTTTTTCAGATGACCCTTCTTCAAGATATTTCGCCAATGTGCCTAAAAAAGTAATAATTGATCTCCTTTCACGTATTAAATGTTCAATGGTTAATATGAGATTTAATACGGACAATATCCTTAATTTTATGCAAGATAGTGAAACTACTGGCATAGATAAATGGGATGTTGTTTTTGAGGGTGGTGATGGTACTATATATTATGACATTCCGGGATTAGAAAAGATTAGGTGCGCTAACCGTGCAATAGAGGAGCATGGCAATGTTATTCAGATTAGTTCTCGCCGTAGAATGTTAGGTCTTCGTGAAGGTAAGTTCGCTTTACAGAAAGAACAAATTAAATTTGCAGAAGATTCATGTAGAGCAGCATGGAAAAAAGAAGATACCGATGCTACCGATGAGAGTCTAAAAAATAGGAATGTTCCTCTTAAAGCATACTTCCAATATTTGCCTAAGAGAAACCCAATGTTAATCATATTTCTATTGCAACCCAATTCTCCCGTACCAAACAAGGAGGAAAAGCCAAAGTTAAAGGCTTTTAGAAAGGAGCTCGGTGAAGAAAGGATTGTAGCTTTTGCTATTGGATTCCCCGGGGTAAAAGAAGCGGAGAACGCAAAGAAATATAAGGCTAATAAAATTTATATGCAGTTACATATGCAAGACGAACCTGAAGAAGTTGATGATGAAGAACAGATTATTTGAAATATTCTCTCGGAATTTTCAGCCAAGTCATTTTATTAGATTTGGCGAGAATTGCGACTTGAACTTATATTTAGGCCATGACGACAAGAATAATTTTTCTCTTGAATTTAGAGGGAAATATGTACCTACAAAGATTGTTGGTTCTGATGTTATATCCGTATATCAAGGGAAAAGTGCAGACCGCTATGTACTTCGTTTTTCGCTTGAAAATGCCGAACTCTTAGAATATTTCTGCACATTCTGCCAAGATTTATTAGACTCTACCGTAAATTTAAAAATTGACGATATAGCATATAAGACGCTCTGTTCTCGCTATTTTGCATGGAAAAAACTATTTAAGCCTCATTCTGGTTCTTTGTCTGATACCGAAATTATTGGGCTTATTGGAGAGTTGCTTTTTATGAAAGAATATATGATTCCACAATGGGGCGTTTCGAAATCCTTAGAAAGTTGGATGGGTTCTGAACGTACCCATAAAGACTTTTCTACTGAAAGTGAATGGTACGAAATCAAAGCAATAAATACTGGTAAGGAAACGGTAAGAATCTCGTCAATCGAACAGTTGGATGGAAACGAAGAGGGCTATTTGGCTGTGTATTGTCTTGAAAAAATGAGCCCTTCGTTTAGTGGAATAAAATTAAATTCACTTGTTGCCGAGCTAATGAATATTATGGGGTCTCCAATAAATCGAGAAACTTTGCTTTCAAAACTTACATTATATAATTTTGACTTCTCTCCTGAATACGACAACTTTGTATATTCAAAGGTCGGATTTTCCATGTATAAAGTAACTGAACATTTTCCTCGGCTTTGCCGAAACAATGTCCCAATGTCTATCAGTAAAGTTCAATATGATATTGTTCTTTCTGAAATTGAGGAGTTTAAAGTATAAATAATTCGGAACACTATGCAAATCGAAGAATTTAGAACTCAATTTATCGAACAACTCAGGTTTAACGCTGAGCATGATGGGACTGCCCCGGAAACTCAATTTATAACTCGTTTACTTGATGAACTTGAAAGTATTGGAGAATTAAATGACCCAATACCAATGTCTGTAGAGATGCGAGGTAAAAATCGCCGTCTTATGGCATTCGATGCCTATGCTTATGATGAAGCTGATAGTGCATTAATCTTAATAGCAAGCGACTTTGTCAATGAATGCGATACCGTTCCGAAATTGACAAATACTCGAATCAATGATTTATACATACATATGAGAAATTTTCTTGATGAATGTATAAACGGACACATTTGCGACTATTGTGATGACTCTGACCCGGCTATTAATCTTGCAAAGGAATTCCGCAATAAAATTGGAAAGGGTATGATTGAGACTGAAATTCTTCGATTCAAATTCTATATCCTTTCAAATTCAGTACTTAGTAACCAAGTAAAAAGTATTAGTCAAGAGGATTTTGAAGGACGTCCCGTAGAACTTAATATTTGGACATTAGAGAGAATTTTTCAAACATTTACTTCTAATGTTAGTGAAATAATTGAATTCGACACTCGTGATTTTGGATGTGATGGCGTTCAATATCTTCAGACGGATTTAGGGATTGATACGGACTATAATGCCTATTTAGGTATAGTGCCCGGTCGTTTCTTAGCTAATCTGTATTTGAAATATGGAAGCAAGTTGCTGCAAGGTAACGTGCGTGCTTTTCTAAGTGTAAGGGGAAAGGTAAATAAAGGTATTAGGGACACAATTATAAACCACCCTGAAAATTTCTTTACATACAACAATGGCATAGCTATTGTTGCAAGAGCTATTCGCTTTTCTGCTGACAAAACAAAGATTATACATTTCAAAGACCCTCAAATCATAAACGGAGGTCAGACCACTGCGTCTTTAGCAAATGCGATTATTAAGAAAGAGGATAAAAAAGGAATGGATACTTTGTTTGTCCCCATGAAATTAACTGTCCTTAATGTTGAAGATGATATGTCAGAAGAACAAGTTGATCGTTACAATGAGATAACCAAAACAATCTCTCAATGTGCCAACTGCCAGAACCCTGTTTCTGACGCAGATTTCTTCTCCAACCATCCATTCCACGTTGCAATGGAGAAACTTTCTAGTCAAGTAATGGCTCCGCCAGTAGATGGTAAACCATATCAGACTACGTGGTTTTACGAGCGTTCACGAGGTAAATGGGAACAAGAGCAGATGAAGATGACTGTTGCCGAAAGAAAGAAATTTGGCGAAATGCACCCTAAAAGTCAAGTCATTAAAAAAGAAAAGCTTGCAAAATGTCTTAATACAATATATATGAATCCTCATCAAGTTTGCCAAAGTTCAGCGATTAACTTTAGCAAATTTGCTTCTATTGTAGAAAAGATGTACGATGAATCAAGAGATAGCATTAATGAAGAATTTTTTAAGAAAACCGTATGTTCAGTTATTATTTTTGACACTCTTGATGTTCGTATTGGAAAGTCCGCTTGGTATCCTAGGGGAGGTAATAAGGCTCAGATTATACCTTACACTGTCGCCAAACTTATGACCCTTATTCATAAGGATAAGGATTTAGATTGGAAGACTATTTGGCAAAGACAAACTCTATATCCAGCCTTAGAATACGAACTTCTTCGTCTTGCTGAATGTGCTCACCACTTCCTTATGGAACAGGCAAATGGTGGTATTGTAAGAACCATATCTCGTACACAAAGTGTTTGGAAAGCATTTCAAGATTATAGCTTCCAATTATCTGATGAGTTTACTAAATCACTTGTATCAATGGAAGAGACCAAAGCTATTGAAGCAGCAGCTAAACGATCACACAAATTCAACTCTAATATTGATGCTTCAATCGAAATTTATAAACTTGGAGCATCCTATTGGTTGCAAGTTTATAATGACCTTATGAAAGAGAAAGTCTTATCTTATGGTGATCTCGATTTTATAAAAAGTATGGCTTCATACATACAACGAGGAAACCTACTTTCTACAGATCAATGCAAGAGACTTGTTAAGATTGTAGCTAAAGCGGAAGATAAAGGTTATATAATGCCATAAGTTTTCCTCTATTGTGCCAAATTTCTCTATAATTTTAGTGGAACTCCTCCCTTTATTATTTCTAAAAGATTTAACTGCATACAAATATTTTTATTTTATGAAAGTGTCAAACTTCCGTGAAGTGAACCTGAAAATAATTTTTTTATAGACTTGACTACATTATTAGTATATTCGCATTAAAATATATACAACACAAAACCGATGTTCAGAAAGACTTTCGCCTCCATAAAAATATTCATAGCCACTATGCCGGAACAACGGCTTTTATTGCTTCTTGCCCTCTTTGTGGGGTTGTGTAGCGGAATTGCGGCAGTAATTTTAAAACAATTGGTCCATTTTGTACAATGGGTTCTTACCGGATGGTTCAAAACGCCGGTAGACAGTTTTTTTTATTTTCTTTATCCGGGAATTGGAATGCTTCTGGCATTGTTATTTGTTAAATATATTGTAAAAGATAATATTGGGCACGGTGTTACCAAAGTACTCCTGGCTGTTTCCAAAAACGAATCAAAAATAAAATCTCATAATATGTGGAGTTCTATGGCAGCCAGTGCGGTAACCATAGGGTTTGGAGGATCTGTAGGAGCAGAGGCCCCTATTGTATATACGGGGGCGGCAATTGGCTCCAATGTGGCAAGGGCAATGGGGCTTTCGTATAAAAATATGACCATTCTCCTAGGTTGTGGTGCGGCAGGGGCTGTTGCCGGTATTTTTAAGGCACCTCTGGCAGGAGTCTTATTTACGCTGGAAATTCTGCTTTTTAATATGTCCATGACCTCCATCTTACCTTTGGTAGTATCTTCTGTTACCGCTACCACGGTTTCTTATTTCTTTTTGGGCGATGCGGTTGCTTTTTCGAATAGTCTTACCCCTTTTGAAATAAAAAATCTACCATATTATATTTTATTTGGTGGAATCTGCGGAATTGCATCCTTATATTTTACAAGAGCAACTCTTGCTCTGGAAGATAAAATCAAATCAATTTCCGGTACATATAAACGATGGGCAATTTCTGCCGGTTGCCTGGGTCTGTTAATTTTTTTATTTCCTCCGTTGTACGGCGAGGGATATGAGGTGATCACCAATCTGCTTAACGGAAATTCAACCGATGCTATAGGAACATCATTTTTTGGACAGTATTTAAGTGTTGAATGGGTATTACCGCTTTTCTTTCTGGGGGTTTTCTTATTTAAGGTTTTCTCCATGTCTTTGACCAATGCCGGAGGCGGAGTAGGAGGGACATTCGGCCCCACTTTGTTTATGGGAGGGATTCTGGGCTTTATTGTAGCCAGGGTTATTAATTTATCGGGAATCCACGATGTACCGGAAACCAATTTTGTACTGGTGGGGATGGCAGGACTTATGGCCGGAGTTATGCAGGCACCTCTTACCGCAATATTCCTGATAGCCGAAATTACCGGGGGGTATACTTTGCTCATGCCTCTGATTATTACTGCCGCTGTTGCTTTTGCCACTATACGAATTTACGAACCTTATTCTATTTATACTAAGCGTATTGCAAAACAAGGAGATTTGCTTACCCATGATTCTGACCAAGCGGTACTCACACTCCTTAAAACGGACGAACTGGTGGAGAAAGACTTTACACCTGTAGAAATTAACGATACGCTTGGTGATCTGGTACAGGCCATAGCCGCCTCTAAAAGAAATCTTTTTCCGGTGCTCGATTCGGATAAACGGGTGCAGGGAATGGTCTTTTTAGATGATGTCAGGGATGTTATGTTTGAGAAAGAGAAATATCATACGGTTCATATATATACCTACATGAAGCCGGCTCCCGAATTTGTTTGTTATAATGAAAAGATGGAGAGTGTAATGGCAAAATTTGAGAAAACCGGGGCATGGAACCTTCCGGTACTGGATGAAAACGGATGTTATATGGGGTTTGTATCCAAATCCAAAATTTTCTCGGCATACAGAGAGCAATTACAACAAGTATCGCACGATTAAAATAAAATGATTATGATTCATAAATTATATATTAAATATATTACAGATAAACTTGCCGTAAAAGACTGGCAGGTAGAACATTGTGTTGAACTTCTACAAGAAGGAGCTACAGTTCCTTTTATTAGCCGCTATAGAAAAGAGCGTACCGGACAACTAGACGAGGTACAGGTAGCCGAGATACGTTACTGGTATCTTAAGTTTGTGGAACTGGATAAACGGAAGGAGGCTGTTGTAAAGAGTATTACGGATCAGGAAAAACTTACTCCGGAACTGGAGAAATCCATTAAGCATTGTGTGGAGATGCAGGAACTGGAGGATATTTATCTTCCCTACAAACCCAAACGGCGTACTAAGGCATCCATGGCAAAAGAGAAGGGGTTGGAACCACTTGCCTGCAAGATGATGACCTTTGCAATCGAAAATTTTGATCAATTTATCCAGACATTTATAACCAAAGAGGTTCCCGATAAAGATGCAGCCATGCAAGGGGCCCGCGATATTATTGCCGAAGCAATATCGGAGAAGCCCCAGATTAGGCAGGAGCTAAGGAATTTCTACGGAAAAAACGGAAAAATACAATCGAAAGTTGCAAAAGGAAAAGATGAACAAGGGGAAAAATATGAGAATTATTTTGATTTTCACGAAGATATTTCCCGCATTCCTTCCCATCGTCTTCTGGCAATTTTACGGGGAGTTGAGGAGGGCGTTTTGCAGGTGAAACTGGATGTTGATGATGAGATTGCCGGAAAAATTATTCACCGGTTGTTTTATAATGGGATAAAATGTAGCAGTTACGCATTGTTTGAGCAATTAAATCTGGCTGCGGAAGATTCGTATAAGAGGTTGTTGCACCCTTCTATAGAGAATGAATCGTTGCGGATAGCCAAAGAGAAGGCCGATCTTGATTCCATAAAAGTATTCGGAGAAAATCTCCGTCAGTTATTGCTGGCAGCTCCGGTTGGACAGAAACGCACTCTTGCTATTGATCCCGGTTTTAGAACAGGATGTAAAGTGGTTTGTCTGGATGCTCAGGGGGCATTGGTACACAATGATACTATTTATCCGCATCCGCCTGCCAATGAAAAAGTTATGGCAATGAAGAAGCTCTCCAATATGATTGAATCTTATAAAGTAGAGGTGATTGCAATAGGAAACGGAACGGCTGCAAGGGAAACGGAGGCGTTTATTAAACGGATTGCCCTTCCTACTGAGGTAAAAGTGTATTCGGTAAGTGAAGACGGAGCCTCTATTTATTCTGCCTCTGCTATTGCACGCGAGGAGTTCCCGCAATATGATGTTACCGTGCGCGGTTCTGTCTCTATTGGGCGCCGCCTTATGGATCCGTTGGCGGAGCTGGTAAAAATAGATCCCAAATCGTTGGGAATAGGGCAGTATCAACATGATGTAGATCAAACGTTGTTAAAAGATAAGCTGGACGATGTGGTGGTAAGTTGTGTAAATAATGTGGGGGTAAACCTGAATACCGCAAGTAAACACCTGCTCTCTTATGTTTCCGGTATAGGCCCGGCACTGGCTCAGAATATTGTAGATTACAGAGAAGCAAACGGAGCATTTACTTCTCGTGCGCAACTCATTAAGGTTAAGCGACTTGGTGAAAAGGTATATGAGCAGGCTGCCGGTTTCCTCAGGATTCCTAATGCGGCAAATCCGCTCGATAACTCCGCTGTGCATCCGGAACGGTATGCCTTGGTTACGGCAATTGCCAAAGATACAGGATTATCGGTGAAGGAACTGATTGGAAATAAAGAGAAAATTGCCTCTGTGAAAATAGAAAAATATGTAAACGACGAGGTGGGACTTCCAACCCTTAACGATATTATGCAGGAGTTGGCCAAACCCGGCCGCGATCCCCGTGCAAATATAAAAGTTCTGGAATTTGCCTCCGATATTCATGTAATAGAAGATCTTAAAGAGGGAATGGAACTCCCCGGCATTGTAACCAATATCACCAACTTTGGAGCCTTTGTAGATATTGGAATCAAGCAAAACGGCCTCATCCATATCTCCAATATGGCCGATAAATTTATCTCCAACCCCAACGAAGTACTCAAACTGCACCAACATGTACAAGTAAAAGTGCTGGAGGTAGATATGAAAAGACAGAGGATACAACTGAAGTTGCTCAAATAAGAAAAGAGCCAATCATAAAAAGCAGAAGGGTGTATAAAAGGAAAGTAGCGGATACTTGATTAAAGGGTTCCATGTTTTTTGAGGGCAATTAATAATAAATCAGGCTGTGTGGCTTCCGTTACAAACAGTCCCTCTTTAAAAAAGGTAAAGTTAATGGGATGGTATCAATATGGTTATTAAGATGAATTTTTTCATAGTTATTTAGTTTTTTTAGGTAGTCTACCGCTGTGCCAGAATTACCCCCGTAATGACAATTGCAATTCCGCCAACAGTTACAACGGTAATAGCTTCTTGCCCAAGCATTGCGGCACCTAGAGCGGAAACGGCGGGAATAAGTGCCGAAAAAATATTTGCCCGGGTGATTCCAAGCCCGCGTATAGCCGTTATCCAAAATACAAACGCTACGCAGGAACACAGAATTGCAAGCGATAGGAGGGGAACCAGAACCTCTGCCGTAAAGAAAGAGGCATTAAGCCCCTGAGTTCCGTAAAGGAGAAAAAACGGAAAAAACATAGCAGCACCAATCAGAAACTGATAGGTTGCAATGGTAAGGCTGTTATATTTTCCCGATAATTTTTTGACCACCGTCCCGTACCCAGTGGCCCCTATAACGGCTAAAAAGAGAAGGGCAATACCGTAAGCATGCTCTATCGATACACTTCCACCGTTCATCACCACCATAATAATTCCCGGAATCGTAAGGAAGATACCTATTATTTTATAAAATGTAAACGGAACTTTGTATAAAACTTTCTCTGTAATCATGCAGGTAATAGGGATGGTTGCAATAATAACGGCTGCCAGCACGGCAGAACCGGTGGTCTGCATTCCAAAACTCTCTCCTATAAAATAAATAAACGGTTCAAAGAAAGCCATCAGGCTCATCCAAAGAAAATCGGTAAGAGTTACTTTCTGCAGCTTGCCGGTAACTTTGGCAAAAATCCATAATAAAACTCCTGCAATGGAAAGCCGGATAAATAAAAACGTAAAAATAGGAACTTGATGATTCAGTAGATCATTTGTCCAGACAAATGAGAATCCCCACAGGATAATGGCTATGGTTGCAGCTACATAAGTAGATCCCAGTGTTTTACGGTTAAGTTTCATAGGTGATTATAAGTGGTTATATAAGAGCTATCTGTTAAAGATAAGGGCCGATGCACTGCGGTTTCCGGTAAGTATCCCATTTTCCACAACCTGTACACCATTTACAAAGGTATGGATAATGCTGCTTCCAAAAGTATGGCCGGCAAACGGGCTCCATCCGCATTTATAGGCGGGTTGCATGGGCGTTTTGTTATCGGGAAGAGTCATATTTACAATGGCCAGATCTGCAAAATACCCCTGTTCAATAAACCCCCGTTGCCGTATTCCAAAACACTCTGCCGGGCCGTGGCTCATTCTGGCGGCCACTTCTTGCGGAGTAAAAACTCCCTTCTTGCACAACTCCAGCATTAATTGAAGACTATGTTGCACCAGAGGAAGACCACTGGGAGCTTTGCTATAATTATTCTCTTTTTCCTCTTTCAGATGCGGTGCGTGATCGGTTGCAACAACCTTTATCACCCCCTCCTTAACGGCCGCCCGTATGGCAAGCATATCACTCTCCAGTTTAATTGCCGGATTGCATTTAATCTTGCTGCCATATTGAGCATAATCATTGTTGTTGAACCACATATAATGCACACAAACCTCTCCGGTAATTTTAGAATTTATCGCATGAGCCTGTCTGATCATCTCAATTTCCTGAGCTGTACTGATATGCAGTACATGCAATGTAGAATGATTCTCAACGGCCAGTTTTAATGCCCTTTGGGTGCAGGCAATGCAGGCCTCCCTGCTTCTTATATCGGGATGCGCCTCAAACGGAATGTTCTCTCCGTATTTTTTCGTAAACGCCTCTAAATTAACCTTTATAATCTCCTCCTGTTCGCAATGTGTAGCAATTAATATAGGTGATTCTTTAAAAATTTTCTCCAGAGCATGCTCATCATTTACCAGCATATTGCCGGTAGAAGATCCCATAAATACCTTAACGCCGCACACTCTCTCCTTATTCACCCCTCTAATCTGTTCAATATTATGGTTGGTTGCACCCAGATAAAACGAATAATTTGCATACGAATGCTCCTGCGCAATTTTATATTTTCCCTCCAATAACTCATTCGTAATCGTAAGCGGCGTATTATTGGGCATATCCATAAAACTGGTCACACCGCCAAGCACTGCCGCCTTGCTCTCGCTCTCTATAGTGGCCTTTTCACTATTGCCCGGCTCCCTAAAATGCACCTGATCATCAATCACTCCCGGAAAAATATGGAGGCCGGAGGCATCAATTACCTTATCAATTTTTATATCCCGATAATTTTCCGGATCACCATCCCGTATAATCTGCGCTATAAGGTCATCTTTAATCAAAAGGCTACCTTTATAAGATAGCCCCTTATTTATAATCGTACCGTTTTCTATAAGAATATTCATGTCCTAAGCTTGTTTTTTTGATTTATTGTGCGGCGTAATTTTACGGAACCGCATTTTTAGAACTCCCCAGAAAGCCTCTCCAAATATCCCGGAACTCATTTTAGAGGTTCCTTCCTTCCTATCCATAAATATAATGGGTACCTCCTGAATCTTAAATCCCAACTTATATGTATTATATTTCATTTCAACCTGAAACCCATACCCCCTCATTCTAATCTTATTAAAATCAATTGTCTCCAGCACCTTTTTCTTATAACATTTAAAGCCGGCGGTACAATCAAACACTTTCATACCCAGTACTTTTCGTACATAAGTAGATGCATAATAAGACATAATTACTCTCCCTATAGGCCAGTTAATTACGCTAATTCCGTTGCAATAACGGCTCCCTATAGCCAGATCGGCACCGTCTTCACTACAAGCCTTATAAAGTTTTGGTAAATCCGTAGGATTATGAGAAAAATCGGCATCCATTTCAAATATATAATCATACTCATGCTCAATTGCCCAACTAAACCCTGTTATATAGGCGGTTCCAAGCCCTAGTTTTCCCTTTCTCTCTATTATATATAGTATATCCTTAAACTCGAGTTGCAGATTTTTTACAATTGCAGCCGTACCGTCAGGAGAACCATCATCTATAACAAGGATGTGAAAATCAATCTCAAGGCCACGTATTGCCCTGATAATCTTTTCGATATTTTCTTTCTCGTTATAAGTTGGGATGATGATGATTTGTTTTGACATTGATCTATTTATTATTTAGCTGGTCAAAGGTATTAAAAATTCTTTATCATAGAAGAGTTTTGCATGAATATTATCCAATCGCTTAAGATTCGGATAAATCTTTTCTATCTATTACCTACTGTAACATAATACCTTGCATAAAAGTTCTTACAAATAGCCCAAAATAAATTTGGAGGGGTAAAAATTTTATCTACCTTTGCACT
>JAVWIB010000057.1:0-17639 GCA_036639755.1 Bacteroidales bacterium
TTTGGTGCTGTTTGTGGTTTTGCTCGAGTTCCGCTATTTAATCGACTCCCTTTTTATAATACTCTTTATCAAATAAAATAAATGTTTTCAGCACCTCAGCTATCCCGGCTTTAAATTCTCTGGAATGGAGCGTTTGTAGCACATCGGAGCAGATGTAGATCCATTCAGGTTGGGTGATTGTCCCTATTATGTTTTTGTAAGAGTGAAAGTTAACGCCATTTTTACCTCCTATGGAGGCATCTACCTGGGCAAGGAGCGTGGTAGGGACAAACCCAAATTTAACACCGCGCTTATAGATAGAGGCTGCAAAGCCGGCTATGTCGGTGGTAATGCCGCCGCCTACCCCTATAATAAAGCAATTTCTGTCGGCATCCAACTTCAGCAACCGTTCTAAAATGAACTGTACGATGGAGAGTGTTTTGTTGTTTTCTGATGTGTTTATTTCAATTACGGGAAACATTTTGAAGTATTTTCCATAATATGGTTTTAAATTGTTATCAATTATAACAAAAACACCACTGCTTTGCGGAATGTATTTTGGTAACTCATTAAGTCCCTTGTGTGTATAAATTTTATTCACTGTTACAATTTATTTGTGTTCGTTTTGGATGATGCAAATTTAGAAATTTTAAATAGTAAACAAAAAAAGTTGCAAAATCTTTGGCGGTTAAAAAAAAATATCTATTTTTGTGCCCAATTAAGAAACACATAGAGATTACAGATGTCACAGCAACGATTTACATACTTCTTCTTTTTTAACTTTTACTTTTATTATAGAGTGAAGGCGGGAGTTTGTATGTAGTATTAAAGCTAAGTGATGAATTAGATATTAATATAAAAATAGAAAACTCCTGCCGGATTGGTAGGAGTTTTTTTGTTTAAGAGGTTTTAGAGAAATTGTATGAAAAGAAAAGTAGCTATACAGGGGATAAAAGGGTGTAATCACCATATTGCGGCTAATAAGTTTTTTGCCTCGGATGAGGTTGAGACAATAGACTGTGATACATTTAAGCAGTTGGCCTCCACTGTTGTAAGAGATCCTAAGGTGCTTGCCGTTATGGCTATAGAGAATACAATAGCCGGGAGTATTCTACAGAACTATCAAATTGTAAGGGGAAATAATCTTGTGGTGGTGGGAGAGCATAAATTGCGTATTTCTCATTCGCTGGTGGCAATGCCCGGAGTTGATATTCATAGTATTAACGAAATTAATTCTCATCCGATGGCTCTTATGCAATGCAGCGATTTTCTGGATACTCTTGAGCATGTGAAACTGGTTGAAAAAGAGGATACTGCCGGGAGTGCAAAATGGATTCGGGAAAACCAATTGACAACTCATGCTGCTATTTGCCCTGCCGGAGCCGCTCAGATTTACGGAATGAACATTCTGGCAGAGGGGATTGAGACCAATAAAAGAAATTTTACCCGTTTTCTGGTGCTTGCTAACAAGGCGGTTGCGCAGCAGGTGCTTGATGAGTTATCGGGGAACCTAATTAATAAGAGTTCGCTCGTTTTTACCCTTCCCCATACATCGGGAAGCCTCTCCAAAGTCCTCTCCGTTCTTTCTTTTTATGATATGAATCTATCTATGGTTCAATCACTTCCAATTATTGGAAAGGAGTGGGAATATCAATTTTATATTAATCTGCTGTTTGAGGATTATACCCGGTATAGGCAGGCGATTGAGGCCATTAAGCCTCTTACCAAGGAGTTTGGAATTCTTGGCGAGTATGCGCAGGCTGCAAATGATGTTGAATAAAAATTAAAAACTATAAAAATGAATACATTTAATCATCCTAAACATATTGAAATTACTCCTGCCCGCAGGGTAGAGTCTGTGGAGGAGTATTATTTTTCGGTGAAGCTAAAAGAGATTGCGGCCATGAATGCACAAGGTGCGGATGTGATTAATCTTGGGATTGGAAGTCCCGATCTACCCCCTTCCGGCGAGACTGTAAAGGCGTTGTGCGAGAGTGCGGTGTTGCCTAAAAATCATGGTTATCAATCATATATAGGGATCCCTCAGTTGCGTGACGGGTTTGCGGCGTTTTATAAACGACATTATGGGGTGGAGTTGAATCCTGCCAATGAGATTTTACCGTTGATGGGGAGCAAAGAGGCGGTGATGCATATTTCTATGGCATTTCTAAATGAGGGAGACGGGGTGTTGGTTCCTAATCCGGGTTATCCTACATATGCCTCTGTATCTAAGCTTGTTGGGGCTAATATTATTCCTTATTCATTAAAAGAGGAAAGCGGGTGGAAGCCGGATTTACAGGCTCTGGAGCAGGCGGATGAGCGCGGAGAGATCTCTTTGTCCGGGGTAAAATTAATGTGGTGCAATTATCCCAATATGCCTACCGGGGCAAATGGTTCTGTGGAGTTGTTTGAGAAATTGGTGCGATTCGGCCGCAAGCATCAGATTATGATTTGCCATGATAATCCGTATAGTTTTATTTTGAATGATAATCCGCTGAGTATTTTAAGTGTCCCGGGGGCAAAGGATATTTGCATTGAACTGAATTCTATGAGCAAGACGTTTAATATGCCGGGGTGGAGAATTGGAATGGCAGCATCTAATAAACAGTTTATTGAGTGGATCTTACGGGTAAAGAGCAATATGGATTCGGGAATGTTTCTCCCTATGCAAATGGCTGCAGTGGAGGCTCTTAAGGCTCCCGATAGCTGGTACAAGGAGATGACGGCCGTTTACCTGAAGCGCAGAGCTCTGGCTACGGCTATTCTGGAAAAAGTTGGTGCTGTGGTGCGTAAAGACCAGGTGGGATTGTTCCTTTGGGGGAAGGTGGAGGGGGCTTGCGGGAGGGAGATTTGTGATAAAGTGCTGTATGGATCCAAGGTATTCCTTACTCCCGGATTTATTTTTGGCTCGGAGGGAGAACAATATATCCGCATTTCTCTGTGTGCAAATGAGGCAACCTTAGAGAAAGCGTTGTTGAGATTACAATAATTATTTAACTTTGAAACAACTATAAACAGATATGAATATAGACAAATTGGAATTAAAAGGGGTTGATACCAAGCGCCCTATTATCATAGCCGGGCCGTGCAGTGCGGAGAGCCGTGAGCAAGTTATGGAGACTGCAACCGCCCTTGCAGCAAAAGGAATTAAAATTTTTAGGGCAGGAATCTGGAAACCCCGTACTAAACCGGGAGGATTTGAGGGGGTAGGTGTTCAGGGACTGACCTGGCTAAAAGAGGTGAAGCAAAAAACCGGAATGCTGGTTTCCACAGAGGTTGCAACTCCTACGCACGTGCTTGAGGCTATTAAGGCGGGTATTGATATTCTCTGGGTGGGTGCCCGTACCGTAACCAATCCGTTTGCCATGCAGGAGCTGGCAGATGCCCTTAAGGGTGTTGATATTCCAATTCTTGTAAAGAACCCGGTGAATCCCGATCTGGAACTTTGGTGCGGTGGCATAGAGCGTCTTTACAATGCCGGAATAAAAAATATTGGGGTGATTCACAGAGGATTCAGCTCGTATGAGAAGAAAATTTACAGAAATACCCCACTTTGGCATATCCCCATTGAGTTGCGCAGACGCTTCCCCGATATGACTATTTTCTGCGACCCCAGTCACATTGGTGGAAAACGGGAATTGGTTGCCCCCATCTCTCAACAGGCTATGGATCTGAATTTTGACGGACTTATCATTGAGTCTCATTGCAATCCGGATTGCGCTTTGAGCGATGCCGCACAGCAGGTAACCCCGGAGGTGCTTGATTTTACTCTTAAGATGTTGGTTATAAGAGATAATGTGCAGACTACGGAAAATATACACATGCTACGCCAACAGATAGATGAGATTGATGAGCAGTTCCTTACCCTTCTGGGCAAACGGATGCGTATTTCCAAAGAGATTGGTACTTACAAAAAAGAGCATAACATGCCTATTCTCCAGAGTAACCGTTACAATCAGATTCTGGATAACCGCGGTGAAATGGGAAAATCCATGGATCTTACTCCCGATTTTGTAAAGGAAATTATGAAGGCCGTGCACGAAGAGTCTGTAAAAGTACAGATGGAAATAATGGAAGACGGGAATTCGCAAGCCAAATAATTTTTAAGATGAGAACAAAACAGATAATGCGAGCTATCGTATATCAAAAAAAAATTAGCATTGTATGAAAATACTTATACTTGGAGCGGGCAAGATGGGCTCGTTTTTTACCGATTTATTGAGCTTTAACCACGAAGTGGCTGTTCTGGAAACCGATCCCAAACGGATGCGTTTTATTTATAATGCCCTCCGCTTTACAACGCATGAACAAATTGCAGATTTTAAGCCGGAGCTGCTGATTAACTGTGTTACCCTCAGCTATACCATGCAGGCTTTTAATGATGTTATTCCGTATCTTCCCGATCATTGCATTATTTCCGATATTGCATCGGTGAAGACCGGCCTGAAAGATTTTTATGAACAAACTGGATTCCGTTATGTCTCCGTGCATCCTATGTTCGGCCCTACCTTTGCCAACCTTGGTAATCTGCAAACTGAGAATGCAATTATTGTGGATGAACCGGGGGGGAAGGGAATTAATAGTACCGATGACATGCAGAAGCCGTTACTTTCCCGTGGTACGGATTATATGGGAAAAGTATTTTATCGGGATTTATTTAATTCTCTCAAACTAAACGTGCGGGAGTACACCTTTGAGCAGCACGATCAGGTAGTTGCCTACTCCCTCTCCATTCCGTTTGCCTCCACTCTGGTATTCGGCTCCATCATGAAGCACCAGGATGCCCCCGGCACCACCTTTAAAAAGCACATGGCGATTGCTCAAGGACTCCTTTCTGAGGACGATTATCTCCTTACCGAAATTCTCTTTAACCCCAATACCCCTCACCAGTTGGAGAAAATCATTGAATCACTTCAACAACTCTCCACCATCGTAAACGCCAAAGACGCCCTCCGCATGAAGGCTTTCCTAGATGTCGTGCGCACCAATTTAACTCACTTAGCGTAATGGAAAATGCGCCAACTGCCGCTGTGCGTTCTGTAAGGCCGTGCGTGGCGCAACATTTCCTATGGATTTGTATTTTCTATTAAACCAGCTTCTAAGAAGATATCCTGATAATTATTGCCCCTTAAAATAATATGAAAGAAGTTTTTCATACACCTGTTTTTTTCAAAACTACGATCTTAATATTATTTTAAGGGAGATAATTGGCTGTTATATGTAAATTTTGTGAATTACGAAATATTTTAATTTTTATTGTGTATTTTACAATCCGCAAAAAAATTTAATTTAAGTGAGTTAGCGTGTGCGCCACGGCATCTAGCAGGGGTTGGGTGCTGACGGTTTGGCCGGTGGCACGGAGCATCCATTCGTTAGGGGTGAGGCGGCCCAGACGGAAAATACGATCTATTTCCTGCGGCAGGTTTTTGCCTTTTACGTATTCGTTTACCTGAAAGGCAATTAGATGGCCGATAGGGTAGGCAGAGAGGTAGAGAGGGTAGTGCAGCATGTGGGAGTAAGCGGCTAGGATGGTTTGGTCTTTTATTCCAAAGGCATCTGCGTAGTATTTGTTCCATACCTCTTTGGAGAGTTTAATCACTGCTGCTTTGAGTTCATTTACGGTGGCGGTTGGGTTTGCGTACATCCAGCGCCATACGACTATATCCAACATGCCTACTCCCATAATTTCATAGGCTCCCCAGAATGCATCGAGTGTCTCCATCTCTTCTTGTTGAGGGGAGTTGTTGCGTATGCCTAAGATTTGCATATCCCGTTTTTGCATGATAAAGGCCATTGCTTCCGAGAAGGCTGTGTTTGGTACTCCCTGCAGTGCGAGATAAGGAACCTCATACAAGCTGATGGTTTGTTCTACATTGTGTCCGAATTCGTGGACGGCTATGTTGTAGCCTTTGTAATCGAGGCCGTCTTTTACAAAACGGGTGCGCAGGCGGGATTTAGCTCCGCGGAAAGAGGCTCCGGCGGCGTGTCCTGAGCCTTGATCGGGATCAACTGCTACTTTCCAGGCTATTTCTCTTGCACGAATAGGATCATAACCAACGGTCTCTAAAAAGCGGGGAAGATCTTTTTCCAGGGCCTGAGCATTGGGATATCTTTTTTTTAGGATAATATCCAGGCTATCCATGTTTAGAGTACTCCTGCTCTTGAACCCATCGTACCAGATATCGAATGCTTCCAGGTTGCGGCCCAATCTCTTTTTGATGATTTCAGCCACCTGTATTCTCTGTTGAGATTTCAACAGGGTTTCAAATAGGGCTTCTACCTGATCTACCTGCATTTCCAGTTCGCCGGAGAATTTTGCGTCTATTTGGGGTATTTTGCTCTCTCCATATTTGCTATCGGGATTAAAATTCCTTTTTAGGAAATAGTATCTTACGGTGTCTTCTTGGGTAGCGGTCCCTTTTTTGCCATTTTTATAGAGTGTGTTTATAAACGGATTCCAATCAAAATCGCCGGAGTTGATTACTTCTTTGGGTATCTCCTGACTTACAATTCTTTCCATAACTTTGGCTACGGTACGCTGTTTGGTAAGGCCGGTTTCTCCTTTGTTGTAGTTGGCTTTTATCTCGTCTCGCAAGTTCCAATGGGATAGGAGGATCATATTTTTATCAAAGTTTTTCTCCCCTTTGGGTGCCAAGACATGTCCCATGTAAATGTTATAGTCTGCAATGTATTTGGAGGCACTGAGCTTTTTGAGAGGGTCTTCTTTTTGAGAATTGGCCGCAGAGGAGGCACTTTTTTGTGCGGAGGTTGAATTATTTACCGAAGCAATACGTTTTGATGTGTTCCGCTTTTCCGGTTTGGTAAAGCGGTCGCCCATTCGGGCATAGGCCCACTCTTTCATGCTCCAATCTTTTCCGAGCCTCTCTTTCTCTTCCAGCGTGTATTGCGGGAAGTTTAAAGCCATGTAGTATGGTATTTTATTTTTGAAGTATTCGCGAGAGAGGGAAAAGGATGGAACACTTTTGTCAAACATGGTGTCGATTGCCGTTTTGTATCCGGTATGACGGGAATAGTATTCCGAAGCATTGCGGGTGGCACTAATGTATCGGTGATTATTCAGATGATCGGATGCTCGCATTAATACCTGTTCTTTTGCAGAATCGTGCGCAATCCAGTTTTTTAGGCAAAAGGTTGCAAAATCTGCTGCGGGAAGCGAGTCTGCCTGCCACATGCCTGCTGTTTGCCGGACCCCTTTTTCTATAAGGAATTTATTGATGGAGTTGTGTTTGCTGCAAAGTGCCGTAATTGTGCTTGTGATAGTCTCTTCTGTGATATGGTTGCTCTGGGCGGAAAGGTTATTTCCCCAGCATAAAAGAAAAATAAGAAGTGTGAGATGGCTGTGACGAAGTTTCATAATAGCTATTTGTTTAATAGTGGTTCTCCGGTTGGGAGTGAAATTTATTGTGTTAACTACTCAAAGATACAAAAAAAATAGAGTCCCTTTAAAAAGGTACTCTATTTTACTATGTTTGTGTAACGAATTAGTCGTTAAGTGAGAATCTCTTGAATGCTACAATTTTAACGGCAGGATCTACTGTTTTAAGGTATTCTTTAACAGTGATTTTTCCATCTTTTACAAAAATCTGCTCTTCCAGAGTGCTTTCTTTGAAGAATTTGCCAAGTTTACCAAGGGCAATTTTCTCAACCATATTGGCTGGTTTGCCTTCAAGAGCAATTTGCTCGCGGTAAATCTCAAGTTCTTTCTCTATAACCTCTTTCGGACAATCGTCTTTTGTAATAGAAACCGGATTCATTGCTGTAATCTGCATTGCAATCTCTTTTGCTGCGTGCTCATCAATGGCTTTTGTGAAGCCTACGATGGTTGCAACTTTACCGTTTGTATGAATATAAGTTCCAATGAACGGAGCTTCAATTTTTCCGTAGAAAGGAACAGCGTGTTTCTCGCCGCTTTTTCCGGTTTGTTGAGTGATAGCCTCTTCAATAGTTTCGCCGCCCATTTTGCAAGTCATTAAACCTGCTAAATCGGACGGTGAATTTTCTAAAGCTGCTTTTGCTATGTTGTTTGCAAGAGTTTGGAATTCTGCATTTTTAGCAACAAAGTCAGTCTCACAACCAAGGCATGTAAGAATAGCTTTGGTGTGGTCTGCATTTGTAAGTGCAATAACAGAACCTTCTGTTGTTTCTCTGTCTGAACGTTTTGCTGCAATCAGTTTACCTCTCTCGCGGATGATTTCCTGTGCTCTGTCAAAATCGCCGTTGGCTTCAACAAGCGCTTTTTTACAATCCATCATACCTGCGCCGGTCATCTGGCGTAACTTTGCAACATCTGCTGCTTTTATTTCCATAATTAGAATTGTTTAATTAATAGTTAACATTTCTTTGCTTTGAGGGTGCTTATTCAGCAGCCTCGTCCGCAGTCTGTCCTTTACGCGCACGTAATTTTTTACCTACCGGTGCTTCGCTTTCTTTGTTATCGGCAGATACCTCTTTTTCTTTTTCTAATTTTCTCTCTTGCAAACCTTCTGTAACAGCGGTGCAAAGAATATCCATAATTAGTGAAATAGATTTAGCGGCATCATCATTTGCGGGGATAACATAATCAATAGGAGTGGGATCGCAACAAGTATCAACTATAGCAATAACCGGTATGTTTAGGCGGTTAGCCTCTTTTACTGCGTTCATCTCTTTCTGTACGTCAACTACGAACAAAGCAGAAGGTAAACGGTTAAGGTCTGCAATAGAACCTAGGTTCTTCTCTAATTTTGCTCTTTGACGGGTAACCTGAAGTTTCTCTCTTTTTGCAAGAGTCTCAAATGTACCGTCTGTAATCATTTTATCAATGGTGTTCATCTTCTTAACTGCCTTACGGATTGTAGGGAAATTAGTAAGCATTCCACCCGGCCATCTCTCTGTAACATATGGCATGTTAACAGAAGCTGACTTCTCGGCAACTATATCTTTTGCCTGTTTTTTTGTAGCAACAAACAGAATCTTACGGCCGGCGCGTGCAAGCTGTTTCATCATGTTTGCAGCGTCATCTATTTTGACAACGGTCTTGTGCAAGTCAATGATATGAATACCATTTTTCTCCATGAAAATATATGGAGCCATTTTTGGATTCCATTTTCTCTTTAAGTGACCAAAATGCGAACCTGCATCAAGTAAGTCTTGGAAATTTGTTCTAGGCATTTTTCTCTTTTTTTAATTATTTTTCTCTTTTTATCAATCCGGAGTAACGGACTTTCCGGTCTCCTGAATTTTCCGCAGTTGAACAAATCCGGAGTAGATTATAGGGAAGCTAGCTGCAATCCCACTATAAAAATCTCCCGATTTTCCATTCAAACTGTGCAAATAGATCAGTTTGTAAATATTAACGTTTACTAAATTGGAAGCGTTTACGGGCACCAGGCTGGCCGGGTTTCTTTCTCTCAACTTCTCTAGCGTCGCGAGTTAGGAATCCTGCTGATTTTAGTGTTGAGCGGTAAGCCTCTGCGTTAATTTCGCAAAGTGCGCGGGCAATACCCAAACGCAATGCTTCTGCCTGACCTTTGATTCCACCACCGTCTAAGTTAACTTTAATGTCAAACTCAGCTAGAGTGTTGGTAACCTCAAGTGGCTGTTTTACAATAAACTGAAGAGTCTCTTCCTGAAAATATTTCTCAAGTTCTCTACCATTAATTGTAATGTTACCTTTACCTGTGTTTACATAAACGCGAGCAACTGCTGATTTACGTCTTCCAAGGGCGTTGATTACTTCCATGCTCTGTTTAAATTTCGTTTAAATTAATTGTTTTTGGTTGCTGTGCTTGGTGAGGATGTTCTGCTCCTTCATATACATAAAGGTTACGGAACAAATCTGCTCCAAGTTTGGTTTTAGGAAGCATTCCTCTTACAGCCTCCTCAACTACGGCGATTGGTTTGCGTGATAGCAACTCCTTAGGAGTAGCGAAACGCTGACCGCCGGGATACCCTGTATGTCTTACATACACCTTGTCCGTCAACTTTTTGCCTGTCAGGCGGATTTTTTCTGCATTAATAACAATTACGTTATCTCCGCAATCCACGTGTGGCGTATAGTTGACTTTGTTTTTGCCTCTCAGAATAAGTGCTAATCTGGATGCAAGTCTTCCTAATACTAGATCAGTTGCGTCAATCACCAACCATTCCTTAGAAACGGTTTGTGCATTAGCCGACACTGTCTTGTAACTTTGATAATCCACTGTGTTGATTTTTAAGTTAATACTATATTTTTGTTGCGATTTCCCTTTACACAAGGGGGTGCAAAGGTAGTAAAATTTTTTAAAGTGACAAAATATGAGCGATATCGTACCAACTTTTATTTATTTCGTTGTGTTTTGTACATGCCTCATCAAAAGGGGTGTAGGTTACGTGTCCGTTAATAAGTCCCACCATAACACCGCTTTTTCCTTTTAGTAATGCATCTATGGAATTGCTTCCGAGGATACTGGCAAGTACCCTGTCGTTGCAGGTAGGTGACCCTCCGCGCTGGATGTGTCCGAGCGTTGTAACGCGTGTTTCATAATCGGGAAGCTTTGCTTTTACCTTTGCGGCAATTTCCATGGCATTTCCCCCGTCTTCCCCCTCGGCTACAATAATAATTCCGCTGGTTTTGTTCTGACGGCGTTCATGATCCAGATATCCGCAAAGATTATTTACGTCGGTGTGTACCTCGGGTATAAGAGTTGCCTCTGCGCCGGTTGCAATAGCTGTGTAAAGAGCTATGAATCCGGCATCACGTCCCATAACCTCTACAAAAAATACAAGGTTATGAGAGTCGGCGGTGTCTCTGATTTTATCAATGGCGGTAACCGCAGTATTAATGGCGGTATCAAACCCTATGGTAAAATCGGTCCCGTAAATATCGTTATCAATGGTTCCGGGGATTCCTATTACCGGAAAATTATACTCCTTAAAGAGTTGATTAGCACCTCTGAATGATCCGTCTCCACCTATCACAATAAGCCCGTCTATTCCTGCCTCACGCATATTTTCTACGGCAAGGTCCCGATATTGTTTGTCCTTAAATTCCGGACATCTGCTGGATTTTAATATGGTTCCTCCAAGGGATATTATTTTGGAAACGGAATGGGATTGCATACCCATAAATTGTCTGTTAATCAGACCGGTATATCCTCTCAAAACTCCTGCAACTTCTATTTTGTTAAAGATGGCCGTCCTTACCACTGCCCTTATTGCTGCATTCATTCCGGGCGAGTCTCCGCCCGAGGTAAGTACCCCTATTCTTTTTAAAGTCCTCTGATTTGGCATAATCTGTTTTTATTAATAACAAAGCGACAAAAATAATGTTTTTTTACATTATTTACTCTATTTTTGTCCCGATAATTGATTAAAAAACCAGATGAAGATAGCAAACATAGATTTAGGGGAGAAACCGTTGTTTTTGGCACCTATGGAGGATGTGACAGATGCCTCATTCCGATATATTTGCAAGGAATACGGCGCAGATATGATGTACACGGAGTTTGTCTCGTCCGACGGCCTTATACGGGATGCAGTAAAATCGCTGGCAAAACTGGTTACATTTGAGTATGAAAAACCCATCGGGATACAGATTTACGGACATATTCCCGATGCGATGGTGGAAGCTGCTCAAATGGCTGAGCGTGCCGCAGAGATTGCCGGTGGAGCGGGTCCCGATATAATTGATATTAATTTTGGTTGTCCCGTAAGTAAGATTGCGGGGCGTGGAGCCGGAAGCGGAATGATGCGGGAACCGGATAAACTGGTGGAGATTACCCGGCGGGTGGTGGAGAGTGTGAAGTTACCTGTTACGGTTAAAACCCGTCTGGGATGGGATGAGGATTCAAAAATTATAGTGGAGCTGGCCGAACGGCTGCAAGATGTTGGAATTGCGGCACTTACCATACACGGCCGTACCCGTTGCCAGATGTATAAGGGGGAGGCAGACTGGACTCTGATTGGAAAGGTAAAAGAGAATCCCCGGATGAGAATTCCCATAATAGGGAACGGAGATATTACCGATGGTCCCGGGGCTGCTGCTGCATTTGAGCGGTATGGAGTGGATGCCATTATGATAGGACGTGCCACTTACGGACGGCCGTGGATATTTAAGGAGATAAAACATTTTCTTGCACATGGCGAGCAGATGCTACCGCTTACGGTATTGGAAAAAGTGGAACTGGCCAAAAAGCATTTTGCAAAATCTATTGGGATAAAGGGCGATAGAGTAGGCGTATTGGAGATGCGCCGCCATTTGAGTAATTACTTTAAGTGTCTTCCCGATTTTAAAGAGACCCGGCTTAAACTGGTTACTGAGAATGATCCTGGACAGGTGGTGAAACTGTTGGATTATGTGGCCGAGCGATGGGGATAAATAATACCTTTTACGATGAAACAACAAGCCGATTTTGAGCTTTCGCTTTGGAAAATCTAAAAAATATGCAATTTTGCGGTTAGGATAAATTAAAAAAACATGCTACCATTCAAAAGTAAACTATTATTATTCCCCTATTGGGTAATTTTAAAAATAAGGCATAGCCTGTATGACAGGAAGATAAAAAAGAGTATTTCTTATAATATTCCGGTAATTTGTGTAGGCAATATAACTGTTGGAGGAACAGGTAAAACCCCTCATACGGAGATGCTTATCCGCCTTCTTAGAGATAAATACAAGGTTGCGGTGCTCTCGCGGGGGTATAAACGGAAAACAAAAGGGTTTCGGATTGCCCAACTCACCGATACGTTTGAGCAGGTGGGAGATGAGCCGCTGCAAATAAAGCAGAAGTTCCCCGATATTCTTATTGCTGTTTGTGCCAGCCGCAGAGAGGGAATTGAGAAATTGTTGGCTTTACCGGAGCACGAGCAGGATGCGTGTGCTTCTAACAGTTCCGGCAATGCCCAATCCGCTACCGCTGCTATCTACCGCCCTACTCTTATTATTTTGGACGATGCCTTTCAGCACCGCAAAGTTACCCCTAGCCACTCCGTGGTACTTATGAATTACAGCAATCCTATTTATAATGATAACCTTTTGCCGTTAGGTACATTGCGGGATTTACCCGAACAGATTAAAAGGGCCGATAGTGTTATAATTTCAAAATCTCCGTTGTTTGGAGAGATGAGGGGTGTGGATGGAATCATCGATCAGCAGGAAGCCTTAAAACAGGTAGAGGAGAAAGAGACAGAGTGGCGTAGAAATCTTAGCCTTAAAGAGCATCAGCAACTCTATTTTTCTACAATTACTTACGGAGAGCCGCTGCCTGTCTTTCCATATGAAGCGGATAGCAGGTATATTTATTCCAAAAATGCGGTTTATTTTACCGGTATTGCAAATGATAAAGAGTTTAGAGACAATATAGTTGGTTCCCATAAAATACAAGATGCTATTAAATTTGCAGATCACCGCAGTTTCTCTGAGAGCGATATCGCAAGAATCCATCACCTGGCTGCCAAATACCCCACTGCTGTTGTTTTTACCACAGAAAAAGACAGCAAGCGACTTATTACCAACCGCTATCTGAACGCAGATTTGCGCAAGCGTCTTTTCTACATCCCTATAGAAGTAGAAATTAGTCCAACCGTAAAAAAGGAAGAGTTTATAGCCAGTCTAAAGTAGGTCCAAGTAATCCCATGTCTGCACTTTCGGCAATGACTCCTTTCTCCCTTGCCTGATACAAAGATTATTCAAACCTGCTTCTATCAACATCTTTATAATTTAGCTTTTTATAACCTCCGAACTTGTAACTAAAGGATAATTTTACATATCTTGCATCATTAACTTTAACCATTTTAGAGTATTGCCCAGATGTATTTACCTCAATTTTTGAAGGTAAAGATGATTTAAATAGATCATTAGCAGATAAAGTTAATGTAGCTTGATTATTGATAAATACGTATTTTAACGCTGGTGATATAGAGTAAAAATGCCCTAAATCATAAACACCCTGTATAGCACCTGAGCTTGTATAGGAAGAATTAATTGATAATGATAAGGATTTTACAGATGGTATTCTAAATGTATTAGTCATATTAACCATTCCAAACACTCCTGACCTATCAAAAGATATTGTATTTATATTATTATATTTTTCATGCTTAAGTATGCCTGTAAGAGTTAATTTAGAGTCCCAAAAATTACCAACTCGAAATGGAATAACAACGGATAATCCTGTATTTACCTGATAATCAAAATTAACCGCCTCAAACACAGTAACTAGCTCATTATCTTTTTGATAGGGGATTTGCACAAAGAAATCGGGTGAATAATTACAAAACGATGTTATAATATATTTATTCTTAAGAATATACATTAATCTGGCAGAGTAACTCCTGTAAGGCATTAAATTGGGATTACCTGTAGTATATGAGTAGGCATTTAGTGGTACAACCCTTGTACTAAGATCCCAATAGCCAGGATACGTAAGATCGCTGCTAATAGTGAATTGTAAAATATTACTTCTATTCAATTTATAATTAAGAAGGAGTGTTGGAAAAACAGACCATTTACTCCATAGTTTCCCAATTAGGGAATTATCTGCATAATAATATTCCCCCTTTAATCCAACCTTGAGAGTGAGTTTCTTCTTAAGTACAGTAGAAGCTTCTAAATATGCATTCCCCGAGTATTCTTTCTGTTTCATATCATCTTTATAATTATTATCGGACTTATCCTCATACAAATACTCTCCTTTATTATGAGATGAGTTATAAGAAGCATTTATACCATAATCAATACTCCATCCTTTAAGTTTATCATTTTTACTCAGATATAAATTAAGTCCATTAACCCGTTGCATTGATGGATTAAATAGATTCGTCAATATTTCATCCCCTTTATAATTGCGATAATCCAACTTATTATTGCTATAATAATAAGTATAATCCATACCGAGTACGAATCCATTTTTTCTATTATATTGTAATGATAAATTATGCAATTGATTATTTCCATTAGCATTGGAAAAACTATTATTGATAACAACTTTATCTTCTTCAAATTTAGTCCATGCATCACCTTCATATCTGGTTTTACGTAAATTATAATAATAAGAAAGTGAAATAGAACTCTCATCACTAAATGAATAATCCATACCGGCTCTTAATACACCGCCATAGGCATTATTAATCCTCCTTTGTTTCTGATCTATAAATACTGTTTTACTTTTGAAATTATGGATAGCGTACATATCCTCTCCACTATAGGATTTTCTTGCATTTAAACTTACTAAGAAATCTATTTTTAACTTTGAAGTAGAATACTGTAAATTTGTATATAATCGCGCTTGTGAATGTTTAGATTGTCCATATTCAACCCCGGATTCGCCTGTAACTTTATTTTGACCATCTTTAGAATCATTAAGGATGACATTGATAACAGATCCGTTATAATTATAACGTGCTGGTGCAATATACATTACTTCAACGCTCTTTACTCTGGAAGAGGGTGTACTTTTAAGCAATATTGACAGTTGTTCTAACGTCATAGAGCTATTCTTACCATTTAAAATAACTTTTACTCCTCTTGCTCCAATCAACCCTATCTTCTCCTCTTCAACAATCAGCCCCGGAATCTCTTTAAGGATATCATAAGCATTCGTTGCAGCACTCCCTTTTAATATATTAGAAACGGGGAAAATTAATGCCCCATCTTTGGTCTTAACTACCGGCATCTCTGCTTTAATTACCAGAGCTTCCATATTTATACTTAAAGTTGTATCGTTTGCGTTATTATATAATGTATCTAAATTTTGTGCTCCTATAACATTACTTTGGAATAATTGAAATAATAGGATTATTAGTATTGTGATGTTTACTTTCATACGTATTTTGTTTTAATAATAGGTTTTTAACAAGATAAATTTAATTTATTGATATCAACTTCTATGATTGTCGTTATATCATCTCTATTACTAGAGTAATAAACAATATTTTCCTTATATAGAAAATTTAAATAATTTTCTAAAATATTATGTTTAATATTTAGCTTATAGTCATTTATTAGCTTTAAAAGCATCTCATCATAGGTTAACACCTTATCTTGTAATAAAATAATTATTTTTAATAAAATCTCATCAAATTCTATTTCTTTAATGAGTTTATTATTAGCGTATTCTTTATATATAAGTGATCCCTCATAATAAATAATATCATAACTAAATTTCATTTTATAATATTGTTCTTGTAGCTTTATAACGCTCTCCCATAAAGTGGGCACATCTTGCTTGATAAACTCAAATAAAGAGAATCTATCTATAGATTTAATTTCATAATCTGATATTAATTCATATACAGGGTTTTTAGTATATAGATGGGCTGTATTATCTTTTTTAATTTGTGATAGATAGCTAGAATAATTTGCAATAGCTAATCTTGTAAATACTAATTTAAATTTAGGATACTTATAGAAAAACCTAAAAAAATGCAGATTATTTATACATTCATAAATATCATCATTAGTTTCATCAGGTAACCCCATTATTACATTCAATCCTAAAACATTAATGCCATTAAAATATGCCTGTTTAATAAAAAATAAATTTTCTGCAAAATTTTGCTTTTTTCTCATTTTCGTTAACAGAGATTGTGAAAGACTCTCAAATCCAATTTGTACACCATTAATTCCAGCTTCACTCATTTTTTCTATTAGACATTTATCTATTCCTTTTGTTATAATCTCAACAAGAATTATCTTAAAGTTATCGTATTCCGATTTTAATCTAATCAAACCTTCTAATAAATAATTAAAGTCTATTAAGTCATCACCAATAAAATCATTATCCATTAATTCAAATTTATATATATTATATGTTTTTATATAATATTTTATTTCATTGATAAATTTTTCAGTTGACTTTTTTCTATATAAATATCCCTGAGATAAATAACAAAATCTGCACTTATTCCAGTTACAGCCCCTTATCCTTTCAATTGGCAAACATATAATATTAGTAGATTCTTGCTGTTTAATAAAATCAGAATAGTCACAATAAGCACTTTGACTGATATCAATATACCCATTATTACATTCTGAATTTATAGTTATATTAGGATCACGATATATTAATCTAGGTATTTTTTCTATGTTATTTAAATCATCAAGTATGGCATTAATCAACTCTTTAACAGAAATTTCACCTTCTCCCCATATTGAATAATCAATATATTTACACACTTCCATAAAATCTTTTGCAGAAGACATAATATTCCATCCACCCACCAATATTGGGGTATTACTTTTTTGTTTTATTATATAAGAGCATAATATTATAGGAACCCATTGGTAATATTTAGTTGAGAAACCAATTATAATAGGTTTATCATTTATAATTCTTTCAATTTCAACACAAAGAGTATTATAAAATGCATCAATAGCCTGATTAAAAAAAAGTTCTGATTTCTCCTTATCCACAAAGAAAATATGTGCATATGTGCATAAGATTCTTTGCTTAACCAAGTTAGATTTATTCACATCATTTATTACCATTAAATTATATAGATATAAAAAAGGTAGTAAAATATCTTCTGTTTTTTTCCTTTCTAAAAAGAACAGAGAATGACTTAATCTTATATTTATATAATTTATTTCACATTTAATAATTTCTGATTCAACTGCAGACTTTATTACTGCATATTTCGGTGATACCCACCCAGCCATTTCGGTCATACCCACCCAGTCT
>JAVWIB010000058.1:0-17618 GCA_036639755.1 Bacteroidales bacterium
TCATGATACGGATTGCATTATACACAGCCTCTTTAGAGTTACCCTGATAGGATCCAAACGGCATATCCACCACTACCAGCGGATTTTTTACTGCCCTCATAACACTTTGCGCATGATAAATCATCTGATCGATTGTAATAGGCAACGTAGTTTCATGGCCTGCCATTACATTGGCAGCAGAATCCCCAACCAGAATAATATCAATACCTGCTTTATCTACAATTTTAGCAGAGGTATAATCATATGCGGTAAGCATGGCTATCTTTTCTCCACGCTGTTTCATTTCCAATAATTTATGGGTAGTAATCACTCTCCCTATTCCTTCTACTGACATAATGAACACTTTTTAGTATTAATTTTTGCGGCTACAAAGCAACTAAATAAATACGAAACGTCCAAATCTGTCACAATGTCAGTTTTATGCTTTGGCACAATCTTAGAGTAAAGATTATCGAGATTAAGAAAATCATAAAAATTAATATATAATATAAATAATAGGAGATTTTATTATGGGAAAAATTATTGGAATCGACTTGGGAACCACAAACAGCTGCGTTGCTGTAATGGAAGGTAATGAGCCTGCAGTTATTATTAACAGTGAGGGAAAAAGGACAACTCCTTCTGTTGTTGCATTTACAGACGGCGGCGAGAGAAAAGTTGGAGATCCTGCTAAAAGACAAGCTATTACAAACCCGGTAAACACCATTTTCTCTATTAAGAGATTTATGGGAGAAACTTACGATCAGGTAAAAAGCGAGTTAAAGAGAGTGCCTTATAAAGTAGCAAAAGGGGATAACAACACCCCTAGGATTGATATCAGCGGAAGATTGTATTCTCCGCAGGAAATTTCAGCCATGATACTTCAGAAAATGAAGAAAACCGCAGAGGATTATCTTGGGCAAGAGGTTACGGAGGCTGTTATTACCGTACCGGCTTATTTTAATGACTCTCAAAGACAAGCTACCAAAGAGGCAGGCGAGATTGCAGGTCTTAAAGTAAGAAGAATCATTAACGAACCAACTGCAGCTGCTCTTGCTTATGGTCTTGACAAGAAAAACCAGGAAGCTAAAGTTGCGGTATTCGACCTTGGAGGCGGTACATTCGATATTTCTATTCTGGAATTAGGAGACGGCGTATTTGAGGTTAAATCCACAAACGGCGATACCCACCTTGGCGGTGACGATTTCGACCATATGATTATTGATTGGCTGGTTGCTAAATTTAAAGAAGATAACAGCGGTATTGATCTTTCTAAAGATCCTATGGCTCTTCAAAGACTAAAAGAGGCTGCTGAGAAAGCGAAAATTGAACTTTCCAGCCAAACCTCTACAGAAATCAATCTACCATACATTATGCCGGTAGACGGTGTTCCAAAACATTTGGTAGCGACCCTTACAAGATCTAAATTCGAACAATTAGCAGACAGTCTTATACACAGGACAATTGCCCCTTGCGAGAAAGCCCTTAGCGATGCAGGTCTTAAAGCATCCGATATTAACGAAGTCCTTTTGGTTGGAGGTTCAACCCGTATTCCGATTATTCAAGAGACTGTAAAAAAAATCTTTGGAAAAGAGCCTAACAAGAGTGTGAATCCCGATGAAGTTGTTGCCATTGGAGCAGCTATTCAGGGCGGTGTTCTTGCAGGTGATGTAAAAGATGTTTTACTATTGGATGTTACCCCTCTTTCTCTAGGGATTGAAACCTATGGCGGAGTATTTACCAAACTGATTGAATCGAATACGACAATCCCTACCAGAAAATCGGAGACTTTCAGCACCGCATCAGACAACCAGCCATCCGTAGAGATTCATGTATTGCAAGGTGAAAGGCCTATGGCAAAAGACAATAAGACAATCGGTCGTTTCCACTTAGACGGTATTACACCTGCTCCTAGAGGTATTCCTCAGATTGAAGTTACCTTTGATATTGATGCCAACGGTATCTTAAATGTATCGGCAAAGGATAAGAGCACCGGCAAGGAGCAGAAGATTAGGATTGAGGCTTCCAGCGGATTATCAGACGATGAAATTAAGAGAATGAGAGATGAGGCAAAGGCGAATGAGGCAAAAGATAAAGAAGAGCGTGAGAGAATTGACAAGTTGAATGCTGCAGATGCTCAGGTTTTCCAAAGCGAAAAGAACCTTAAAGAGTACGGAGACAAACTTCCTGCAGACAAAAAAACAGCCATTGAGGATGCCACCAACAAGCTCAAAGAGGCTCACAAAGCAGGCAACATAGCAGAGCTCGATAAGTTAACGGAGACCTTAAACGCAGCATGGCATGCCGCTTCCGAAGATATGTCCAAAGCCGCAAGCGCACAGCAACAGGCAGGCCCTCAACCCGGTCCCGATGCACAACAAGGTCCACAAGGCGGAGCCAAACAAGGCGAAACCAAACAAGGCGGCGACGGCGAAGTAACCGATGTGGATTTTGAAGAAGTGAAATAATGCCCCAAAACAGTCCTAGATCATAAATAGTTAAAAAGCGGTAGCACAATGTGTTACCGTTTTTTTGTTAATAAATATTTATTGGTATTTAGGCTTATATGTCGGTTATTTATCGTATTTGTGTACCAGTTTTGTATCTGAACTTATTTAGAGATAAAATGAGATTAAATGGAAAGAGTCCAGTAAAATACCGAACTCTTTACCAAAATACAGAGGAAATAATCTGTCCAACTTTTTTTTTGGGGGGGGCACTTCAGCCAGGGTACTTAAGGGGGCAATATTAAAATAGTTTCAGGGGTCAACTTTGCCTTGGAATACGGGGGCAATGCGCACTGGATTTTCCAATTATGATGTTGAAAACTTATTGTTCGTTGTAATAACTGCTATCATTATTTTTACGATGAGATAATTGACGAGCGAAACGATAACACTCTTGTCATGCTTCGTGATGGCGATTGTTTCTACAAAGGTTGTCCGATATGCAACACAGCATAAATTATCACAAAAGAATCAACGAAACTCTATCGAGGTCACAACAAAGCCGTTGGCATGGATTCTGATACTTCATTTATTTGGTTGTCAGAAGATAATGAGTATGCAGCAATGTATGGCAATTCATTAGTAGAAATTGAAATAGACAAAACGCTTATAACTTCCATTCCATATTACGAATTGGTCGAGATAGCAGATTTTATCTTAAAAATTAAAGTCCAACCGTAACTATTATCGTTTACAAATTAATCTACCTTTCCAACGGTTCCTGTCTCGTCAAAAATTCCTCCGCCCGTTGAAGCGAATCCAGTTTGCCAACATCCACCATTTGCAAATCATTTTTCACAAAGGCTTTAATGATGTATTTATCGCAGACGGCAAGATAAAAATCTACAATGGAGAATTTCTCCGGGTAGTTGTGCATGAGGCGGAATATCTCGGGAGAAATTACATGGGTACCGGCAAAGGCATATTTTTTAATCTGATTCTCCTCCAGAAATTTATCACAATCGAACGGAAGAACGGCAGAGCGTTTTAACTCGGCAAAAGGGGATTTTACCTCACCGGTTGAAATATCCGTCCAACCGACAAGATTATTCTCAATATCAAAAAGGAAATATCGGGAAGTCTCCCGTTCGCTTACGAGCAACGTTGCCAAAGGAGTATCGCAGGAGATGGAGGCCGCCGTATGTGCCTGATAAAACTCGTCCAGATTAAGATTGGACAGAATATCTACGTTGTGAACCAGAAATGGTTCGCCGTCATTCAGCAGGGCTGCCGCATGGCGGATTCCGCCGCCGGTTTCACGCAATAAATCACTCTCATCGGAGAAGAATACTTTTATTCCAAAATATCCTTTGTCTTTTACAAAGTCCCTAATATTTGTGGCAAAATGGTGCACGTTTATAACAACCTCCGTAAAGCCGGCATCTTTTAATTTTATGATAAGATGCTCCAAAAGCGGTTTGCCGCACACAGGTATAAGAGCCTTAGGCAATGTATCGGTAAGCGGTTTTAGACGGGTTCCCAACCCTGCTGCAAAAATAAGACAACGCATATCCTTTATTTTTAATGAATAATCAGAGTTAAATTCTATTGTTTTTTCTCGCCAACTTAAAATTCCTGTTCAAGCCCTAATTCTCTGTGGTATAGTTTTACCGTAATATTGTATTTTTTGGCAAGATATTCGGCCAGGTGTTGCGAGCAATAAACGGAACGGTGCTGTCCGCCGGTACATCCGAACGAAAACATAAGGTTGGTAAATTTACGGGCCATATACCGTTGTACGTGGGCATCGGCAAGTTCGTATACATGACTCAGGAATTTGGTAATTCCTCCATCGTCTTCCAGATATTTTATAACTTCTGCATCCAATCCCGTAAAATGCTTGTAATGCTCGTATTTACCGGGATTTTCAATAGCACGGCAATCAAACACATACCCCCCGCCATTGCCACTGTCGTCAATTGGAATCCCTTTTTTATACGAGAAACTAAAGATTCTCACTTCCAGTTTTTTCTCAACTCTCAAATCGGAGAACTGACGCATATTGGTTAGCTCCGTAAGTAGTTTCTGCATATACGGATATTCTGTAAATGGCTCCTGAATAAGTTTCCTTAGATTATCAATTGCAAATGGAACACTCTGCAAAAAATGGGGCTTTTTCTCAAAATATCCGCGGAAACCGTAAGCTCCCAGCACTTGCATGGTTCTGAACAGCACAAACAGTCTCAGTTTGCGATTGAATTCTTTATCGGGAATATTTCTGTATTTTTTTAAGGCATCCTTATATGTTTTTATAAGTTCCTCTTTAAGTACCGGCGAGTAATTTGCCTTTGCCTGCCATACAAAAGAAGCAAGATCGTAATAAAACGGCCCTTTCCGTCCCCCCTGAAAATCTATAAAGTAAGGATTTCCGTCTTTAAGCATTACATTGCGCGCCTGAAAATCGCGATAGAGAAATGTCTCCTCATTACTGCTGCATAAAAGATCGGCAGAAATTTTCTGAAAATCTTCATACAGTTTAATCTCACTAAATTCCAGCCCGGTCGTTTTAAGAAAACAATATTTAAAGTAGTTAAGATCGAACGAAACCATCCTCTCGTCAAATTCCGGCTGGGGAAAACAAACGGAATAATCAAGCCCCTTCCCCCCCTCAAACTGAAACTTTGGCAATAGAGCAACTGCATTCTTTATTAATGCTGCCTCTTGCGCCGAGTAATTACCCGATTCACGCCCTGCCGCAACACTGTTAAACAAGGTAACATCGCCCAGATCTTCCTGTAAATAATATTCTTTATTCTCGCTTACGCAAAGAACCTGCGGAACAGGTAATCCCTTTAATCTAAAGTGTTTGGAAATTTCAATAAATGCAATATTTTCATCTACCGATGTCCCTTTTGCACCAATAAGAGTGATACCGTCTCCGGTTATTCTAAAATATCTTCTATTGCTTCCGCTGGATGGAAGCTCGTATATATCTGTTGGTTTCTGACGGGTGTATTGCTCAAAAAGATCCTCTATCTGCTTCATAGTTTTTATTATATAACTTCTTGCAAATCTAATAAATTATCTAATAATCTCAATAAAATCTTATCTTTGCACCACGTTATAAAGAGTAAGATAATGAATATCAGTTATTGTTCGGATAAATACCAGTATACGATGGGGAAATCCTATTACGAACAGGGGATGAAACAGAAGCGTGCAATCTTTAATCTGTTCTTTAGGAAAGCTCCCGATACAAATAACTGGGCAGTGGTAAGCGGCATAAGAGAGGCATTGGAGATGATCCGCGGCTTAGGAAGCCAGACTCCCGATTTTTTTGAGAAGTTTATTCCCGCAGAAGAATATGCAGAATTCAGAAGCTATCTCGCCGATATGCATTTTACAGGCAATGTATATGCTATGCAGGAGGGAGAAATTGCATTTCCCACACAACCTATTTTAATTATAGAGGGTCCCATTATTGAGGCACAAGTGTTGGAAACGCCTCTTCTCTGCATTATGAATCATCAAATGGCAGTAGCCACCAAAGCCAGCCGGGTAACCAGAAGTACCCAAAAACCGGTAAGCGAATTTGGATCGCGTAGGGCACACGGCCCATGGGCAGCTACGTACGGGGCAAAAGCCGCCTACATAGGTGGATGTGCCAATACGTCCAACATTTTAACAAGCACCATATTTGGAATACAGGCCGGCGGCACCATGGCCCACAGCTATATCACCTCATTCGGATGTACCATAAAAGGGGAGCTGGAAGCATTTAAGGCTTATATTCACACCCATAACACAGAACCGCTCATACTCCTTATAGATACATACGACACCCTTTATTGCGGATTGAAAAATGCAATTACCGCTTATAAAGAGTGCGGAATAGACGACTCCTACCCTTACGGTTACGGAATAAGACTGGATAGCGGAGACCTTGCTTATCTATCACGTAAATGCAGAGATCTTCTGGATAAAGCGGGACTCACCAAATGTAAAATATTTGCGACAAACGCCCTAGACGAATACCTGATTACAGAACTGGAAAGGCAAGATGCCAAAATAGATGCATACGGAGTTGGAGATGCTATTGCAACCAGCAAACACAATCCTTGTTTTGGAAATGTTTACAAACTGGTACAGATAGATAATCAGCCGCTGTTAAAACGATCGGAGGAAAAAGCAAAACTTATTAATCCCGGATTCCAGATTACCTACCGGATTATTCAGAATGATTTATTTAAAGCAGATGTTACCTGTCTGAGGGGAGATACAATGGCCATGGCTATTGAAAGCGGAGCAGAAATTACCATTCAGTCCGAACAGGACGAAACGCAATCAAGAACGTATGCAGCAGGGAGTTACCAGTGGAAAGCACTACAAACCAAAGTTATAGAAAACGGGCAGATTATTTATACAGATACAACTATTGATCAGAAACGGGGTTATTATCTAAGGAATCTCAGCAAGTTTAACGAGACCGAGACCAGAATTATTAATCCTCATTATTACAAAGTAGACATATCGGATAACCTGTATGATCTAAAAAAGACACTGGTAAATAATCTTATTAAAGAGATTAAAGAACTTAATAAGAAAGGATGGGAAGAATAAATATAAAAAATACGGAGTATAGAAAACATGGAATATAAAGAAACACACATAGTTGTAGATATGCTGTACGATTTCATAGACGGATCTCTGGCATGCAATAATGCCGTACAAGCCGTAGAGGAATCTATCAAATATATAAACGCCCATCCGCAGCAAAAAGTTCTTTATGTTTGCGACTGCCATCCGGCAGATCATTGTTCATTTTCCGTAAACGGAGGAACCTGGCCCGTACATTGCATAGAAAACACCCGCGGCGGAGCCATTCATGAAAATTATTACACTAAAATAGAAAACAAAGAGAACAGGCCGTCCAAAAAAAATATATTCTACAAAGGGAGAGATAAAGATGTAGAGGAGTATTCCGGCTACAAGGCTGTAAATGCTGCCGGCGAATTAATTAGCTCTGCATCCACCAAAGAGGTAGTTGTAAGCGGTATCGCAACGGAATTCTGCATTAAGGAGACGGTAATGAATTTATACAGGCACGGTTTTAAAATCACCCTCTTAAAAAAAGCACTGGCCTATGTAAATCCGCACGGGCACTTGGAGACTCTTGCAGAATTAGGTAAAATTATTTCCATTAAATAGTTATATGCACATATACAAAAAATTGAACATACGTAAGTCTATCCATATAATTGCGGCAATTTTGTTCGTCGCATGTATTTTTCTATTGGGGACACCCCATTCCACCGCACAAATACAAAAGATAGAAACGGCAGATACGGTAAAAAAGGCGAATACGGTAAAAGGAATCGCAGATACCTTAAACACCATTGCGCAAAAACAAGTCAAACAAGACTCTATTATTCTTAAAAAGCCCGATTCCCTTATGCTCAGAAAATTGGTAGAGCTTACCATTCAGGATGAAACCGAGATGATTGAGGAATTATATGATTCCCTGATGATTGCCAGCGGGAACACGCTTGTACCACTCGATTCCCTGCACCTGATGCAACTGGCATTTCCGCCCAAAGTATACACTCCCAAAGAGCTAAAAAAAATGCATCGAGACAGTCTTTTTGCCTACAAAGACAGTGTCATCCGTTCCAAACCGCGTGTTCTGGAAACCTATTTCTTTCCCGATAGCTTAATTTACCGACGGATGCTCCTATGGAATGCCGGAACCTATTTTAACAACCCAACCGAAATTAAGCCGGACACCACATTTAATAAAAATTATACGGAGTTGCCGTATCAGAAAAACGATGTGGGGGCAACTACTCTGGGAGTATCGGGATCTGCCATGCAATATTATGATTATTTTAAGCGGGAAGAATTCGATATCTTTCCATTCTTTTCTCCCTACCTTCCCTACTCCTACACCCCGGAGACCATCCCCTTTTATAATGTAAAATCGCCATATACGGAGCTTGCTTACTGGGGGACCTTATTTGCCAACAAACAAAAAGAGGAGACAAATATCAAATTCATGCATACGCAGAATTTTACCCCATCCCTAAACTTTAACATTCTTTACCAACGCTTTGGTGCCAGCGGCATCCTTAATAGAGAAAAAACGGATAATCGTACGTTTGCCATAACGGGAAATTACCTTGGGAAACGGTATACGGCACAGGGCGGATATATTTTTAACCGTATTAAACGGCAGGAGAACGGAGGAATTACAGATCCATCTATGGTGCTGGATACCATTGTAGATATCAGGACAATCCCCATAGCACTTGCAGATGCGAATACGGTTGTTAAACGAAATACTTTTTTTATAACACACTCCTACGGAATCCCTTTTAATTTTTTACAAAAGCGGGACTCATTGGGAAGACGGGATTCTCTTGCACTTGGCGAGGGAACCATGGCATATATAGGCCATACGGGTGAATTTTCCACGTACACAAAATCGTATAAAGACGTAATAGGACTGGAAGATAATCTGGGAAGAGGCCTTTACCACAATGCTTTTTACATTAACCCCACCACCAGCGCCGATTCTGCCAGAGTAATGAAATTAGAAAACCGGTTCTTCATAAGAATACAGCCGTGGGCAAAAAATGCAATCATTTCCCGTATAGACGGAGGAATCGGATACCAGTTCCTGAATTACTATAATTTTCATCCCTCCTATTTTCTTGAAGGAAATAAAAACACAACGCAGAATAATTTCTATGTATATTTTGGAGCATCGGGACAACTAAAGAGATATTTCCAATGGGAAGGAATGGGTACCTACAATTTTATAGGATATAACCAGAATGATTTCTCCATAGACGGGAAAGTAAAATTCTCCGCCTACCCCAATAAGGAGGGGATCCATTTAACAGGGAAGATACACATCTCCCAGGAACGTCCTAATTTCTTCTTTAACAACTATTATTCAAACCATTATATCTGGGATAATAATTTTGATAAAACCACAACAACTAAAATTGAAGCCAAATTTGAGATTCCAAAATATAAATTTGAAGCATTTTTTGGGTACGCCTTGCTAACCAACAATGTTTATTTTGACACATTGGGGATTCCAAAGCAGAATGGAGAAGCAATGAGCATTCTCACAGCCTACCTAAAGAAAGATTTTAAGGTGTGGAAATTCCACATGGATAACCAGATCTTGTTTCAGCTCTCCTCTAAACAAGATGTAGTTCCCCTTCCAAAACTATCGCTTAATCTGAGGTATTATTTTCAGTTTGGTCTCGTAAAAGATGTACTGCAGATGCAATTGGGAGCCAATGCCACCTTTAACACAAAATATTATGCACCCGCCTACTCTCCTGCTCTGGGACTCTTCCACAATCAAGAACGGGAAGAGATAGGGAACAATCCTTACATTGATGTTTTTGTAAACCTGCAATGGAAAAGGGCCAGTATTTTTGTTAAATACGTAAATGCAGCGCAAAACTGGCCTAGCTCAGACTATTTTTCTGCATTTCGATACCTCAGACCGCAGACGGCATTAAAATTTGGTATCCACTGGCCGTTTTATATAAAATAACTCAATACAGCCCTTATGTATAAGATCTGGAAACATAAATATTTCAAATACTCTATAGTACTGTTATGTGCCTATATCTTATTCATTATGCCCCCGTATAAACCGGTTGAAAAATTTAATATCCTCTCCTCTCCGCTACTTGCCGGAGATACCATTTCCTGTTCCGTTATTATTGACAAATCTCTTTATACCAAAGGGCATTCCATAGGATATTTATATGAACTCTCCAAAGAATTTGACAAACAACTGGGATCGATAACAAAACTAACTCCAAATGAGGAAACAACCATCTCCCAATGGATTAAACTGGCAACCGGCGATATTGACATGATTATCATGAATACACAGAAGGATACGGTACCGGAAATGTTTCAGGATAATGTCATATCCAGTATTCCCATTAACGGAAATGATGATGTGTGCGTTGTAGAAAAAACAAATTATCCCATTATTCAAACTTTAAATTACTGGTTTACTTATTTTAAGCAAACTACGGAGTATCATAAAATTTACGCCAAATATTATAAAAAATTAAAATGGAATATCTCTCCATACGATAATTATATAAAAGAATATGCACCGCTACTAAAATGGGATTGGAGGTTGCTTGCCTCATTAATTTATCAGGAATCAAAATTTAAGGCGGGGGTGAGTTCCAGCAGAGGGGCAATAGGACTTATGCAGATTAAAGAGAGTGTTGCTAATAAATACGGTATTGATGATATTTATCAGCCGGAGGATAACATAAAGGCCGGCGTCTATCACTTAAAACGGCTACAAGATCTCTACCGCAACATGGGAGCAGATTCTATAAACATCATAAAACTCTCATTGGCAGCCTATAATGCAGGTGAAGGACGATTGGAAGATTGTATGAAAGTAACCTCTTTTCATGGAAAGAATCCATTAATCTGGGAGGAAGTGGCACAAATCATTCCCCTTATGAATACAAAAGAGTACAAAGTTACCAAACTAGGCAAATTCAACGGAAAAGAGACCATTCGGTTTGTAGACAACATTTTAAATCGGCATAAAAAATACACTACGAATATACTAGAGTAGTAGCAGGATTTACTTTGGAGATAAAACGGCACGGAACAACCAGAATAATCATAATTACTAAAAATGCTGCCGCATCTACCAACAGGACGGTTGTAACACTTATATCCACCGGCACATATTTTACAAAATAATTAGCGGGATCCAATGTCAAGAATTTATATTTCCACTGTGCATAACAAAGTACGGCAGCAATCACATTCCCATACAGCAACCCCTTTGCAACAATAGCAGAGGCACGCAATAAAAACACTTTGGAAATATCGGCATCTTTCATCCCGATAGCCTTTAAAAGCCCTATCTGCGATACATTTTCAAACAAAATAATAAGGATTCCCGATATCATATTCACCCCCGCCACGGCAATCATCAGCACCAGTATAATCATCACATTAATATCCAGCAGATGCAGCCAGTCAAACAAAACATAAAATGTATCCCGCATGGTAGTAAGAGCCACCACTGCATCCTCTTCCTCTCCTGTATTTTCCTCAACAATATTGGAGATAATTTGTTCTTCTTTTTCAAAATTGCCTTTTAGATGATCGGCAAGCAAGATTTCAAAACCCGATACCTCCTGGTTTTTCCAGCCATTGAGCCGTCCTATCTGTTGAATATCGGCAATAACAAACACCTTATCCAGCTCTTCCAGTTGCGCATCAAAAATACCGGAAACAGTAAATTTACGCACCTTTACATCCTCCCCAATAAAATAAGCATGCACAGGATCGCCCACCGAATAGCCGAGCATATCCGCCAATCTTTTTGAGATTAAAATATCATTTGATAAAGCCGATCCGTAATGAGGCAGGACTCCGGCATATAGGTACTTCTGAAAAAAATCCAGATTATAAAGAGAATCAACCCCCTTAAAAATCACCCCTTGTATCTGCGCCTTGGTCTTAAGCAATCCGGAGCGGTAAGAAACCGCCTGAATACTTTTTACAAAAGGGAGTGAGTCAATTTTAGAAAGGAACGAAAGATCGCCCGATACCGGATACTGGTCATTGGTAATATCTACTCCCGGGGTGGACAAAGTCATATCACCGCTAAACCCACCGGCCTTCTCCCTTATTTCTTTGCTGAATCCCCCCAAAACGGCAATTGAAACAATCATCACCAGAATGCTTATGGCTACCGATACCGTTGCTATTTTATTGCTCAAACGGCTCGGATTTCCCCTGGCATCCCTCTTACTCCCTATCCTGCGGGCTATAAACAGATTTAAATTCATATACTATCTGCATTTTTTTATTTGTATTTATTAAAATCTTTCTTAATTTTGTCACGCCAATGCGGAAATAGCTCAGTTGGTAGAGCATCAGCTTCCCAAGCTGAGGGTCGCGAGTTCGAATCTCGTTTTCCGCTCCAAAATTTTGCCACCCTCCGGAATACTCCGGAGGGCTTTTTTGTGCCTCTACGTAACCTAGGAACTTAATTTATCCACTATCATTCTTTTGTATCTTATTGACTTCTTCACTTACTTTGTTATTGAAAATATTACTGCAGCCAACAAACAAAGTCAATAAATTCATCCAGAATAATTTTAAACAGCTAAAGTATCCCATATAAATTACACTCACTATAATCTCATATAAATTTTAATATATAGGAATTATTTCTGCTCATTATTATTTGTTTTAGCTAATAGTGATTTATAAAAAAATAGCAAAAATGAGTATATAATAAGCTCATGAATACGTTGTTGGGTTCTAAAAACTCTATTATTCATCATATGAATAATACTCCATAAATAATCATTGAGAGTAACGCTTAATCCTAATTTCTTTTGTAGAGAAATTAGATAATCAACTTCTTTTTTTAGATTCCGATTTTTTTCAAAAAAAATATTATCAATCAATTGAATATTTATAGAAATACTCGTTAAAAAAAAATCTATTTTATCCTTACTTAAACGATACTTTCTTTGAATATGAATTTCTAAATCGTGACCAACGTTAAATTCATGCTCAAAAGCATTCTTCATCTGTAGCATCAAATTATATTTGTCATTAATAGTATAATAAAACAAATCTAAAATATCATTAATAGATCGTAATGCTATTAGCCACCTAAGCTCTTCTCCGTCAATGCCTTTAAAAAAAGGATATAATTGAGATATAAATTGGCTATCATAAAAAAAAACAGACTCTGCAGCCTCCATTGCATTTTCACCATATCTTTCTAATTCCCTATTGTACGTCTCAATAGAAATATTCCATATAAATTTTACTTTAATATATTCCTTTATAAGTTTATTAAATTCACTGATAACATACATTAGATTATTACTGTTTATAATATGAAATCTTAATCTCAAATGATAATCCGTATCAAAATATCTAATAAAAAACCATTTATCAATTACATTTTCATTTATTAGTTTAACTGAAAACGGTAAAATGTCACACGCCAAAATTCGATCTGAAAATTTTGGTCCACAATAAACTTTAAAATACAGCCAATTCTCTCCTGGTATATATTGTCTTTTTAAATCCATTTTTTATTCTTTATAAAATGAAAAAATTATTTCATTTGCATAATTATTATTAGCCATATCTTTTACAATGGAATCTTTATAGTTACCAAAAATAAACTCTTTAATAATAGATTCGTCTCTTCTTTTCATTAAAGAGAGTAATAGTTGGACACTTCGTATATTATTTGTATCAATAAATATATCATTATCACCTTCAGAAAAAATAATATTATCAGGAATTCCACGTTTATATTTTAGTAAATTAAACTGCTCCAATATATCCTTAGTATTATTATTCATCACAAGAATATCTTCTATTTCTTTTTTATGAATTTTCCATGTTGCTAATGATAGCACAATATTTTTATATGAAACTCTTGGCAAATATTCTAACTCTTTAGCAACAATACCCCAGTCCAGAAACATTGAATTCTTAATCCCTTGATATTGTATAAATGATAAAAATCTATATATGGGAATTGAGTTATCTCTAAAATTATGAGCACATCCAAGTCGAGGTAGAACGAATTTATTAAGTTTTCTCGATTTAAGAAGTACTTTATTATTTTTTACTACAACATATATATCATTTAATCTGATTTGATATTCTTCTGCTAAAATAGATCGGGTCATATATGGTATTTCATAGTTTCTAAAAATTGGCCTTATAATAATATTGCCAACCCTACTTTCAGGTAAATGAACAATTTCAGCTTCAATATAATCACTATCTAATAAGCTCTCTTCTTTTGTAATAATTTCATGGATGAATTCTTCAATATTTTTATCTCCGTGAGCAAAACGCCCAATTAAATTAACCGCACTAGGGCCAATAACTTTGTCAATAAAAACGGTGGTTTCTTTGTTTATATTATGTATCTTAGCCATTACTGAAAACGTAGATGGCAAATCAGACCAATTATTGGGATAATCTATTAAATCTTCATCTACTATTTGAATTTGTGTTAATCTGTTTTCTAAATATTCATTATATTTTTTTAATAAAAGCCTATTTACCTTACTCCATTTTATGCCAATAGACGATGTCACAGCTTTTTTTATAATAACATCATTTATCAGAGGTGATTCGTCATTAGTTAAATTCGTTTCACTATATTGAGAAAAACCTATACCAAAATCGCTGTCCAAAACTTCCAATAACGAGACTTCCTGCCCCTCATATTTTCGTAAAAATGCCTTTTTAAAATTATCAAAAATTGCCTCTCCATGATCAATAGAGAGCTTATTAAGGACAGTAACACCTTTTAACACCATATCAGCTATTGATTTGTTAATTGTGTTTTTTTTAAATGATAAAAATAAGTCATTCTGAATAATAAATTTATCATTATACTCATCTGTTAATTTTGATATATTTTTAATCAAGATATCATAAGCATCTGTATTAAAATTGTAGTTTTGGCCCAAATTAGAAAGATATATTTTTAGATTTTTTAAGAATGGCAAGAACTTATGATCACCCATTTCACATAATCGTTTAATTATATATTCTTGAAATTCTTCACCTGTAACTAAAGGATCAAATTCAGAAATAATAATACGATTACTAATCAAACTCTCTATAAATTCATTCGCTTCATATAGTGGTATTCCTTCATTAGTCAATAATTGAATCATGTCACCAATTTGGGCACCATCTTTAGCTTTTTTTATTATTAAATCTATATAATAATTATTATCAACTCTTGAAATCAGATACTTTCTTAAATTTTTTAAATAATAATAATCTGTATACCTTATTTCATCACCTAAAACATATATGCTATTGTTTGTATAGTATTTAATCCATTGCTTTATTACTAAATCTTTCTCCATTTCACACACAAGTGTCTGAATATAATACATATCTAACCTAACATGCGCCCTATGATATTTTACATTATTAAGAATAAGTTCCGTTTTATTTGATAAATTACCCAATGCAACTCCTGCAAAAAAGGCAAATGGAGTACATCTCATACAAGAACGTATAAAATATTTATACAAAGAATTTATTAATTTTGACTTCTTTTTATCATCTGTGACCTCTCCTCTACAATATCTACAATATTCATCATATAAATCAACAGAAGCAAAAGGAATTGAATGTATAAAATTATAATCCAAATTATTAACATCAAACTCTTCCTCTAATTTATCAAGAGCATTCAAGGGAGAGCGTATCAAATATTTATCAAAATAATTATACATAATACATCCTTTTATTTATAATTCAGTTATATGACATTTAATGAATCTTTATTACCAAAACTTACATATTTTACGACAATAATAAACACTCATCCCATTTGGTGTAATTATAGGTAATGCCAATTAATCCTAACCCCACTCCCGCCAACCCAACTAAAATTCCATATTTATTAACGGATTTAGAATCTATTGTAAAATTATGGAAGCCCATTGCATCATTCGTCATATCGCAAAATACATTATGCCAGTATTCAATTGTTTCTGGTGTTACAATTTTATAATTCAGTATTGCTCTGTATTTATATAGTATATAGTATATTCCTACTGCTCCATGACAAAATGTGATATCAGAACACTGTGTCATAGTATAACCTCTTCTCTTATTTGTAAATTCTAATATTTTCACAATCTCACATCTTATATAATTATCATTTAAATCATTAACTATCCTAGTATTCTGAAGCATATTCAATATACTTAAATCGCCATAACACCACCCTAAACGACTATGCTTAATACCAGCATCCGATTCCAATGAGTAAGATGGATATAGCGAAACATTGGGGTCTTCCAATTTTTGCTTAATTATATAATTCATCCCTCTTAGTATTGAATTATATACAAACCTAAACTCTCTATCATAGTTATAAAGTTTTGATAAAATAACAACAAGAGCTGAAAAACCATGTGACATAGAAATATCAAATACATCCATTAATTCATCATTCACACGCCTTTTAGAAAGCCATTTATTTGTACCGTCACGCTCTTCAATGGATAAAATACAAATTTCTTTGGCAAATTTTACAAGAGAGTTTTTATATTCTTCGTTAGAATTAACTTTACTATAGAAATATAATGCTATGCCACTAGCTCCATATAACAATTCGTAATTATTACTATGAATATCATTATTCATTTTGTTATATAAAGAAATCTCTATATTGGTAAAAATATTTATGTTAGATCCATCAATAATGTGTCCTTCAACCATCTGAGAAATCAGCCATCCAATTCCAGCAATTCCATCCGAAAATGAATAATTAACCCTTTCATCCTTGTTATTTATCTTACTAATAATCAGCGATATAAACTTAGAAGCTTCTCTTTGATAATATTTATCTTTTGTTAATACATATAAATTCGACCAAAATAGAGCTACACCACCCAAACCCGTATAAAGACCAATAGGTGCACTATGAATTTCCTTATTATTAAAAGATAATACATCACATATCCGAACTAGTTGCTTTTTTAAGTATAACCTATCAATGTCAAACATTATTACAATAATTATCAGATACTTTTACATTTTTGATAATCAAAAAAGATGTTAACATATAAGCATCGTCTCTACTTAATTGAATTTCAATACCTAATACGGCGTTATCTGCTTTTTTAATTATGATCTTACTTTCATTAACGACAATCTCACTAATATCACGATAATATATTTTATTGATATTACACTTATCTGTAACAATAATCATTTTTCTTCTAAAAGAAATTAAATAATCATTATACAAAATATAACTTACCAAGAAAAAACAAACACCCATAAAAACAGGGAAACCAATTCCATTCCACTTAACATCAATATCTTTAATAAATTCAATACATATTGATATAGCAAAGATTATTAAAGAAGACACCATATAAAGATTAGAAAGAGGATTTTTACCAAATGAAACTCTCTTCCTAGCTGCTTGTAAATAATAATTTTGAATAATAAATGCCATATTTAGTATAAATAACAAAAAAGTTCCTATTGGTAATATCACATTTACACCATCGTCCGTATGCATAAATAAAAATACAACGCACAATATGAATAGTGGAGTAATCAGAAACAAATATATATTTTTCATTT
>JAVWIB010000059.1:0-17543 GCA_036639755.1 Bacteroidales bacterium
ATTGCAATGGGGAAAGAGAATGATTTTGATGCCGTTATTCTTATCCGTGGTGGTGGCTCCTCTATGGATCTTTCCTGCTTTGATGATTATGAACTGGCTATGAATATTGCTCAGTGTCCGCTTCCGGTGTTTACCGGCGTTGGGCATGATCATGATTATCATGTCTGCGATATGGTGGCACACACATGGCTAAAAACGCCAACGGCAGTGGCTGATTTTATTTTGGATATTTTTATGCAGGAACAGATGCATCTTGCTTCCATATTCCAAAGAATTTCCTTAACTTTAACGCAGAAAATAAGTGCGGAAACTTTAAAGCTGGAACGCATGGCCGATAAACTTAAAAATGCTGCTGTAAATGTGCTACGGGAACAAGAGGGGAGGCTGGAAATGTTGCGGCTGAGGCTAAAGGGGGCGACTCCCTCGGAGATTCTGGCAAAAGGATTTGCCGTGGCGGTGGTAGATGGTAAAAGGGCGTTTGCAATGCAAGATATAAAAGAGGGGGGAAGGATGGAGCTGTTGATGCAGGATGGTATTGCGGAGTTTACAATAGGGAGTGTAATATATCATAAAACGGAGAAAAATAAAGATGGCAAAAGCAAAAGAGGTTAAAATGAGTTATGAAGAGGCTGTAGCCGAACTAGAGAAGATTGTCGGAGAGGTGGAGGCACCTGATGTCTCACTTGTTACTATGGGCGATAAGATGAAGCGGGCCATGGAGCTTATTCAATATTGTAAAACGGAGTTAAAAGGCTATCAGGACGATTTTACAAAAATTATGACAAATACAGAGTAGTTGATTTTATCCTCAATCCTATGAAACTTAAACATTCTTCTCTATTTTTTATTTTTTTATTGATCGGCCATCATGCAATGGGGCAGGTATCTTTTTCCAGTAAAGACAGTTTGCCGGAAAGAATGAAACAGATTATTCTTGAAACCAGTTCCCGATTGTTTCACGATCCCGCTTTTCCCCGTTTTATTATGGCGGACAAATCGGGAAAGTATGTCTTTGGCGTGTTGGGGTATGTGGGGGCCACTGCTTATTATGACGGAGGAGGAAATGCGGGAGTGGATTTTATCAATGCGGATATTGATCTGCAGGGGAGGCACGATAAAGACAGGTTTGGAATAACCATGGCTTATACCCGCTTGGGTTTTAAAATGATAGGAGACCTAAAGGCCGGACGGATTGTTACCTATATAGAGACCGATTTTAAAGGAAATAACAACAGCCTGCGTTTGAGGCAGGCATACATACAGTTCCGGGGGTTGACAATAGGACAGGGGTGGAGTTCTTTTACAGACATGGAAACACCCACTACCATAGATGGAGAGGGGCCTCCGGGTATGGCCAGCAACAGATTGCCTCAGATTAAATACAAATTTACCCTGCCCAAAAATTTCAGCCTTTCGGTAGCCTTGGAGGTGCCGGAGGTTACGGCAACCTATAATGATCAGGTGGTGGAATTTAAAGAACGGTTTCCCGATATTCCTGTTGTCTTGGGTTATGATAGTAAAAAACTACATCTGATGGCGGGATATGCCGTGCGGATTTTGCGGTATAAAGATATGGAGAGATCTGTAAATAAACAGCTTGGACGCACCGTCTTATTTGCCGCCGGCTATAAATTTACCCCCAAAGATAATGTATACGGACAATTTGTTCATGCGGCAGGGATGGTAGATCATATTCAGGATATGGGCTGGGGATTGGATATGATTGTGGCTCCCGACGGAAAAAGTTATAATATTACCAAGGGGTACGGATATTGCTTCTCGTATCAAAGGCTCTGGGACGAAAAATCGGAATCCAACATTATGTTTTCCCAGACGTTTTTAAAAGGAACGGGAGGGCTTTATCCCACAATGTATCATAAGACCAATTATTTTGCAGTAAACTATATCCGCAAGTTTTTTACTTACGGGACTGCAGGAGTAGAGTTTATTTATGGAACATTGCACAATAGCAGACAGGATGTGGGAACTAATTTTAGGATAAACTTATTAATGAGATATGATTTTTGATGCAGACACATGGTTGATACCTTATAAAAAGGAGATAACCGCCCGTTATGAACAACTTGTCATAAAACGGGATGAGCTAGCCGGATACGGCGGCAGATTAACGGATGCGGTGAATAATCATCTGTATTACGGCGTTCATAAAATTGGAAAAGAGTGGGCGTTCAGAGAATGGGCTCCCAACGCTCGTGCTATTTATGTGATCGGTGATTTTAACGGATGGCAAAAACTACCCGATTATCAGATGCACAATACAGGGGATGGCAACTGGGAACTGAAATTACCTCTGAGCCAGGTAAAACATGGCGATTTTTTTAAATGGTACATTCAATGGAATGCTGTAAATGGGGTTTCTGAGGGGGAGGGAGAGCGGATTCCTGCGTATGCTATAAGATGTGTACAGGATGAAACGACCAAGCAGTTCAGTGCGCAGATATGGGATTCTCCCGTGCCGTACAAATGGAAAAACAAGTTTGCAAAAAAAATAGAGAATCCGCTGATTTATGAAGCGCATATAGGGATGGCGGGGGAAGAACTGGCGGTAGCCTCGTTCCGGAACTTTACAAAAAACGTATTACCCCGCATTGCTGAACTGGGCTATAATACTCTTCAGATTATGGCTTTGCAGGAGCATCCTTATTACGGATCGTTCGGGTATCAAATCTCCAGCTTTTTTGCTCTGAGTTCTCGTTTTGGCACTCCCGAGGATTTTAAAGAGCTAGTAGATAAAGCACACGCTTTAGGCATAGCTGTCATTATGGATATTGTTCATTCACATGCCGTTAAAAATGAGGTGGAGGGGTTAAGTCGTTTTGACGGCACCTATGATCTTTATTTTCATGACGGTCTCAAAGGGGAACATCCGGCTTGGGGAACCAGGTGCTTTAATTACGGAAAAGACGAAGTGATTTATTTTCTTTTATCCAATTGCAAATACTGGATGGAAGAGTATCATCTGGATGGGTTTCGTTTTGACGGTATTACCAGTATGATTTACTGGGATCACGGGTTGGACAAATGTTTTACCGGTTACTGGGATTATTTTGACGGAAATGAAGATGTGGATGCCCTTGTTTACCTGGGGTTGGCGAATATGCTTGTTAAAGAGTTAAAACCTACTGCATTTACCATTGCCGAGGATATGAGCGGCATGCCGGGGTTGGCAGCTCCCATAACGGAGGGGGGATTCGGGTTCGATTTTAGAATGAGTATGGGGGTGGCGGATTGCTGGATAAAATGGATTAAAGAGCTTCCCGATGAAAAATGGAATGTTTGCAATATGTGGTGGCAACTTACCAATAAGCGGGCCGATGAGCAAACAATCAGTTATGCCGAGTGCCATGATCAGGCTATGGTTGGGGATAAAACCATAATCTTCAGATTACTGGATGCGCTTATGTATACCTCGATGAATCTGGAGTCGCAGGATGTTTTAATTGACAGGGGGATTGCCCTGCATAAAATGATAAGGCTGTTTACCATAGCAACGGCCGGAAACGGATATCTTACTTTTATGGGAAATGAGTTTGGCCACCCCGAATGGATTGATTTTCCCAGGGAAGGGAACGGATGGGGGTATGAGTATGCCCGCAGGCAATGGTCGCTTAGTGATAATCCGTTTTTAAGGTACGGAAAACTACTGAATTTTGACAGAGGAATGATAAGGCTTTTCGGGAGTCGGAAAATTTTAGGGGCTTCTCCGGCTAAAGTGTATGAAAATGAGCATGATCAGGTGATTGTTTTTGAGCGAAGCGGTTATTTGTTTGTGTTTAATTTTACTCCGGCAAACTCGTACGATCATTATAAAATTAAGGTTGCGCCGGGTGAATATAAAACCGTACTGGATACCGATTGGACGGAATTTAACGGATTGGAGAGGAATAATAGAGGTATTTCCCATTTTACCATGGAGCAGGATGGGGAAAATTATTTGCAATTATATATTCCGTGTCGTAGCGGATATGTATTAAAAAAAGTAATAAAATATTCACAAACAAAGTGATAAGAAGTGTAAAAAAATTGTAACTTTGAACGTAGTTTTAACCAAAAAAAATAAGAGATGGCATACCTGGAGTTTAATAAAGAAAAACTTGTTAATTTGGAATACTCTCTTGAACGGGAGATTCTCTTAAGTAACAGGGCCGGAGGATATATTAATACTACCATTGTGGGCTGTAATACAAGAAAGTATCACGGACTGCTGGTGGTTCCTATTAAAAATTTTGCTGGGGAGAAACATATTCTTCTCTCTACCGTGCAGGAGTCTCTGATACAGCACGGACAAAGTTTTAATTTGGGAATAGCTTCTTACGGGGATGTTTACGAACCTCGCGGACATAAATACATTGTGGATTTTGAGATGGATTATGCATCTACTCTAACTTACAGGGTGGGAGGTATGAAATTCAGCAAGGTAATTATGTTTGTACGTGATAGCGAGGAGGTACTTATAAAATATACATTGCTGGAGGCTCATTCTCCAACATTATTACGGATAAAGCCGTTTCTTGCTTTCAGAAATATACACGCCCTTACCTATGCCAATACCTATGCCAATACCAGATACAATGTAGTTGATAACGGAGTTGCATTTAACATGTACTCCGGCTTTCCAACGTTGCATCTGCAGCTCAATAAAAAGAATGAGTGGGTAGCATGTCCCGATTGGTACCGTAATATTGTCTATAAAGAGGAGGCCAGACGGGGATTTGCCTGTAGTGAGGATTTATTTGTTCCGGGCTATTTTGAGGTACCTATTAAAACGGGGGAGAGCATTATCTTGTCGGCTTCCACCTCTTTGGTGCAATCCAGAGTGCTGAAACAGAGGTTTGATAGAGAAGTACTAAAACGGGATAATGCAAGGGGAAACTATGATGCCTGTCTTAAGCTGGCTGCCAAACAATTTGTTATAAAACAAGATCATGAATATAGTATTTGTTCCGGTTATTCGTGGGATTATGAGAATCTGCGGCATTCTTTTGTGGCATTATCGGGACTTACCATCTATAATGACGGCGATGCGGAGCGCTTTGAGAAGATTCTGGATAGTCTGCTAAAACAACACGCTCAGCAACTTCTTGCCGGCTCCAATGCTCCCGATACTGCTTTGTGGCTATTCAGAACCCTACAGCAATATATAGAGTGGGGAGCTTGCGAACAAACAGTGTGGAAAAAATACGGAAAATTTTTAAAAGAGGTTATTAACTCGTTTAAAAACGGAGAACGGACGGAGATTGTTTTGCACGAAAACGGATTGCTCTGGGCTCATAAAGAGGGGGTTGCTCTTACTTGGATGAACACATATATGCATGGAGCACCTATTTGCGAACGGGCCGGATACCAAGTTGAGGTGAATGCATTATGGTATAATGCCCTTTGCTTTTGTGCAGAGATGGATAAAAAATATGATAAAGGGAAGCATAGCAAAGAGATTGATAAGAGAATCTCTCAGATAAAAGAGAGTTTTTATTTGGTATTCTGGGCAGAGGAGCGGATGCATCTTGCCGATTTTGTAGATGAAAACGGTGGAAATGTGTTTATGCGGCCGAACCAGTTGCTGGCTTGTGCCCTTGCCTATTCTCCGCTGGATGATATGACCAGAATGTATGTTTTTAAGGCTGTTACCAAAGAGCTGCTTACTCAACGGGGAATCAGAACGCTGTCTCCCAAAAATCCGTTGTACAAAGGACGGTATGAGGGGGATCAGGATAGCCGGGATCTGGCTCATTTTAACGGATGCGCTTTTCCGGCATTGCTGGGAGCATATATAGATTTGGATATTATGTTAAATGGGGCGGCTGTTGTTCGAAAAGACATGGCGTTGCTGGATGCCTTTGAAGAGGATATTAATATACATGGAATAGGTTCTATTGCAGAGATTTATGATGGAGATCCATCGCACAGGCCGCATGGTTGTATATCGTCTGCGGTTAGCGTGGCGGAGATTATACGGGGAAAAAATTTATTGAACAGACTAAAATAAAGAGCTATGAAAGTTTTAATGTTCGGATGGGAATTTCCTCCTCATATTGCAGGTGGGTTGGGAACAGCATGTTACGGTTTAACAAAAGGGTTGGCAAAACATGATGTGGAAATATTGTTTGTGATGCCATCTGCATCGGGAGACGAAGATGAGTCTGCCGTTAAGATTGTAAATGCAAGTGATGTGGCGGTATCGGAGGTATGGGAGAAGCATAACAGGGTGCATGAATTTTTGGAAAAAGTAAATTTTCTTAAAATATCATCCAATCTGGTTCCGTATATAGATCCTCAATTGTTTACCACGGCGTTTGAGCAGGAGCAGAAAAAGAAATTTGAGGAATACGATCAATTTAAAATCCGTTTTGGAGGAAAATATAAATTTTCGGGGAAATACGGTGTAAGTCTTATGGATGAGGTCTCGCGGTATGCCATGGTGGCCGGAGCCATTGCCATGGAGCATGATTTTGATGTTATCCATGCCCACGACTGGCTTACCTATGCTGCCGGAATAGCGGCAAAAAAGGTTTCCGGGAAACCGTTGGTTATTCATGTACATGCTACGGAATTTGACCGCAGCGGCGAAAATGTAAACCGGCAGGTATTTAATCTGGAAAAGATGGGAATGATGGCGGCCGATAAAATTATTGCGGTGAGTAATCTTACCCGAAATATAATTATTAACAAATACGGCATTCATCCCGATAAAGTTGTAACCGTTCATAATGCCGTTGATTTTAATGAATTCCAGCAGATTGAGGCCAATAGAGGTGTGCCGGAGAAAATTGTTACTTTTTTAGGAAGAATAACCTATCAGAAAGGGCCCGAATATTTTATTGAGGCTGCTGCCAAGGTGCTTAAACGGAACTCCGATGTACGGTTTGTAATGGCCGGAAACGGCGATTTGCTTAATCGTTCCATTCGGCGTGTTGCCAAACTGGGGATTGCAGATAAATTCCATTTTACAGGTTTCCTTAAAGGAAATGATGTGAAGAAGATGTTTGCTTACTCGGATGTTTATGTGATGCCGTCGGTATCGGAGCCTTTTGGTATTTCTCCGCTGGAGGCTATGAAATCCAATGTCCCTACCATTATTTCAAAACAATCGGGAGTGGCGGAGGTGCTGCGATATGCCATAAAAATTGATTTCTGGGATATTGATGCTATGGCGGATGCCATTTACGGATTGCTTACCTATCCTGCATTGCCTGCTATGAGCGTGCGGTGTGGTATTGAGGAGGTGAATGCCCTTAAATGGGAGAATGCTGCATTAAAGATGAAAGAGGTTTATATGCAGGCAATAGAACAAGTAATAACCGAAAAAAATTAAACAAGATATGGAAAAGTCATTATGCCTTTATTTTCAGGTACATCAACCCGACAGATTGAGATTATACCGTTTCTTTGATATTGGGAATGATTCTCATTATTTTGATGAGTTTGCCAACAAAACCATTTTAAGACGGGTTGCACAAAGGTGCTATCTCCCTATGAATGCCCTTATGCTGGAGCTTATTAAAAAGTATAAAGGGGAGTTTAGAGTTTGCTATTCAATATCGGGAGCTGCATTGGATCAGTTTGCTCAATATGCCCCCGATGTGTTGGAGAGTTTTAAGGAGCTGGCCAAAACAAAATGTGTGGAGTTTCTGGCAGAGACTTATGCGCATAGTTTGGCCTCTTTAATATCGGAGAAGGAATTTGTGCCGCAGGTAAAAGAGCATGCCGCTTCCATTAAAAAACATCTTGGGGTACAACCTACCGCATTTAGGAATACGGAACTTATTTATTCCGATAAAATAGGGGAGATGGTTGCTAAGATGGGTTATAATGTTATGCTTACGGAGGGAGCCAAACATATTTTAGGTTGGAAAAGCCCCAATTATTTATATACAAATGCTATTAATCCAAGGCTAAAACTGCTGCTTAAGAATTTTAATCTGAGCGATGATATTGCGTTCCGATTTTCGGACAGGAGTAATCCGGGTTGGCCTGTTACCAGTGAAAAATATGCGGGATGGCTGGCAGAGAGTGCGCAGAACGGAGATATTATTAATCTGTTTATGGATTATGAAACGTTTGGCGAGCATCAGAACCGTTCAACCGGTATCTTTGAGTTTATGAGGGCATTACCGGGTGCTGTGTTGGCAAATACTCCGCTAAAATTCCGTACACCTTCTCAGGTGGCGACATTGCATCAGCCCGTGGCACCCCTGCATGTCCCGTTTGCAATCTCGTGGGCAGATGAGGAGAGAGACACCAGTGCATGGATTGGAAATGAGTTGCAGAACGAGGCGTTTCAGAAACTCTATTCGGTAGAAAAGCAGGTAATGGCAAGTAAAGATGCCTCCCTTATTGCCGATTTTAGAAAATTGCAGGAAAGTGATCATTTTTACTATATGTGTACCAAAATTTTCTCAGACGGAGCCGTTCATAAATATTTTAACCCGTATGATACACCTTATGAGGCATTTATTAATTACATGAATGTGCTGAGCGATTTTCTTATAAGGGTAAATAAAAAATAGTTTCTATTTTTGCGAGGGTATAAATACAATATTGATTGATATAACAGTTCTAAGAGTTAAAAATATATGGGTACAGATACAATTAACAATCCCGATTATTTATTTGAAGTCAGTTGGGAAGTGTGTAATAAAGTTGGGGGAATTCATACCGTAATAGCAACCAAAGCACTGAATCTTAGTGCAGAATATGGTAAAAAACATATTTTGATAGGTCCCGATGTATGGATGGATACCGAGCAGAACCCGGAGTTTGATGAGGATCATGTTTTGTTTGGGAGCTGGAAAAGAGAGGCCGCCAACGAGGGGCTGAGGGTGCGTATAGGAAGATGGAATGTTCCGAGCCATCCAATTGTAATTCTTGTGGATTTTACCAATTTTATAGAGAAGAAAGACGAAATATTTGCAAGTTTCTGGGAAACATTCAAGCTGGATTCCATTAGCGGGCAGTGGGATTATGTAGAATCCGCCTTGTTTGGTTATGCCTGCGGAAGGGTTATAGAGAGTTTTGTAAAATACAATCTGCAGCCGCATAATAAAGTTGTGGCGCAGTTTCATGAATGGATGACAGGGGCCGGGGTGCTTTATCTGAGACAGATGAACTTATCCGTTGCTACCGTTTTTACCACTCATGCCACTGTTGTGGGGAGATGTCTGGCATGCAATAATGTACCGCTTTATGATTCTCTTTCCACCTATGACGGAGATGAAAAAGCAAGGCAGTTTGGGGTGATGGCCAAACATTCCCTAGAAAAAACGGCGGCGTTTCATGCCGATATTTTTACAACCGTGAGTAATATTACGGCCGGAGAGTGTGTGCAGTTTATTAAAAAAGAGGTTGACTTGATTACCCCCAACGGGTTTGAGAACAGTATTACCCCAAAGGATGAACAATACGATTCTTTTAGAGAACAGGCCAGATCCAAAATGTTGCACATTGCAGGGGTCATGCATGGCGTGGAGTATCCCAAAGATACCGTTCTGGTTGGAATAAGCGGCCGGTATGAATATAAAAACAAAGGAATTGATGTATTTATTGATGCATTGGGGCATATGAACGCTGCCGGCTATAGCGGCCGCAAAATAGTTGCTTTCCTTATGATTCCGGCAGGCAATAAAGGTCCCGATAAAGAATTATCGGCTAAATTATCGGCAGACCCATCATTTACCGGTTATACAACCAATACCACCCACTCCATGAGTGATCCTGAGTCTGATGCTATCCTGAACAGGATAAAAGATTATGGATTTAATGCTGCCGAGCAGGATATAAGTGTGGTATATGTTCCCTCTTATCTAAACGGGAATGACGGTATATTTAATACAACCTATTATCATTTGCTGGTGGGGCTTGATTTAACAGTATTCCCATCTTATTATGAACCGTGGGGATACACTCCGTTGGAGAGTCTGGCCTTTCGGGTTCCTACCGTTACAACATCGCTTGCCGGGTTTGGATTATGGGTGAGAGATTATTATAAACAGGCGCATCCCGCAATTGAGATTCTGGAGAGGAATGATTCCAACTATAACATGGTTGTAGATGGAGTGATTGCCAAAATTATGGAGATTTCTAGGCTTCATGCCAGCCAGCGGACAGACTATGCCGCCAACGCAAGAGATGTTTCTAAAATAGCTCTTTGGGTGAATAATATTAAATACTATGCTCAGGCATATACAAAATCATTGGAGAAAGTAGTGATGAGAAACGGCGCATTCCCTGAATATAGAGAGGAGCAGGAACATTCTTTTCAGAATTATAAAGTAAACACTCCGGAATGGAGAAGTTTGTTAATAAACAAGAGCTTGCCCCAGAGGCTCAAACCGCTGGATGTATTATCAAAAAATCTGTGGTGGTGCTGGAATCAGGAGGCTATTGATTTGTTTAAGTCTGCCGATTTGGAATTGTGGGAGGTGGCAAACGGAAATCCCATTGCCATGTTGGATATGATAGGCCTTAAGAAATACAAGGAACTGGTTGCCGATGAGTCGTTTATTGCCAAACTAGATACGGTGTATGCCAATTTTAAGAAATATATGGAGGTAAAGGGGAAACAGTCCCCTCCAAAAATTTCCTATTTCTGTATGGAATATGGTTTGGATACCTCCCTTAAGATTTATTCGGGAGGTCTGGGGATTCTTGCAGGTGATTATCTGAAAGAGGCCAGCGATATGAATGTGAATTTAACCGCCATGGGCTTCCTTTATAAATACGGCTATTTTACCCAGCAACTTTCTGCCCAGGGAGATCAGGTGGCTTCGTATGAACCGCAGGATTTTACCAAAACCCCTGCCATTCCTGTTATGGACAATCAGAACAACTGGGTAAAGATTTCGGTGGCCTTTCCCGGAAGAAACATATATGCTCGGCTATGGAAAGTAGAGGTGGGACGTATTGATTTATATCTACTTGATAGTGATATAGATGAAAATCTGCCGGAGGATAGGAGTGTTACTCATCAGTTGTATGGGGGAGACTGGGAAAACAGATTAAAACAAGAACTTTTATTAGGTATTGGTGGAATAAGGGCTTTAAGGGCACTGGGCGTTTACTCGGAGGTATATCATTGCAACGAGGGGCATGCCGCATTTATAGGGTTGGAGCGTTTGAGGGAATATGTGCAGAATGATCATCTCTCTTTTACGGAGGCTGTTGAGGTGGTAAGAAGTTCCTCTTTGTATACTACGCATACTCCGGTTCCGGCAGGACATGATGCTTTCTCGGAAGATCTGATGAGAAAATACATTGCTCATTATCCCGATAGAATTAAGATAGACTGGGCGCAATTGATGGCCCTTGGTAAGATTGATCCGTATAATTTTGGAGAGAAATTCTCTATGAGCAACCTGGCAGCCAATCTGTCGCAGGAGGTAAACGGGGTAAGCTGGCTGCATGGCAAAGTAAGTCAGGAAGTACTGGCCGGTTTATGGCCCGGCTATCTTCCGGAGGAGTTGCATGTTGGTTACATACCCAACATGCAACTCCTCCGGAAGATAGCCGGAGGAGTTGCATGTTGGGTATGTAACCAACGGAGTACACTATCCTACATGGACGGCTCCCGAATGGAAAGAGATTCATGCAGAAGTATTTGGTCAGGCGTTTGCCTCCCATCATTATGATAAGAACTGTTTTGGAGGGATAAGGAGTGTGAGCGATGAGACCATCTGGAATACCAGAACAAAGTTAAAATCCAGGCTCATAGAGAGGGTAAAAGAGGTGTTATCCAATCCGTCTGCTACCAATCATTATGCTCCGCATCATATTGTTAAAATTAAAAAGACCCTCAGGGATGATGTTCTTACCATTGGTTTTGCAAGGCGTTTTGCTACCTACAAACGGGCTCATCTACTCTTTAGAGATCTGGAGCGTCTGGATCAGATTGTAAATGCCCCGGCCAGACCGGTACAGTTTCTGTTTGCCGGCAAGGCGCATCCTGCAGATAAGGCGGGACAGGATCTGATTAAACATATTGTGGAGATCTCTAAAATGCCTCAGTTTATCGGGAAGATTGTGTTTATCCCTAATTATGATATTACGCTTGCCAAATATCTTGTGCAGGGGGTGGATATTTGGATGAACACCCCTACACGGCCGTTGGAGGCATCGGGAACCAGTGGAGAGAAGGCTGTTATGAATGGCGTTATGCATTTTTCCGTATTGGACGGATGGTGGGTTGAGGGGTATAAAGAGAGGGCCGGATGGGCGTTGCAGATGGAGAGAACGTATGATAATCAAGATTTTCAGGATGAACTGGATGCCGCTACCATTTATAATATTCTGGAAACGGATATTGCTCCTAAGTTTTATGATAAGGATAAACGGGGAATCTCTCCGGTATGGATTGATACCATTAAAAACTGTGTTGCCGAGGTGGCCTGCAATTTTACAACCAACCGTATGATGGAAGATTATATAAGGCAATATTATCTACCTCTGGCAGAGCGGTATAATAAGATTGTTGCCAATGATTTTGGGATGGCCAGGGAACTTGCTCTATGGAAAAAGAAGATGCGCAGGGAGTGGCCGTTGGTTAAGTTTATATCGGCCTCCAAGCTCAATAATGCAACCGGAGCTTTGTTGCTTGGAACGGAATATATGGCCGAGATAAAATTGTATGTGGGAGAAATTGATCCGAACGATCTTGGTCTTGAGATTGTTCTGGCTGAGAATAATAAGAAAGGCCGCTTGTGTGTAAAAGAGATATTTGCGTATCAACTACAAGATTTTGCAGACGGGATTGCAACGTATGTATGCAAGATAACTCCCGACAGGACAGGTGCTTATCAGGTGGTATGCAGATTGTATGCAAAGAATGCCCTAATGGCACACAGACAAGATTTTGAATTGATTAAGTGGTTGTAAAATAGAAGGAATGGTTGTAGCTGCAACAGGTTTTTTTGACGGAGTTCATAAAGGACATAAAAAGGTTCTCTCTTTGTTGTGTGCCCTTGCACGGCAGGAGGGAAAAAAGAGTGCCGTAATTTCATTCTGGCCCCATCCGCGGAGCGTTTTGCAACAACAGGCTTATAATTTAAGGCTGTTAAATTCGCCGGAGGAGAAGAAAGATCTTATAAAAGGGGTGGGGGTGAATAAATTCATCACCATCCCTTTTAATAAAGAGTTTAGTAACTTATCTACCGAGCGGTTTCTGGTGCAATTACATGATAAATACGATGTCTCAACCCTTATCATAGGGTATGACCATAGGTTTGGACATGATTATGTATCACAGCAGGAGATGATTTCTCTGGCGCAGAAAGTGGGAATAAAGATTGTACGGGTGGAGGAATTTGTGCAGAATGACCATATTATAAGCTCCACTAAAATCCGCAAATTACTTCAGGCAGGAGATGTTGCCGGAGCTTGTGATCTTCTGGGTTATCGTTACGGTTTGCGGGGTGTTGTGGTATCGGGAGAAAAAGTGGGCCGGACAATTGGTTTTCCGACAGCCAATATGGAGTTGTATGATCCCCTTAAAATTATCCCTGCAGACGGCGTATACTCTGTATTTGCGCAGGTGTTGGATCAAGTTTACATAGGGATTTGTAATATAGGAACCCGTCCTACCGTTGGTGAGAATAAAGAACGGACCATTGAGACCCATATCCTTGATTTTGAAGAGGATATTTACGGTCTGGATATTAAAATAGAGTTTGTAGATAAGATTCGCAATGAGCAAAAGTTCCCTTCTCTGGAAATGCTCCGCTCGCAGTTACTTAAAGATAAAGAGTTTGCTTATAATCTACTGAAAGATAAAATTGTAAAACGGTTGCGGTAAATATACAATGCATCGGAATATTTTATAAATAGATTGAAACTAGAATTTTTTCTTCTACTTTCGTAAAAACCATTTAGGTATAGGCTTATCTCAACAATAAAAACTGTAAAAAAAACGTAAGTTCTAGGATAGATTTTGTATTAAGTTATTAAAAAGTTTATATTTGCAGTAAATCATTCTTTTATGTACAAACTTGATTCGGGTTGGATTAGTATTATTGCTACGATTGCTGCAATTATTGCTGCGGTTTATTCCGGTAAGGAGAAACAGCGGAAAGAGCGTGCTGCCAAAGGAGCCAGAGGGGGAGAGGAGAGTGATGATACCGGAGTAGCCGATGTTGCGGGGGAGATGGGGGTGTCTGATGCAACCGATGCGGAGGGAGGTGTGTTTAATAATCCGTTTGAGGAATTATTTGGGTTTAAAAGTGAGGTGCGTGGTTCTGTGAAGTCGGCTGCGGCTGTGCAAGAGGAAGAAGAGGATGATGATATGTTTTCTTTTTTGAGAGAAAGGCCTGTGGAGCGGAGTGAGGCGGAGCCGACTGCTCTGATAAAGGAGGTTCCTGTGGCGGTAGTGGAACAGAGGTCTGTTCCTATGGCGGAACAGGTGATATATAATAACGAAATGGATAGTATTGAGAATACTACGGCGTTTTATAATAAGAGTATTGAGGAACCTACTGCGTTTGAGGAGATGATAGATGCTGCGGTGGATGTGATTGAGAATGAGGAGATAGGGTCTAGAAATGAAAATATGGTTCAAAAATCGTCGGGACGGGATTTCAGAGGGAGGTTAAAATTACATCCGAAGGATATTATCCTTTTTTCTGAAATACTTAAACCAAAATACCAGGATTTTTGATTTTCAAATAATATTATATTATCTTTGCATCAAAGGGTCCTGAATTATCGGGATTCTTTTTAATTTTTTATGTTATGTCAAAAATACATTATTTAACAGCTGAAGGATTAGATAGAATTAAAGCTGAATTGGCGCACATGGTGTCTGTTGAGAGACCTGCTATTTCAAAAGCAATAGCGGAAGCCAGAGATAAAGGGGATTTGTCCGAAAATGCGGAGTATGATGCAGCCAGGGAGGCTCAGGGATTGCTTGAGCTGAAGATTTCGCAGATACAGGAGGTTGTTGCAAATGCACGTATTATTGATGAGTCCAAGATTAATACGGAACATGTGCAGATGCTCAATAAAGTTAAGATAAAGAATCTGGCAAATAATACCGTTATGGAGTACACTCTGGTTGGAGAAAGCGAGGCAAATATCAGAGAGGGTAAATTGGCTGCGGCAACTCCTATTGGAAAGGCTCTTATTGGAAAGAGAAAAGGGGACGTGGTTGAGGTGAATGTTCCAAACGGAATTATTAAGTTTGAGATTCTGAATATTTCAATCTAATAGGAAAACGCATGATGGCTTCTATCTTTACAAAAATAGTATGCGGCGAGATTCCTTCGTATAAAGTTGCGGAGAATGATGATTATTATGCCTTTTTGGATATTAATCCGCTGGCAAAAGGACATACGCTGGTAATTCCTAAGCTTGAGGTGGATTATATTTTTAATCTTGATCCGGGGGTGTATGCAGGCTTGTGGACATTTGCTCAGAAGGTGGCAAAGGCGGTGGATGCTGCTATCCCTTCCAAAAGGGTTGGTGTTGCAGTGCTGGGCATGGAGGTGCCTCATGCTCATATTCATCTGGTTCCGCTTGAGAGTGAGGGGGATCTGGATTTTAGAAAACCGAAACTGAGTTTTTCTAAAGAAGAGTTTAAGGAGATTGCAGATAAGATTGCCTGTGAATTTTCCAAATTATAACCTTGTAATTTATAAATGAAAAATATGAGAAAAACTATTGTGCTGGGGCTGATTGTGCTATCGGCTGTTGCTTGTGGGCCAAAAGATAGTGCGGTTGTTGATATTACCATTCCCGGCGGTACTTCCAAGGAGCTTATTTTATCAAAACTTGCTGTAAACCAGATTAAAGTGATTGATACAATTAAAACAAACGAATCGGGCAAGGCGAGTGTAAAGGTAAAGATGGAGGATTTATCTCCTAATTTCTATTATTTATCGTATAATAGAAAAAAACTGGCTTCTCTTATTCTTCAGCCGGGCGATAAAGTAAAGATCTCTGTAGATACACTAGGAAATGGATTGTCTATAGCAGGATCTGACGAATCTGTTCTTCTTGGAGAAATAGACGCTAATTTGTTAAAGGCTATCAGCAGATTCGACTCGTTGTCTACCGCATTGGTGGAGGCGGTTCATGCCAATGATGCCGGGAAGGCGCAAACCTTGCGTTACGATCTGGGAAAGTTATATGTGAAGCATAAACAGGGGGCTATTAAGAGTATTATGACTCATCCTTATTCACTTACCAATGTGACGTTATTGTATCAGCAGTTTACGGAAAATCTTCCGGTATTTGCAGATGCGAAGGACGGATTATTTATGAAGAGAGTGCATGATTCCCTTATGAGAGTTTATCCGAAGTCTATTTATGTAAATGCTCTTCAGTCTGAGATTGCAAAGATGGAAAATGCCATGGCTATGTCTGATAAACTGGCTCAGGCGGGTGAATCGGCTTTTCCTAATATTTCTTTACCGGATGTAAATTCTAAGAAACAGGAACTTGCTTCTTTGTTAGGCAGACCGTTTATCCTTATGTTCTGGAGTACACAGGATGTAAAGCAGAAACTTTATAACCAGGATCTTTCCGAGCTATATGCTAAATATAAAGAGAAAGGTTTTGAGATTTACCAAGTGTGCGTAGATAATGATAAAACAGCATGGGCTACCTCTGTTAAAGAGCAGAATACTCCATGGATAAGCGTATGTGACGGATTGGGAGCGGTTTCCCCTGCTGTTACTACTTATAATATTTCTGCTGTTCCGGCGTTGTTTGTGTTTGACAGAAACGGTGTGGTTACGGCAAAAAATGTATTTGATAAAGCAAAATTAGATGCGGAAATTGCCAAAGTGGTAAAATAAAACGTTGTCGGAAGTTGGATATACCGGTTTTTATAAAAGTTTCTTTGGCTTTCCGGCGATAAATTCTTTAAGATAGAACGGTTCAAAATATGCACAGTCTTCAAATTTTTTATTTTTGAGGGCTGTTGCTGCGTAAATACGCATGCCGCATGCCTGAGGATGTTGTTCTGCAAACAGGGCATTGGGATTCTGTGCTACCAGCGGCTGAAATTTTAAGGCACCGTTTCCAATGAATAGCACTTTGCCCTTCCTTAGTTCTTCTGCAAAGCTGGTTTCGTTTAGAACCAGAGCTTCCGTTTTAGAGAGTTGTTCTCCGTCTGCATTAAAGGTTGCTGTGTAAACTTCCATTCTTCTGGCATCAATCATGGGGACAATAAGGGTTGGGACGGCAGGCTGCTGTGTGGGATTGCTTACCGCTTGTGCGGGATTGTTTGTGTTTGCCCCTTGTGTGTGATGGTCCGGTTGTAGAAATTGATCAATGGCCAGCTGGGTAAGAATGGCGGGGGTGCTTACCGCTATAAGTGGCTTTTTGGCACCATAGCAGAGTCCTTTGGCACATGATACGCCAACCCGTAATCCGGTATAGGAGCCGGGACCTTCGCTTACGGCTACTGCTGCGCAATCCTCAATGGTAAGGTTATTTTCTTTCAGAATATCTTGTATGTATTGTGCAAGGAGGGAGGCGTGTGCCTTGGGCTGGTTTATGTATTTCTGGGCGATAATTGTATGACCGCAAGAGAG
>JAVWIB010000060.1:0-17398 GCA_036639755.1 Bacteroidales bacterium
GTGCTCCCAGAACATTCTCAGACAGAGGAGAAAGAAGCGACAGACCCGCTCGCAGTTTTGACAGAAGCGACAGACCTGCACGCAGTTTTGACAGAGGCGACAGACCTGCACGCAGTTTTGATAGAAGCGACAGACCTGCTCGTGCGCCAAGAAGATTTGAGGACAAAGGGGACGGAGCAGAGAGACCTGCACGTGCTCCCAGAACATTCTCAGACAGAGGAGAAAGAAGCGACAGACCCGCTCGCAGCTTTGACAGAGGCGACAGACCCGCTCGCAGTTTTGACAGAAGCGACAGACCTGCTCGTGCGCCAAGAAGATTTGAGGACAAAGGGGATGGGGCAGAGAAACCCGCTCGCAGTTTTGATAGAGATGACAAACCTGCGGAGAACAGCGAAGACACACGTCCATGCGCACAGGCTTACACACCAAAACCGCGTCAGCCGAAAAGTGCAGGCGAAGATGGGGTAAGACTGAATAAATTCATTGCCAATTCGGGCATCTGCTCAAGAAGAGAAGCCGACGATTATATTACAGCCGGTTTGGTATCGGTGAATGGTGTTATTATTACAGAATTGGGAACAAGAGTATTTCAGAACGACGTTGTAAAATTCAACGACGAGAGAATAAAAGGCGAGGATAAAGTTTACATTGTAATGAACAAGCCAAAAGATTTTGTCACCACAATGAGCGATCCGCATGCCGATAAAACAGTTCTTAACCTTATTGAGGGAAAATGCGCAGAACGTGTCTATCCCGTAGGAAGATTGGATAAAGCGACTACCGGCGTTCTCCTGCTAACCAACGACGGAGATCTTGCCGACAAACTTACCCACCCATCTTTTGAGAAAAAGAAAATCTATCATGTATTTCTTGATAAAAACTTTAAGTCAACCGATTTTCAGGCTCTTTTAGACGGAGTACAACTGGAAGACGGTTTTATACAGGCAGATGCTCTTTCTTACATAGATGAAGATAAAACACAGATAGGGGTAGAAATCCACTCAGGAAGAAACAGAATTGTAAGACGTATCTTTGAACATTTCGATTATAAAATCAAAAAACTTGACAGAGTCTATTTCGCAGGGCTGACTAAAAAGAACTTAAGAAGAGGTCAGTGGAGGTTTTTAACAGACCAGGAGGTTGCGATGCTTAAGATGGGCAGCTTCGAATAAAGTGGCTCAAACACTTTGTGAACAAGTAAAAGAATTTGATTATGGAAAAAGAAATTGATCAGATAAACAAGGCGGGATTTGTCAATATTATCGGGAATCCGAATGTGGGCAAATCGACCCTTATGAATGCCTTGGTGGGGGAGAAACTCTCCATTGTAACCGCTAAGGCACAAACGACAAGGCACAGGATTATGGGAATTGTAAACGGAGCAGATTATCAGATAGTCTTCTCCGATACACCCGGCATCCTTAAGCCGTGTTATCAATTACAGGAGAGCATGATGGATTTTGTAGAAACCGCCATTGGCGATGCAGATATTATCCTTTACGTTACCGATGTCGTTGAGAAAATAGACAAGAATCAGGAATACATAGACAAGCTCAATAAAATAGAATGCCCTATCATTATTGCCGTTAACAAAATTGACGAAGCAACACAGGAAAAAGTTGGCGAGCTTGTGGAAAGATGGCACGAAATTGTTCCAAAAGCCAGTATCCTTCCTATCTCCGCACTCAATAAATTTAACATAGACACACTTCTTAGCGGAATTGTAAAAATATTGCCGCAGCAGCACGCATGGTATGACAGAGATGTCTTTACCGATAAAAGCATGCGCTTCTTTGCCTCTGAAATTATCCGGGAAAAAATCCTCCTTAATTACAACAAAGAAATTCCATACTGCACAGAAGTTGTTATTGAATCTTTTGAGGAAAAAGAAGATATTTACAACATAGAAGCTATCATTCATGTTATCCGCGACTCCCAAAAGGGCATTATTATAGGCCCCAAAGGATTGGCTCTTAAACGTGTAGGCACACAAGCCCGCATAGACATGGAAAAATTCTTTGAGAAAAAAGTCTATCTTAAAATGTTTGTAAAAGTGAATGCAGACTGGAGAGAGAATAAAAAAGAACTAAAACGGTTCGGCTATCTACAGTCATAATCCGAGCATCTTCAGCAATAACAAGAGACAACGCCAAACTGCCGCCTTTCTACTTTTGATCAAATCCATCATACGAAAGTATCCTTTGGTATTCTTCAAAATCAAGGCATTGCAGGTTGGCTTTTTTTTACTTTTTTTGTTACAGAATATTCCCACGTAGAGACCGTTTTGATTTTATAATGAAACAATCTCTTATAATCGCATTTTTTTTTATCTTTGTAAACTTAAATACAGGAGTGAAAAATGGCAAACACCTTAGATCCGGATAACGAGCAAAATCAGGAAGAATTTATCAATAACCAAGAAAATCAACAGACAGCCGATCCAATTATTACGGATGACGATGATTCCGGAGAAAGTGCCGGCAAATACGAAAAACTTATACAGGACGGAGAGAATAAATATAAACTTACCGGAATGTACAAAGACTGGTTTCTGGATTATGCCTCTTACGTTATTCTGGAACGTGCCGTGCCTCATATTACAGATGGGTTAAAGCCCGTACAAAGGCGTATTCTGCACGCCATGAAGAAGATAGATGACGGTCGTTACAACAAGGTTGCCAACATTATAGGACAAACCATGCAATATCACCCCCACGGAGATGCCTCTATAGGGGATGCACTGGTACAATTGGGACAAAAGGATTTGCTTATCGATTGTCAGGGAAACTGGGGCAACACCCTTACCGGAGACAGTGCTGCAGCTCCTCGGTACATTGAAGCCCGACTGAGCAAATTTGCCAACGACGTAGTCTTTAATCCAAAGACCACCGAATGGATGAACTCTTACGACGGCCGAAATCAAGAGCCGGTAAATCTCCCCATTAAATTCCCGCTGCTTCTGACGCAGGGAGTGGAGGGAATTGCAGTAGGTCTGGCCTCCAAAATTCTCCCGCATAATTTTAACGAAATTATAGATGCCGCCATTGCCCACTTAAAAGGGGAAAGTTTTCTTTTACTCCCCGATTTTGCAACGGGAGGGCTCATAGATTGTTCCAAATACAACCGGGGCCTGAGAGGGGGTGTTGTAAAAGTAAGGGCCAGAATCTCCAAACTCGATAAAAAGACACTGGTTATTACAGAAATTCCTTTTGGAAAGACCACCTCCACCATCATAGACAGTATCCTCAAAGCCAATGAAAAGGGGAAAATAAAGATAAAAAAAGTAGATGACAACACCGCCCAGAACGCAGAAATTGTTATCACTCTGCATAACGACATCTCTCCCGATAAAACCATAGATGCCCTTTACGCATTTACCGATTGTGAGGTCTCCATATCTCCCAACTCCTGCGTAATTATGGATAAGCAGCCCCATTTTATTGGAGTAGACCAAATCCTTAAATACAATACGGACTATACAAAAGAGTTGCTAAAAAGAGAGCTGGAAATAAGACTGGAAGAGCTGGAGAACGATTGGCACTACTTCTCTCTGGAAAAAATATTCTTTGAAAACAAAGTATACCGCATTCTGGAATACGAAGCAAAAAGCTGGGAAGAACAGCTTGCTCAGGTACATAAAACCATGCTGGAATACCAATCTCTCGTACATCGCCCCATTATCATGGACGATATCCTCAGACTGGTAGAAAAACCTGTCAGAAAAATTTCCAAATTTGACGTAAAAGAGGTAGAAGAAAGAGTTTCCAGACTGGAAGCTGAAATGGAAGTTGTAAAACGCAACCTCAACGCCCTTACCGATTACACTATTGCCTACTTCCTCCGGCTAAAAGAAAAATACGGAGAAAAATATCCCCGCCTTACCGAGATTGAAAATTTTGAAACCATTCAGGCCGCCAAAGTGGTGGTAGCCAATGCAAAACTATACATTAATCGCGAGGAAGGCTTTGTGGGAATGGACCTCAGAAAGGACGAAGATGCCGAATACATCTGCGAATGCTCAGACATAGACGATATTATTGTATTCCTTAAAAACGGAAAATACATTGTAACCAAAATCACCGATAAAGCATTTATCGGGAAGAATATCATTCATGCGGGCGTATTTATTAAAAATGACGAACGGATCATTTACAATATCGTCTACCGCGACGGCAAACCCAACCTGGAGGGGAGTTCGGGAGTCACCTATGTAAAACGCTTTGCCATAGCAGGCGTTACCCGTGATAAAGAATACGATGTTACCCAAGGCAAGCCCGATTCCCAGGTTATCTGGTTCTCGGCCAATCCCAACGGAGAAGCGGAAGTACTAAAAATATTTCTTAAGCCGCGTCCCAAATTAAAGAAATTTATCTTTGATTTTGATTTTGCATCCATTGCTGTAAAAGGGAGAGGCTCTATGGGCAATATTCTCTCTAAAAATCCGTTACACAAAGTACAATTAAAATCCAAAGGTGTTTCTACCATTGGGGGGAAACCAATCTGGTTTGATAACGATATTAACCGGCTGAATGAGGATTCACGTGGTGTTTTCCTTGGAGAATTCCACAACGGCGAACATATTCTGGTTATTTGCAAAGACGGTACGTATTACACCACAAATTACGATTTAAGCAATCGCTACCAAGGTGAAATTCTTAAAATAGAAAAGCTGGATACCAATAAAACATACAGTGCAATCTACTACGACTCCGAGCAGAAGTGCTATTATCTGAAACGATTCTCCTTTGAACCGTGCGACAATGTAACGAGTCTTTTCATATCGGATACCCAAGGCTCCTATCTGGTTGCCACATCGGAAGATCCATATCCGCAGGCACTTGTACAATTTGGAGGAAAGCACGAAAAAAGAGAGCCTGAAACGATTGATGTAGAAGAATTTATTGGTAAAAAAGGCTACAAAGCCAAAGGAAAGCGGGTAACCACCTATGAGGTTCACGAAATAAAATTCATTGAACCAATCCAAAAAGAGAGTGCGGAATCGGAGAGAGAAAATGGTGGAGGAAACGATTCAGAAGCAGGGCCGGAAACGGGAGAAGAACACAATTCCGGGACAGAACTCCAAACAGGAAAAGGACACAAATCCGAAGTTGGGAGCAATGGGTATGAAAAAAATAAAGAACTTTTACCGGAAAATAGATCCGGTAAAAAAGAGTCGGGATTTACGCCGGGTAGCACGGCTGTTTTTACTCCGGATCATGATGATTCTCCTACTTTGTTTTAATAAAAATTAAATACTATGATGATTATCTCCTTATGCGGTTTTATGGGAGCAGGCAAAAGCACCATAGGAAAGAATCTGGCAAGAGATATGGGCTATAAGTTTATTGATCTGGATTCCTATTTAGAAAATAAATCAGGTATTACGGTTACTGAAATATTTGAAAAGAGAGGTGAATCCGGTTTTCGGGAACAGGAGTATCTTGCCCTTGAGCAAATCATTACGGAGAATGAAAATCATTTAAATACAAACGAAGAGTCTGCTTTTTTTAATAAAAACGGCCTAGTAATTGCTTTGGGAGGCGGTACTGTTACCAATTCGGGGTGTGCAGCCCTGATAAAAGAAAAAACGCTCTGTATCTACCTGAATTGTCCAAAAGAACTTCTCATGAAACGGTTGCTTAAAAACAATTCAAAACGCCCGTTGGTAGCAGGTAAATCACAAACGGAACTGGATGCATTAATCACCAACCTTATGATTGACAGAGAAAGTGCTTATAAAGATTGTTCCCGATACATCTGCAACATAGATACACAAACAACCCCGGTAACCGTCATTCGCACCATCACAGAGTTTCTTGCCGGATAAAATTGTTCTAAAACAGATCTTCCCTATTGCGTATATCTTTAACCCTGAGCTGAATATTTGCTATTCCCCTGTAATAATTCTCGGCTATGGAGTAACAAATATCCACCGGATTTCCGGCTTGCATATGAGAAAAATGCTCCGATTTATTAAATGCAATAGCGGAAATATGACGGTACGGTTCATCCTCCTGAATAAGTTCCAGTTTAAGATGGCCGTTATCACTCCCCACCTTGCGTCCGTTCCCGTTGTCATACACATTCTCGGTAATAAATACAGGAGAAAGATTACCCGGACCAAACGGCTGGAATTGCTTTAATATCCTAAAAAATTTAGGGGTAATCTGCTTAAAATCCAAAAACGAATCTATATTTACAATAGGGGTAAGAATTTCTTTGGTAATTTTGGAAACCACAATGCTCTCAAATTTGGCCGAGAATTTTTCCAGATTCTCCTCCTTAAGAGTGAGCCCTGCCGCATACATATGTCCTCCGAAATTTTCCAGAAGATCTGCGCAAGCCTCTATTGCCTCATACAAATCAAAACCCGGAATACTTCTGGCAGAACCGGTTACAAATCCGTTCGATCTGGTAAGCACAATGGTAGGTCTGTAATACGCCTCCACCAGCCTGCTCGCTACAATACCAACAACCCCCTTGTGCCACTGAGAGTTATAAACAATAGTCGATTTACGTTTCTCAAAATCGGGAGCTGCCTTTACCATATTAATCGCCTCGTAAGTAATCTCCCGGTCTATATTTTTCCTGTCATTATTGTGCACATTAATGGTAGCTCCAAGCTTGGTAGCATCCTCCTCATTTCCGGAAGTCAGCAAATCCACAGAGGTTTTTCCGCTCTCCATTCTCCCTGCCGCATTAATCCGGGGCCCTATTTTAAACACAATATCATCAATGGTAATTTTATGTTTATCCAATCCCGATAATTTTATCATCGAAAGAAGCCCTTTGCGCGGAGCTTCATTAATCTGCTTTAATCCGAAATGGGCCAACACCCTGTTTTCACCGGTTACCAAAACCAGATCGGCAGCAATACTCACCACCACCAAATCCAGCAAAGAGGCAATCTGTTCAAACGGAATCCCAAATTTCTGAGCATATCCCTGCACCAATTTAAACCCAACTCCGCATCCCGATAAATCATCAAACGGATAATTGCAATCGGCCCGTTTGGGATCTAAAGTAGCCACGGCACCGGGAAGCTGATCATCGGGAAGATGATGATCACAGATAATAAAGTCAATCCCCTTCTCCTTTGCATACATCACCTTCTCCACCGCCTTAATACCGCAATCCAGTGCGATAATGAGCGAAAATTTCCCATCAGCCGCCCAGTCAATCCCTTTATAGGAGATCCCGTACCCCTCGTCATATCTATCGGGGATATAATAATCTATTTTATCGGTGAGAGACCTGACAAACGAATACATAAGCGATACCGCCGTCGTACCGTCTACATCGTAATCTCCGTAGATAAGTATGTTTTCTTTATTCAGAATCGCCTTGTAGAGTCTGTCTACGGCACAATCCATATCGGTCATCAGAAAAGGATCATGCAACATAGAAAGATCGGGGCGAAAAAAATCTCTTGCTGTGTTAAATGTTTTGATTCCCCTTTGCACCAGTAAGTTGGCAAGTACAAGATCTACCCCCAATTCCTGAGATAATTGGCGCACCGCCGCCGGATTTCCCGGCTCCCTTACAATCCATTTTCTATCTACGTTATTTATTTCCATATCTTGGCAAAGATAGAAAAAAATATATTACCTTTGCACGTTACTAACAAGTATTTAAATACAAAAAACAGATAACATGGAATTGAATTTAAACGAGCAGGAGCAGAACAGAAGGAACGCGCTTGTTCAGATGAGAGAACTAGGTATTGAACCGTATCCCGCAGCAATGTACGAAATTAACGTTACTACCAAGGATATTGCTGAGAAATTCAATCCTGAGGAGGGTAATTATCAGGACATTTCTATTGCCGGTAGAATAATGAGTCGCCGTATTATGGGGGCTGCCGCATTTATTGAATTAATGGATGAACATGGAAGAGTGCAGATTTATATAAAACGCGATGAGATTTGTCCGGGCGAAGATAAAACCCTTTACAACACGGTATTTAAAAAAATGTTGGATATTGGAGATATTATTGGCATTAAAGGGTATGCCTTTATTACCCAAACCGGTCAAAAATCCATTCACGCCAAAGAGCTTACCGTACTAAGCAAGTCATTGCGTGTGCTTCCTATCGTAAAAGAGAAAGACGGAGAGGTCTTTGATGCATTCTCCGATGTAGAATTAAGATACAGACAACGTTATGTAGATTTAATTGTAAATCCGAAGGTAAGAGATACCTTTGTAAAGAGAGCGAAAATTATCTCTACCATGCGTCGTTTTTTTGATGATAAAGGTTATCTGGAGGTTGAAACTCCTATTCTGCAACCCATTCCGGGGGGAGCTACCGCAAGGCCGTTTATCACGCATCACAACACATTGGATATGCCGCTTTATCTACGTATTGCAAATGAGTTATATTTAAAAAGACTGATTGTTGGGGGATATACCGGCGTTTATGAGTTTGCCAAGGATTTCCGCAACGAAGGAATGGACAGAACTCATAATCCGGAGTTTACGGTTATGGAGATTTACGTTGCATACAAAGATTATAATTGGATGATGTGCTTTGTAGAGCAGATGCTTGCGAAAGTTGCCAATGCGGTAAACGGAACAACCAAAGTTACCATAAACGGAACCGAAATAGATTTTGGGGGAACATTCAAACGTCTTCCTATGTTGGAGGCTATTCAGGAATATGCAGGGGTGGATGTTACGGGAATGGATGAAGTACAACTGCTTGAAGTTTGCAAAAAGCTTCATGTATCGGTAGATCCTTCTTTTGGCGTTGGGAAATTGATTGATGCTATCTTTGGCGAATATTGCGAGAAACATCTTATCCAGCCAACTTTTATTACCGATTATCCGGTTGCAACCTCACCTCTTACCAAACGGCACAGAACCAACCCAAATCTTACGGAGCGTTTTGAACTGTTTGTTTGCGGCAAAGAGCTTGCAAATGCATATAGCGAGTTGAATGATCCGATTGATCAATTGGAGCGTTTTCAGGATCAATTAAAATTAAAAGATAAAGGGGACGATGAGGCTATGTTCATTGATATGGATTTTGTGCGTGCCCTTGAGTTTGGCATGCCTCCTACATCGGGTATGGGGATTGGAATAGACCGTCTTACTATGTTTATGACAGGCAAAACCACCATTCAGGATGTCTTGTTCTTTCCTCAGATGAGGCCGGAGAGCTACAAATAGATTGTACCGCACAAGCATTTTGCCTGTACGAAATAATATTTCAGATGATTGAAATTACCTCCGCAAGGAATGAAAGGATTAAAGAGGTGGCAACTCTTTTGGAAAAATCAAAAGCCAGACGCACGCAGGAGCTCTTTGTTGTAGAGGGGCTCCGCGAGCTTTTTAATTGCATACGAGCCGGATATTCCGTAGAGAGTTTATTTTTTAATACGCAGGTCATTCCGGAAGAAGACATGGAGGAGCTTCTTGCAAAATGCAATGAATCTGCTCGTGCTTGTTCTGCAAAGCCGCCCTATCTCTACACCGTTACCAAAGATGTTTACAGCAAGATTGCATATCGGGAGGGAACCGAAGGGGTTGTAGCCGTTGTGCGGGAGAAAAGACTGGCTCTGGCGGATATTGTACTGCCCAACGATCATGCCGGGCACTCTGCAAATCATGCCGCAAACTCTGTCAATAATGGGGAGCTTTCTCACAATAATAAACAAGCTCCTTCCGGCACAACATCCGGCCGTAATCCACTCATCCTTGTGATTGAGAGTGTGGAGAAACCGGGAAATCTGGGAGCATTGCTTCGGACTGCAGATGCCTGCGGGGTGGATGCCGTTCTGGTTTGCGATCCGCTTACCGATCTGTATAACCCCAATCTGATTAGAGCCAGCTTGGGAGGAATTTTCACCAAACAGGTAGCAACCTGCACAAACGAAGAGGCATACAACTGGTTATCGGCAAACAAAATAACGATATTGACGGCACAACTGCAAGATTCCCGATGGTACTACGATACCGATATGGTGCAGCCGTGCGCCATTGTAATGGGGAGCGAGGCAGAGGGACTTTCCGATTTCTGGCGCAAGGTATCCAATGCCAGGATAAAGATTCCGATGCTTGGAGAACTTGATTCGCTCAATGTCTCCGTTTCTGCCGCTGTTTTATGCTATGAAGCTGTAAGACAGCGTAATTGTACAAGTTTCAATAACCTATGATCACAGATACCATAAGCATCCTACAAAAATACGAGTATGAAACAAATGAATATCTTCCGGATTGTTTTTTTCCTAATCTTAGGAGCCACCCTGTTACCAAGACAGAATGCGACGGCTGCAGATGTCTCCATAACATCCACCCCACAAACGTCACCTCAACACAAACCCAATATTAAAATCATTGCAACCGGCGGAACAATTGCCGGAGTTGGAAGTTCTGCCATAAAGAGCAGCTATGAACCGGGTAAAATTGCCATCGGCAGTTTACTGGATGCAGTACCGCAAGTAAATGATATTGCAAATGTTACCGGGGAACAGCTGGTGAATATAGGTTCTGAGCACATGACCGATCAGGTCATGCTCAGCCTAGCCAAAAGGATTAATCAGTTCATGGACGATAACCAGACCGATGGAATTGTTATTACCCACGGCACAGACACCATGGAAGAGAGTGCCTTTTTCTTGAGCCTCACCACCAAAGGAACCAAACCGGTGATACTGGTTGGGGCAATGCGTCCCTCCACTGCAATGAGCGCCGACGGCCCTCTGAATCTTTACAATGCGATTGTTGCTGCATCGGCTCCGGAATCGGCGGGGAAAGGGGTACTGGTAGCCATGAACGGCTCTTTGTATCCGGCAGAAGATGTACTTAAAACCCACACCATAAATGTAGAGGCTTTTCAGGCACCAAACAAAGGGCCCGAAGGGTATATAAATAACGGAAAGGTGTGCTATTACAATAAGACGGACAATAGCCCGATTTCCCACATAGGCAATCCAGAGCAGGCACTTTCCTTTGATATATCGGGACTTAGCTCCCTCCCAAAAGTAGGAATCATATACGGTCATTCAAATATTGATCCCGATATCATTGAGACAATGATCCAAAACGGCTATAAAGGGATTATTTATGCGGGAGTAGGAAACGGAAATATTCATAAAAACGTAATGCCGGCATTAGACAAGGCCCGCAGAGAGGGGATCGTGGTTGTCCGGTCTTCCAGGGTTCCGCAAGGCCCCACCATTACAGAGCCGGACATTTACGAAGGTCCCCACCAACTCATAGCATCTCAATATCTCAATCCTCAGAAATCCAGAATATTGCTCATGTTATCCCTTACCCACACCAAAAATCACACAGAGATTCAGAGATATTTTGATAAGTATTAAATCCGGCCTTTCCTAATGAATATCAGCGGTTTTATAGTTGCGGCAGTTTTGCTTACACTGCTTCCCGGTCCCGATATACTATTGGTGACCACGCAAAGCATCATGCGGGGAGCAAGAACCGGCGTTGTTTTTGCTGCAGGCCTATGCACCGGTATTATTTTTCACACCTCCATTGTAGCTTTTGGCCTCTCCCCCATCATTACCAGTTCGCCAACTTTGTTTACTATTGTAAAGTTCTGTGGAGCATCCTACCTTATTTACCTAGGAATAAAATCATTTCTGGCACGTGATAAGGCATCGTTCCAACTTGGCGAAAATAGGAACAACGCAACCGCTATAAACGAAAATAGCCCCGAACTAACCTGCTCCTCCGGCTCCGGCAATCCACAATCCGGCTCCGGCAATCACACCTCCAACTGCATGCAATATTACAAACGGGGAGTTATTATGAATGTACTGAATCCAAAAGTCATTTTATTTTTTCTGGCCTTGTTTCCCCAGTTTATAACGGTGCATGAGGGAAACTCTTCCATTCAATTTCTCACATTGGGTGCCATCTTTATGGCACAAGCCTTTATCATCTTCTCCGGTGTAGCTTTCTGCGCCGGTAAACTGAGCCGTTTTATTATCGGGAATAAAAAAATTGCCTACATCCTCTGCATAGCGGAAGCCTCCATTTTTACCGTATTGGGAGTAAGTATTATTTTTATTTAAAATTACAAGGTTGTATCAACAAGAGAACTTTTAATGGGCCTAAAACGTCCAGTAAATTCCGGCAAGAAGGTTGCGGGGCCGGATGGTATATTGGCGTGAGACAGAACTCAGTCCGCTATAAATTGTATACGAATAGGTTTGACGGTTTAGCAGATTGGTTACCGACGCATTTAACTCCAGATGTTCAAGAACCTTAACAGTAAGAGTGACATCAATCCAATAAAGATGTTGCGATTGTTCTGCCGTAATCTGGTTGTAGTAATGTTCCCCATTCAGATTAATAGTAAGCCATTTAAACGGAGTGAAGTTCATTGAAAGAGTTTGCTTGATCATATTGGTAGTCGATTGCTTATTACCGGCTTCTTTGTTATTGTTCCCGCCATCATCAGATTCTTCTTTTATCAAACTATTTCGCCCGTAGTACAGATTGTAGTCTAAACTTCCCCACCGGGCAAAATTGGACGAAATAGCTATTTTTACATCTGCCTGCCGCAATATATAAGGCGTAAATATATTATTTACAACAGATTGCATATTATACACACAGTAATTTGCCGTTACCGCTATCTTCCCCTTTATAAAATCGATTCCTTTGCTTATTTCTCCGTTCACAATCCATATTCCAACATTATTTTTCTCCAATAACTGCGAATGAATCATATAATCACCGGAAAAAGTTTGTTGCGCAATCGTCCCCTTCTGAGTAAAATTTCCGGATACCGAAACCGATGCATAAAAAAGATCCGGAGGATTCTTATACGCAACACCAAGATAGACGCTATATTCATTATCATGGGCATAGAATATAGTTCCATTCTGCACAGAGCGGTAATTACGCAGGATGGATCCGGCAAAAAAGGAGTCTGCCGGCACAGGAGTCCTCTCCATCTTCCCACTTAGGTTTACCGATAATCTTGAAGTTACCCGCCACCGGAGTGCACCTTTGGGAGATAGAAATAAAAATCCTTTTTGAGAATTACCGGAATCTGCCAAATTCCCGGAAAGCTCTTTATACCAATATCCATCATAGTTCAATGGCACATCCAATGTAATTCTAACTCTTTTGCTTTCATAAACCGCCCTCAACCTTGCGTATGCATTTATAGAATTAAACGCATGATCCAACCTATCATCCTCCCGCTGCATTTGCCGCAACAGTGCCGATACCCCGGCAGTAGATGTAAGATTCCAACATCCAATACTGTGGGAGAGAGACATATATTCATTGGTAAAGAAGGCAGAAGTGTATACTTTTTCAAAATAAGGGAAGACCTGCAATTGCGACGGCTCTGCCATCAATTTATTCACAGACACGGCAGTAAGTGTTGCTTTATTCAATTTTTTCACAAATTGCAAATCATTGGATAAATTAAAAGAGGGAATACGGGCCAATTGCCGGAGCTCTTTTAAGGAGGAGGCACTCCCACTCCCACTCCCACTCCCACTCCCACTCCCACTCCCACTCCCACTCCCACTTCTGCTTCCGCTTCCGCTTCCGCTCACACTTCCGCTCCCAGTTCCACTTCCAGACTCAACATCATTCCGATACCCATTCTCTCCCCCATTATCATTTGCGGAGTTCACAATATTTTCGTAGTTCCAACGTAGAGATGTATTCATATCAGACCAGTTCAGGTTGGTTTTTAGTGTATTTTTTAGGAAATAGCGTTCCGTATTGGCCGATAAATTGATTGTTACCTGTACACCATGTTCATCCCCGGCCGAGATTGCTGATTCATAGGCTATCTGCTTTCCGTTCTCAAAAAAGTAATCGGTTAAGGAACTGTTTGCACTTTTCGTCCGATTATAAGCATAAGAGACCTCCCCTCTCATTGTATAATCGCCTCCTAATTTCCATAAATTACTGCTATTAAACAAGATACTTCTATTAAACGATGTACGTTGCTCTTCCAGATTTGGAGTAGCTGCAGGAGAAACGTTTATATACCGGGGGAGGAAATAATCGGGGAATCCTTCGGAAGAAAGAGCATCAACCGTAAATGATTTTCCTTCCCCGATAAGATTTTCACCTATATTATTTGTTTTGAGCGTGGTCATACTTTGCACTTTAGCCCCCATACTCATGGCAAACAAACGGGAGTTCCAGAGAAATTTTCCAGTTGTTTCCGGCAAATTACCGCCAGACTCCGTCCTGTTGTTGGTTTCTACTCTTTTACTATCGGGATGCTCCATGGAAATATGATTCGCACCAGCTCCCCCTTGTACCAGAATCTGTCCCAACCACTTTGCTTTAGCCCCCTCCTTTAATTTAATATTGATTGCTGTCTTATCGGAATAAGCCGCATCTTTAAGAGCCTTTACAGGTTGATGATTTTCCAACAGCTCTACCTTTGTCACATCCTTCTGATTTATATTATTGGTAGCCAAGCCATAACGCCCCTCCAGCAAATCTACCCCCTCTATATATAATTTATTAATTGCCTCTCCGTTGTATTTTATCTGCCCCTCTTTACTCACATCAACCCCCGGAATCCTCCTAAGGACATCCCCAATGGTTTTATCCTGCGCATTGGCAAAGCTTTGCACATTATAGCTGATGGTATCACCCTTCATCTGCACCTTGGGAGCACGTACCACCACCTCTTTAATCTGTATGGCGGCCGGCTCCATTGTTATATTCCATTGCCTTATATGAACATTTTCCACCCGCTCCCGCACCTGAGCATATCCCATACAGGAAAAAACAAGTTCACAACCGGGTACAATTTTCGTCTTCCCCTCCAGTTCCATTTTAAAACTCCCGTTACCGGATGTAATCGTATATCTCAACAATTTTCCGGCAGGACTGTTGAGCATCACCGTTACCCTCACCAGCGGCTCTCCGGTCTGTGCTTGTGTCACCCTCCCGGTAATACAATCATCCTGATGTACGATTGCCCTCTGCACAACCTTTTGCTGAGCCACAGCACTCTGCATCATCCCTACATGCATCACCCCACCATACGCCAGCACCGCATTGCACAACAAAATACACAACAAGATACCCAATCGTACAACCATCCGACCAAAATATTTTTTCAAACTGCCCATACAGTAACTACCGTTCAATAGGGTCATATCCCCCCTTTAAATCACCGATACTGGTAACGGAATCACCTAATGCCACTGTTACTTTTGTTTTTTTTAACTCGGAAGAACTCATTGGTTTGCCGGAAGGACCGGTTACGGTAACTTTAATTCCAACAGATTCCATATAAGCAAAAGGATCCTCCTTAAACCGTTTCGTCATTTTTGAGAATTTTTCGCGGGTGGTTTGGATGTACTGCCTGTTTTCCAAAGCAATAGCAGAATCCGTTACATTTTTAATTCCTACAATTTCCCAATTGTAATGATTGGCTGTATCCTGAATTTTCATAATAAGACCGGGAAGTCCGGAAAATTTCCACGGGCCGTTACTTATCGCAATAGCTGTGGTAAACCATGCAATATAAGAGCGTCCGCGAAACCGGCAAGTAGCCTTACGAGATGGATACCCCAGAATATTTATTGTATCATCGTCCGCCACCACCCATCCAAAATCGGGAAGCGGTTCATCCACTCTAAAATAATCTTTCACCAATTTATCAATTGTAAATAAACTTTCATTGTTTTTATAAATTAGTTCGCTCACCCCCCCACTGTATTTGCTCCTATTTGCCAGAATCTGATCATGGCTGAGATTTTTTGCAAAGTCTGCCTTTTGGGCAGAATCGGCCATTGCCGTTGTATAACTGTAAAACTTAGAGGCTGCTTTGCCAATCAGCAACAACATTCTATCCTCTTTCCGTGTATCTAAATGCAACGTATCCTGCGCATAGCTATATGCATACTGGCATTCCAGATAAGCGTTTCCCAGCATCTCTTGCGATTGCTTTTTCTGGGCAAACACATCATTTGCGGCGCACATAACAACGCCTGCAAATGCAATGATATAAACACATTTTCTAAACATAATCAAAATCATTATTAAAATTTATAGTGCAAAGAAAAACAGATTTAACACAGACAAATGTTATTGAACTATTAAGAAATGTTAAATAGTGTTAAAAACTCACGATACCTGCTAAAAATCCAAATGAATCAGTAATTTTGTAAATGTAAAAAACCCCTATGAACAAACGCTGGTTTAAAATAACATCTACAACCATAACATGCATTCTGCTGATTCTTGCCGGATTACAAATCTTCTGGCTTACCCGCATGTACGATTCCCGATACAAAGAATTCCGGCAGAAAATACATGCAGCCATGGAACGGAGTGCTTTTGAAGAGTTATCGGGAAGGGAACAATCTCCGTCATTTGTCTCCACTCAGATTAGCGGTCTAGGAGGAATGCCCTCCAAAATTACCATTACCAATACCGACAGTATTACCTATGCCCAACCAAAAATCGGAGAATCTAATTCTAAATTTACCTATGCCATTCAGGTCAATAAACAAAACAATGTTATAAATATAAAAAAAACCGCTAATTTATATCCCGATAAACATCTGATTATCAGATATGACACCCTTCTTACACGGAATTTGCAGCAGCAAGATATCAACCTGCTCCACAAACTCTCTCTGCTGGATATTTCGCACGATTCCATCATCCACACTATTGGTCGGGTTCCCTTAAGAACCTCCCTTCAATTCAGAACACCATACGCTAGAGAAGGTAAGTTATTTTACCTATTGGAGATAGAAAACCCTAACACACAGCTTCTGACGGAAATGCTCTGGATTATTCTCTCCTCCATACTCATTCTAACCGTATTAGCGTTTTCATTCTATTACCTGCTCCATACACTATTCCGGCAGAAAACATTGGAAGAGATAAAATCGGACTTCACTCGCAACATTACCCACGAGCTAAAAACACCTATTGCCGTAGCTTCCGCCGCCAACGAGGCTCTGCTCAATTTCTCGGCCGGAGAAGACCCTGAGAAACGGCAGCAATACCTGTCAGTTACCCGGCAACAATTAAACGCCCTCACCAATATGGTGGAACGAATTCTCTCTATCTCCCAAAAAGAACAGGAAGAGTTTACCCTTACATTATCAGGGTGCCGCATCAAAGAAATTCTGCAAGAACTTATCCAGAATTACACCCTGCAATACAGAGAAGCCCCCAACAAACAGCTACAATTTCATCTCTCGGTTGTTCCAGATAATCTGATTCTGCAACTTGATCGGTTTCATTTTACAAACATCCTGAATAACCTGATTGACAACGCCATTAAATATTCCGGGGCAGAGGCTGATATAGCCATCGAGGTAACTAAAAATCACATTCTTATCTCCGACAAAGGATTGGGAATCTCTCCGCAGGATACCAAACGTATTTTTGATAAGTTTTACCGGGTTCCTACCGGCAA
>JAVWIB010000061.1:0-17329 GCA_036639755.1 Bacteroidales bacterium
TATCTTCTCCTCCGCTTACAAAAACAAAATATTCGTTTACCGTATCTAGTTTTTGCAATTGTTTTAACGCCTCCAGAATGACAAAATCCATCCCGTGCTTGTTAATTCTAAAAATCCGTTGCGCTTCTATGGCTATTCTCATGATACACTTTTTTGGGTATGTATGAAATTTTTATTCACTCCTCTAAGTCTGAACAAATTGAGTATCATCATAAATCCAAGCAGCGGAATATGGGAGATTGATTTCTTAAATTGCTTATCAACCAAATAATCCGGGATAGCAAATGCCAGAGCAAACAAAAGTACCAGTAATAATACCCACCACTTGATCGCCCATGTCCAATCTATAAATACAGGAGCTATAGACATTAGGCAAAGTAACATTACCAGTACAATCCGCGGAAGCAACATCCATAGGAATAATTTATCACAATAATCCAGATTCCCGGTACGGATTGCCTCCGGAAGTTCTTTGATAGAAGAACCTAAAACACCAAACTGCGCCGCAAGCCATCTTCTTCTCTGATTATAAAATACAGCCGATTGGGATACTTTTTCATCATAGACCAATGTATCGTTCAGGTAATCTATATAAATTCCTTGTTTCAGCAACATTACTTCCAGCTCTTTATCCTCTCCCGCCGTTGTTGCATTCTTACTGTTTTGTACAAACCAGTTAAAATCAAATGCCATTCCGGAGCCTATCAACGCAGACGAAACGCCCATATTTACATGTCCTTTTCTAAAAATGGAGTTATTAATCTCTTCACTTACAGCATCCAGAATTGCCGTCTGGGTATCTCTGTTCTTTGCTACCCTATGCGCCTGTACCGCTTTAATTTCCTGATTAAAAGCATCCGATATATCTGTTAAGTAATCCGATTCCACTATATTATCGGAATCCAGAATGGTTACAATATCATATTTCAGACTCTTATTCTTAGATTCGTCTACAAGGTAATCCATAGCAAAATTAAGAGAATTTGCCTTGGAACTTTTTGCAAATACCGGAGTTAACAAAGTAATAGGCAACATCCTTAAGCGGTTGTTAACCTCTTCACTCATTTGATCCGAAATAACCACAATATGGTACAAATCACGCGGATAATCCTGCAGCAATAACGATCGAATTGTTTTCTCAATAATACCATCTTCTTTATAAGCCGGAATAAGAATGGCAAACCGGCGTAATACCTCAGAATGAGGATATTTAGTTTTCCACCCTTTTAGTGAATAAAATGCGTAGACAAATAAATATAGTACGGATATTCCTACTACAATAAAAAGAATTGTATCTATAATGCCCAGTATTACCATTTATTATATGTATTAAAAAAAACTTTTACTCCTTTGAGAGATGCCTGTATCAATGAAAATTTTCCACCCAACAAATATACGAAATTTTGCTTTGTAACAGCTACCGATAACTGATAAACAATACTTAAGTTTCTTATCATCCCTTTTCTGTTCCTTACGGCATAAATCAATCGGTTTCGGGTCATATAAAAAACCTTGAGAGGACTCTGGACACCGGTAGATTGACTCTCTTTATGATAAACCGTAGCTTGCGGCTCATACCACAATTCATATCCGACTTGGGCAATTCGCTCGCTCCAGTCCAGCTCTTCATAATATAAAAAGAACAGTTCCGGCATCAATCCTGCCTTTGGCACAACTTCCCGCTTTATCATAAAGGCCGCTCCATGAATATATGGGGTTATGCCAGGATGATTATACACTGCGATATCGGGAGACATAAACCCTATTAAGGAGTTCCGCAATGTGATTCCCGATAATCTTGTATACCCGGCAAATTGAATATTATAAGGCTCCCACGCAAATTTTATTTTAGGAGAGACTGCCCCTATTTTAGGAGAAGACTCCAATCTGTTTACAAGATACTGTAATGAATCATCTTTTACAACCGTATCATTGTTCAGAAAAAACAGATACTCCCCTTTTGCCGCTTTTATTCCAAGATTGTTTCCTCCGGCAAATCCAAGATTCTCTTCACTCCTTATGGTTACAACCTGCGGATATTTCTCCCGAATGGCAACCGTTTCATCCACTCTGGAGGCATTATCAACTACAATAATCTCATAAAGAGCAGATACATTGGCAATCACGGACTCAATCATATCCAACGTATCCTGTAACCCGTTATAATTAACGGAAATAATTGAGATTAATTTATGGTTGCTCATGACTCTCTGTGTCGCTTAATTCTTTATCAAATTTAGAGCTCATCACAATCATGGCCATCGAGGTGTAAATGATGATACCGTTGGGAAACTGACCAAGAATTTCATTGACATAAGAGGCTGTCATCATGCCGGTAGTGCCTGCTATTAAAGCAATATTAATTCCTTTTAATAGATTGCTTCTGATTCTGAATAATACTTGGTAACATCCGTATCCGATAACGGAAAACATCACCAACAAGTTAAGAAGCAGCCCTACGATTCCCGTTTCAATCCATAACATGACATACCACGAGTCTGTAGGAATAGAAGCCACATAAGAATCGGGAGTATATCTTTTAGCTTTTACCCCGGCTAATCCCAAACCAACACCGAACGGTTTATCAACCATATACGTCTTGAATTTAGCCTGATTTTGATACCGCACAACCATAGAGGGATCATTGGCATCCAGCGCACTTCTCATCCTTCTTATCAATGCATTACTCTCACCTATATGTGTATATTTAAGAAAAGAAAAACTTAGTAATATGATGATACTAACTGATAAAATTAATTTTGCTTTTTTAGATAATAACACCAATAAAACATACCCCACAAACGGAATAGCTAAAGCTGCTCTGGTTCCCGACAGAACCATTCCATAAAAAGCCAATAACGCCACAATTACACACCAAACTCGTAATTTCCCCTTTACAAAAATCGCATAAATAGAAAAGACGGTCATAGACATAGCCATACCGGCACCAAAATTAGCTGCATCCGTAAAAAATGAGAAGTATCTGACACCATATCCTATTATATGAGTGAGTTGTCCGCCCAAAACAAACAGCCAATATGATTCTGCAAAATCGAAACCTATAAATTTCTGTATCAAAGCTTTACACACCGCTATTACGGTTAACAGAGACCAGATAAACATTAAGGTCTTTAGATCCTTAAACTTATGGATAACAACAGGGGCAACACACGCTACAGCAAACATATAAAAAGCAATACCCCTTATAGAAGAGGACCATGCCTCCGCCGAGAGACACAACGGATTAAAAAGCTCCGACATACAATACAATAGCCATGCAAACGATAGATATGTGAAAATATTATTGATATTCTCCCATTGGAAATAGTTTTTAGTTAGAATACTTTGCACTAAAAGCACGAGGAATATATAAACAATTGTAGCATCTATTAGGGTACCAAAAGGGAAATCACTTCCCATGGAATACCTGCCGATTCCCATTAAAAAATAATTCAGAACAAAAAAAGCATAGAACGTAGACTTCGGCTTTTGCAAACCAATTAATACGATATAAAACCCAATAGGCAAAAGCCCAAGTGCCAGCCCCTGCATATATCCGTAATGCACTGTTGTATACCCTATGGCAAGTAAGCCAATGGCTAATATTGCCCGAATATAAGTTTTTATATTAAGCAAACAACCCCAAAACAGATTCGGATGATTTAATCTATTATTAATAATGCCCTTATCATATTCCATAGTTAATTATATCAGCCATATTACTTAGATGTAATACCTAATTGCAATATCTTGTAAACGAACTTCCGTATGAATGTATAGGGAGGAAGTAAGCCGGTAAAGGCTTCTACAGAAAGTCTGCTCGCCATTACAAGACATAGTTTTACAGGAATTCCACATGCTCTGGAAATAAAATTATCCACAAGGAGCTGATCCGCTTCCTGCCATACACTATGTGCATTTGCGATGAGTAAATTAACAGAAGCTCCAGAGATAATAGACTGAGGAACAGCCGCCTTATTAAGGGCGGGAAGTACCGTTATAATAATATCGATATCTTCGATATCTATAATATCCGAAACATCTTTGGCAAACATATATTCCTTTGATTCCACAAAGAAATCTTCTCCGCAGATCGCCAGTTTTACATTTAATTCGGATTGCAGCCAATGAGTATATAATCGCTGTGCCAATTTTTCTTTTTCCCCATTCTCATTAACACTCAATATATTAACAATCAGCTTCCTGTTTACTCGATCAAAATTTAACAACGAATTGGCCAGATACTTATCAGCCATTTCTTCACATTGCTTATTATATATTCTATATTTAAATCGTGATGGCAAAGGGGTCGCTCCTATAACTTTCAATCCGATAACAGACTCCGCCCTACGTTTATCTCTAAGAGTTCTATCAAGAAGCTCTATTAATAAAAAGATACCCAAGATAAAAGCAAAAGATCCGACAAAAGATCCGGCAACATAAAATTTACGTTTTGTCGGTTTAGAAATCAAAGGAAAGATTGGTGGATTAATAACTTGTAACGAGGCTCCGGTAAGTTGCAAATTCTTTTTCCTTAATTTTGCATTTGCCAAACCGTTAAGAATTGTAATATAAGAACTTTCGGTGAACGAAATCTCACGTTCTTTTCTTTTAATAGTCGTTCCAACGGGAGAATAAAAAGTATACTTGTCATCAAGTTCGTTCTTGCGCTGATTCATAACACCCAATTCAGCCGTAGATTTTGCATACTCGATTTTAGCCTGCAACCATTGCTCTATAAAAGAGAGATTTGAAATACCTTCACTCGTATACTGAGCAGCACCAAAATTCTTAGAGAACTCCATTAATTTTTTTTCTTCGGCATCCAACAGTTCTGTTAAACGCTGTAATTTGGCTTTATCTTCCGGAGCTTTTCCCCCAAAAATATCTAAATTAGCTTTCTCTGCCGATAATTTGCTGATTTTTTCTGTGCTCTGTAGAAAATCCGCACTGTGTTTTGCTCTTGTTTCATACTCATTAATTCTATCTCCCAGCATTTCTATTTGCGTTTTAGCACTTTCATGCTTTAACAATATGGCCTCATAAGTTAATTCAAAATCTCTGCTTAACGCCGCAACATGCTTGGATTGTTCCTCATAATTAATAACCCGCTTCTGCTGGCTGTATATAGTAAGAGAATCTTCCGCAGCATTAAGTTTATACCTGGCCTGGCTTAACTCATCCTCAAAATATTTAATAACATTGTCCGTTTCTCCGTATCTTAATTCGGCATATTGATTTTCAAATTCTTCCGTTAAAATAATTAAAGTATTATAGGCTATCCCCGGATCAGCAGACTGAAACGAGATATCTATCATATCACTGTTACCAACACGCCTGACCATAATGTTTTTTAAAGTTTCATAACTATAATACGGATGCGACCAGTTAAATAACCCATATACATAATTTTTCTCATACGTACTATTTACATAAGATTCTTCCTGATATTGATATAAATTTCGCAACGTAATCTCTTCCGACGATTTGTCAATCAAATCTCTAACATCCTGTGGTACAGAAGCATATACATATCTAAAACTACTAGCTTGAATGTATTTATTATTTTCATTGGGATTTCCATACATCATATGCTGAGCAAATAATCTCATTGCCACCCTGTTCAACGTAGCTTTTGAGACAAGAATATTCAACAAATTATCCATTGCATTATTGGCTCCCGTCTGATTAATTGCTGTTTCGGCACTAGATGATTGAATATCATATCCGGAAACTATACCTGTATAAACAGTTGTGTTAACCTCATATACTTTTGTCATATCTCTGGTCAGATACGCTACCCAAAGAGTTACCCCTAACGTTCCAAGTGTTAGCCACCAACGTATTCTGTATAAAAAACTAATTATTATAACAAATATATTCATAATTAAAATTTCTTTTTATCAGAAATTATTTTCGTATTTGAAAGAACCTCCAATGTTAATACATTTTTAATCAGGGACATTCTGTTTTTTTCCAAATCAGATTTGGACTTTGCCAGAATGGTTCTCTGTCTGTTCAAATCTTGAATAGACAATTTGCCTTTCACAAAATCTACTTCAGACACTGCATATTGTGCTTTTGAGAGAGTATAATCTTCGAGCAGTGGGGCCATCATTGCAATGTTTTCCATAGCTAATGTATAATATTCTATAACACGAATAGCCTGCTCATCATGCCACATCTGCGCCTGATAATCCTTCTCTCTGGTTATTATTTGCTGCTTTTTTATTTTATTCCGCCTATCAAAAATTTCAGATATCGGTAATGATATTCCTGCCCCTAAAATATAATACGATTGAGCCTGATTTGTAAATTTATCACTTGGAGGAACCACAACGCCACTCTCTTGGTACATCAGATAACTATTTGTAACTCCATATTGATAAGAGGCACTTAATTTAATATACTCCATCCACTTACGCCTTATACTCTTTAACTCCCTATCATCTGCATCTTTTTGCGTTTGATAATAAAGTACTTGTGCGCTATTCTTGGCATTATCAATCAACACAGATATAGGTGGTATTGAAATTTGAGTAGAATCATCCATAAACATAGAGATTCCCGCCCCACCTTCCATCTGATTCATTATGGCAAGTCTTGCACTATCGGCTGTTTTTTGGGCACGACCGGGTATCGTAAATAATAAAACAATCCAGATCAACAATACTCTCTTCATAATTCTATACATTCTCCTTTTGAATGAAAGCGGTAAATGTTCTTATTATAATTTTAATATCCAGCCAGAAATTAAATGTTTTTGCATATTTAATATCCAGCATTTTTCTCTCTTCCGGCGACATTTTTCCGGCACCGCCCCTCTTTTCTACCTGCCATAATCCGGTTAAACCGCTTGGGGCAAAAAACCGATCTATATATTCATCGCCCGTAAGTAACTCCGCCTCATATAACGGTAACGGTCTATTGCCAACAATAGACATATCCCCCTTAAAAATATTGATTAACTGAGGCAATTCATCAATACTATATTTCCTTATAAACCGCCCCACCTTGGTAACTCGCGGGTCATTCCCCAACTTTACAAATGCTTTTTCATGCTCCTCATTCTTTACCACATTAAATTCTTTCTCGGGAATCACAAAATCATCCGATATAAGGACATTCTGCATCTGTTGATCATTTAAGTCTATATCATCTCCAAATGGAAGTGATGTAGTTAGAGGAGCGGCATGTTTTTCCTCTCCAACAGCATATTGATTCAAATTGTTCAAGTCTTTAAGTCGTTTATCCGCATTCATATACATACTTCTGAACTTCAGAAACTCAAACACATGGTAATTACTACCAACCCGCTTGGACTTATAGATTATGCTCCCTTTATCCTCTATGGCAATTGCTATTGCAACAAGCAAGAAGATTGGAGAAAGGCAAATGAGAGCACAAGAGGAAAATAGGATATCAAAAACCCGTTTCCAGCGAGGAAGATGAAATGTTGCAATATCCTTTTTATCCATAGGGACAACATCTTTGGATAGAATTACAGAAGCATTATGCGCAATAAAATCAATTGCATCATGCATTTTATTACTCCCTACGGCAGGAGATACGGAATCATTCACACCGGCACTTAAATAGCTCTGCCGTTCACCGGATTCAAGTATTTCAGTTACAAGTACAATATATACATTTGGAAATTTTTCGCGAATAAGTTTTATACGCGGAATGTCAAGTTGCTTTTTATCTTTCTGATAAAATACAATTACACAACCACTCTTCCCTAAACCCTGTTGGATGATTGTTGTTGCCTCAACATAATTGGCACATACCACTAACTCGCCATTAAGAGTAGCGTTAAAATTGGAGATAGCATCCTTACTTTCTCCTATGTACACAATCAAATTTTTCAACCGATTATTTTTTTGATTCTAACTTTTATTTCAAGTGGATTAAAAGGTTTGAGAATATAATCACTCGCCCCGGCTTCAAGTAACCTAATACGCTCACTGGTACTGTCTTCACTGGATAGCATAATAACAGGAATCGCTTTAAATAGCTCGTTATTCTTAAGATAGTCTAAAAACACATCTCCCATCATTTCCGGCATCCTAATATCAGAAATAATAAGATCCGGAATTGTTCCCTGTTGCAGCCAAGCTATGGCTTTTAGCGGATTTTCAAAATAAGTAAAATCATATTCAACTGAAAGATAAAATGATATAACTTTAGCTATGGATTCTTTATCATCAACTATTACTACTTTCTTTTTCATTGTACAGTAAGTTAAGCTCTAATTTGCAAATATATACAAAAAGACATACATATTATAATTTATTTAATGGCAATCTACTTGTACGCAAAAAAAGAACAACTCGTTTCCGAATTGTTCTTTTTTAGTAGCGGAGGCAGGACTCGAACCTACGACCTCCGGGTTATGAGCCCGACGAGCTACCAACTGCTCTACTCCGCGATATATTTCAAAGTCTTTTACAACTATTCTTTCTTACTTGGGAGTGCAAAGATATGCTTTATATTTTAAACCGCCAAATTATTTACAAAAATAAATGCAAATAATTTGGCGGAAACTAATTATTCTAGCGCAATGCAGCCGCAATTTCCTCTTTTTTAAGAATCTTTTGTTCGCCGGTTGCAAGGTTTTTCAGATTCACAATACCATCCCCTATCTCCTGTTCGCCGGCAATAATAAAATATGGAATACCCTTTTTATCAGCATAATCAAACTGTTTCTTGAGTTTGGAGACATCCGGATAAATCTCGCAGTTAATTCCCTGCGCACGCAAAGAGGCTACAATGGGGAGCAGGTAGGCAACCTCGGCGGAGCCCATGTTGGAAAATAATACTTTGGACCCTTCAATGGCATCTTTGGGGAATTTATTCAGTCCCTCCAACACATCATAAATTCTGTCGGCACCAAAGGAGATACCAACTCCCGACATATCCGGAAGCCCGAAAATACCGGTAAGATCATCGTACCGACCCCCACCGCAAATACTCCCTATGGCAAAATCTTTGGCTTTTACCTCAAAGATAGCTCCGGTATAATAGTTCAGGCCGCGAGCCAAAGAGAGATCAATCTCCACATCTTGCCGGATGCCAGCAGTGGCAATATATCCGAACAGCTCTTCCAGTTCCTCAACCCCTTTGGTTCCCACCGGGGATGGGGCAAGAACTTTTTTCATAGCGGCAAGCTTCTCGGCAGTAGTCCCTTGCAAAAGCAATACGGGTTCAATGATGGAGATTCCTTTCTCGTCAATACCGCATTCGGCCAATTCTGCTTTAACGGCATCCAGACCTATCTTATCTATTTTATCAATGGCAACGGTAAGATCAACCAGTTTATCGGAATACCCTATAACCTGGGATAATCCCGATAATACTTTCCGGTTGTTAATCTTAATGCACACATTTACCCCCAGTTTTGCAAAAACCTCGTCCGTAATCTGCACCAGTTCCAGCTCGTTCAGAAGAGAGTTGCTCCCTATCACATCTACATCACATTGGTAAAACTCACGGTAACGCCCTTTTTGAGGCCGATCTGCACGCCATACCGGCTGTATCTGGTAACGTTTAAAAGGGAAAGCAAGGTCATTCCTGTGCTGCACTACGTAACGGGCAAAAGGGACGGTAAGGTCATACCTGAGTCCTTTCTCGCAAACCCGCAAAGAAAGTGCATTGCTGTTTTGCAATAGGGAAGGTTCCACATCTGCAAACGCATCGCCCGAATTTAATATCTTAAACAGAAGTTTATCGCCTTCGTCTCCGTATTTGCCCAACAAGGTGGAAAGGTTCTCCATAGAGGGTGTTTCCAGCGGGTTAAACCCGTATTTTTTAAATACGGAACGGATGGTGTCAAAGATATAATTCCTGCCGGCCATTTCTGCCGGACCAAAATCTCTTGTCCCTTTTGGAATACTCGGTTTCTGTATCTGAGCCATAATTGTATTATTTTTTTAAATATTCATCAATTGCTTTGGCAGCCTTTCTTCCGGCCCCCATAGCAAGAATCACGGTTGCTGCACCCGTTACGGCATCGCCCCCTGCAAAAACCCCTTTACGGGTTGTAGCCCCATCTTCTGTTGCTACAAGACATCCCCGTTTATTACTTTCAAGGCCGGGTGTCGTTAAAGAGATCAGCGGATTGGGAGAGGTTCCCAAGGACATAATTACTACATCCGTCTCAATATCAAATGCTGAGTTTGGTATTGCTATAGGAGAACGTCTGCCGCTGGCATCCGGTTCACCTAACTTCATTTGTTCGCATTTAAGCCCTTTTACCCAACCTTTTTCATTGCCAAGCACCTCCATAGGATTGGTAAGGAGTTTAAAGTCAATTCCCTCCTCTTTTGCATGGTGCACCTCCTCAACTCTGGCAGGAAGCTCCTTTTCTGTTCTTCTATATACAACGGTTACTTTTGCCCCAAGACGCAAAGCAGTTCTGGCTGCATCCATGGCAACATTACCGCCACCCACCACACACACTTGCTGCCCTACATAAATAGGAGTTTGCGAATCCGGTGAATATGCTTTCATCAAATTGCTTCTGGTAAGGAATTCATTGGCAGAAACAACGCCGTTCAGGTTCTCACCGGGGATACTCATAAACTTAGGCAATCCCGCACCGGAGCCAATAAACACCGCCTTAAAATCCTCCTCATCCATAAGATTATCAATGGTTACGGTCCTTCCTACTACAACGTTGGTTTCAATTTTAACGCCCAGTGCTTTTACATTTTCAATCTCGGCAGCCACCACTTTTTCTTTGGGTAATCTGAACTCTGGAATACCATACGTAAGGACTCCACCCGGTTTATGCAACACCTCAAAAATAGTTACATCATAACCAAGTTTTGCCAGATCGCTTGCACAAGCCAGGCCACTGGGGCCGCTCCCTACAACAGCCACTTTAATGCCGTTGGAAGAGGCTTTATCGGTGAATTTCACATGATTCTCCCTACTCCAGTCTGCCACAAAACGCTCCAGTTTGCCAATAGCAACAGGCTCCCCTTTTACGCCAAGCACACAAGAACCCTCACACTGAGACTCCTGCGGACAAACCCTGCCGCAAACAGCAGGTAATGAACTATCTATTGCCACAATACGGGCCGCCTCTTCAAAATTTCCTTTTGCAACTTCCCCCACAAAAAACGGAATTTTCACCGACACCGGGCAAGCAGTCATGCATGCCGGTTTTTTACATTGCAGACACCGGGAAGCCTCTAAAACAGCTTCCTGCGTATTATATCCGTAACAAACTTCCTCAAAATTGGTAGCCCTTACCGCAGGCTCCTGTTCCCTTACCGGTACTCTAGCTATTTTATTTGCCATCTCTTTCTTTTTTAATAATTAACCCCTTCCAATCTTACATTTATGATCTGCCTCAAACTCTTGTCCCTTATACATAGTCTGTCTGCGCATAGCCTCATCAAAATCAACAAGATACGCATCAAACTCAGGGCCGTCCACACAGGCAAATTTAATTTTTCCTCCAATGGAAACCCTGCATGCACCGCACATTCCGGTACCGTCTACCATTAGCGTATTCAAACTCACAATCAGCGGAAGATTAAATTGTTTTGCAGTTAAAGTTACAAATTTCATCATAATCATAGGGCCTATTGCAACCGCCTGATCATAATGTTTTCCCTCCCCGATAAGTTTTGAGAGCATAGCCGTCACCAAACCTTTCTCCCCTTTTGAACCGTCATCCGTACAGATATACAGGTTCTTGCAAACGGCAGCCATCTCTTTCTCCATAATAAGCATATCGGCATTCTTAGCCCCTACAATTACATCTACGCTGGCCCCTCTCTCATTCAGATATTTCACCTGAGGATACACGGGAGCTGTTCCCAGACCACCTGCTATAAATATAAAATTTTTACCTTTTAGCTCCTCATCGCTCATGTGTATAAACTCGGAAGGTTGTCCGAGCGGACCTACAAAATCTGTAAAGCAATCGCCTTCATTTAAGTTGCATATCTCGCGACTGGATGCTCCAACCACCTGTGTAACAATAGTTACAGTACCTTTTTTAGCATCAAAATCACAAATGGTAAGCGGAATACGCTCTCCGTTTTCACTCGCCCTTACAATCAGAAACTGTCCGGGATGAGCCGCTTTCGCCAACCTTTCAGCCTCAACTTCCATCAGGCAGATAATTGGAGTAAGCATCTCTTTTTTTACTATTTTATACATTATTAAGTTTTATATGTTATAAATTAAATATTAAATCTCATTAAGCCCCTTAAAAGAATATCCTTTCTTTTTAAGATATTGGATAATCTCTCCCAGCCGGTTGTATAATTTATCATTTCTTGCATCCTGTACCCCGGGATGGATCAATATCACCGCTCCGTTGAGCCCAAACGCATTCTCAAACGAATACAATTTATCAATGAGTTTCTGCGATGTCTGATACGAACTCATAGAGGGAATTGTATAATCGGCAGGAGTTGCAGTACCCTGTGTATAATTAACAACCAGATATCCCAAATCCCTAGTTATATTCACACTCTCTGTATTATAATACTCATAAGGAGGCAAAAACCACAAAGAATTTTCTTTGGAAATGCCAAACTTTTCCAGTTCCGCAGCATTATCAATCACATCTTTTTCTATCTGTTCACGGCTTACAATCAGGGAATCCCTATTCTCCCATGTTGCATACAGCAAATGGTTGTTGGAATGTCCCCCTACATAATGTCCGTCATTTATAACCGTATGGATAAGGGCGTTATGCTCCGGCATACGCAAACAGTTTCCGGTTAAAAAGAACGATCCTCTTATTTTCTCTTTCTTAAGAGTTTTCAAAATCTTCTCTCCTCCCTGAAACATAGAGTCTGCGGTAAATACCAGAAAAATATTTTTCTTATCGGGATGAATCCTTACCACCGCCCCATACTGGTCTTTTACGGTTTTAACCGGGTTAATACCCTCTTTTACAGCCTCTGCAGCCCGTTGTACCCGCCCCATATTCTCCATCGTGGCAAAATAATAGGTAAGACCGGCCGTACCATCCATGGTGGGCTCGTTGCTGGAATAGTCCCCTATATCATCGTGATAGACCGCCATACCATTATTAAACAGCGCATAAGCATCCTCTTTGGTTAACGAGGTTCCGGCTCTGCTCTTAAACAAATCATAGTAAATAGGGCCGTCTACCAATCCCCCGTAAGTAAGGGCACCATTCTGCAGCACGGTATAGGATGAATGAGGATACAGCGGAAAATCCGAACCCAGCGGGTATCCTACAACCATCGTAGTTCCCCACGGATTACACCCTAACAACCAGTCTCTTAAGGATGTTTCCATCTCTACAAACGACTCATCACCTGTTACCTTATTATACAATCTGGCCTGCGTAATTGCAGCAGAAACCAAATTATTCGAGCACCACAAAAACGGGACACCATACATAAAAGGATCGTCTGCTGCCCGCTCTTTTAATGCTTTGAGGCCGTCCTTCATATAATTCTGATATTTTTTAGAAACTCCCGATATATTATTCTTTGCCAGAAAATAATGGCCCAGATTAATGAACGGATAGTATTGATAATGCCTCCCCCGGCCAAGTTCCATCCATGGTGATACCGGTTCCAGTTCTCCCCAGTAATCCGCCTTGCTGGCCCAGTCGGGTTGTTTGGTAAAATGATGAATAGTAGCGGCAGCAAGCTCCAGATCGTCCGTATAGGTATCCTCCTCATAAAAATAAGGAGATTTCAGACAAGCTGTCTGGGTATTGCCGGGCTGCTCCTCCCCAAAGCGAAAAGCCTGTTCCGCCTTAATCTGCATGGCGGTTGCCAGTTTGGGATCTATCTCTTTAAATAATGCTGCTCCCAAAGCAAACGTAGAGGCAAATTTACCTGCGGTAGAGGCCACTCCGGTGGTTCTGTTCAGATATTTTCCAAGTCCCTGCGGTTTACCGGTTACAAAATAAACAGGCCTCCCCTCTCCTGCTCCCCAACCGTAATCTACTTTATCATGTTGCGGCAATCTGAATCCGGCATGATCTCGATCGTCCGCTATCTGATTAAACATAACTTTATCATCGGGATTCATCTTAATAAGCCACTCCAATCCCCATCTGGCTTCATCTAAAATATCGGGGATTCCATTTCCCCCTTTCTTTCCTTTGGCATCATATTCATCTTTAAAAACAGATTTATCCTCCTGCTCCAGATAGGCAAACATAAGATGATAAGCCGTGGTAGCAGAAGTTGTTTGGTACTGAAGATAATCGGTAGCATCATGCCATCCCCCCCTCACATCTATTTTTTCACCGCTGCGGGTTGGATGATCTACAATATAGCCGTCGTGCTGATGGCAAAGGGTATCGGTATACGGATTGTATCCGCACCGCTGCTGCCGCATGTAATTGAGCAGAAAATCAGATAATCCGTCATAAGCGTCAGCCGCAATCTTAAAATTGGGAGATTGGGCATTGCCGCACAAAATATAATATCCACCCTCTTTGCTTAACTGGGAAAAATCGAGCCGGAATGTGCTTTGCATCCCCCAGCGTGCAGCATTTTTTATTTTTATATCCCCCTCGTATACAATCCTGCCGGTTACAGCATCATGCACGGTAAAGCGGTCAGCATCGCTTTTCTGAGTTGAAAGGAATACTGCCACTTTTTTATCATCGGGAAGATATCCCACCCTATTTACCCGTACCCATTGTTGTGCAAATAAAGGAACGGACAAAAATGCACAAAGAACTGCCAAAATGTATTGTCTCATATAGCTTCTAAATTATATACTCGGAATTCAAAAATTGAAACTTCAAAAATACTAATTATTTTAATAAATCTAAGAATTATTCCCTTCCTGCATTATTTTAAACGCAATCTATCATTCGTTTCGTTTTGTCAGAAACACAGCCTCAAATGCATGCCTGCAGAAAAATAATACAGCCGGTCTCAATCCTAAAATCAAACAGAATAGTAATTCAATAAATAGAATGGTATTTTTCAGAAAAAAATAACTACATTTGAATCGATTATTCCTAGTATTGAACCATTATTTCATTTTTACAAAAGCCCTATGAAAATCTTGAGAAATATTTCCTTCCTAACGCTACTCGCACTGTTTGCAACCGTTATTTATGCCTCCGCACAGGATGCACCTAAAAAAGAAATCCTTATTATAGACCGTTTTACCCAGCCGGGCAATATTCAGTCTAATTACACGCAAGGGGTTCGCAACAGCGTTATCAACAGCTTTACGGAGAGAGGACGTTTTATCGTTGTTGATGCGGCCAAAGATACCAGACTTCAGAAGCTAAGTCAGGAAAGAACAGGAGAAGATGCTGTAAATGAAAACAATGTACTAGAAGAGAGTCGCTCGGCCGCAATTAAGTCTACGGGGGCAAAATATCTTGTCTCGGGAAGTGTTGTTACATACGGAAACAAACGTACAACCAAAGACGGACAAACTACTTACACGTCGGTTCTTACATTTAGTCTGGACGGATACATTATTACTACGGGAGAAGTTGTTGCCTCCAAACAATATGAGGTAACAGGTCTTGGCAAAACCAGAACGGAAGCAGATAATAATGCGATTGAAGCAGTCAAAATGAAGACAACTTTTTTTATTAATGAAAATTTCACATTTACCACCAGTATCCTGCAATTGGAGGCTGCTAAAAAGGGAAAATTAAAAGAACTTTATATCCACTGCGGTAGCGGCATAGGGGTTCAAAGAGGCGATATTTTTATGGTATATATGGAAAAAGATATTGCCGGAATTAACACATTGCAAGAAATAGGGCGGTTGCGGGCTATCGAGATTGCCGGAGAGGAGGTATGTAAGTGTACCGTAACGGCTGGAAATAAAGAGATCAGCGATGCATTTAATTCTCAGAAAAAGCTAGTCGTTCGCAGTGCCGGAGTAGGAGGGTTAAACGGACTTTTGATGAATTTACAGTAAAACATCATTCTCCTGGAAATTATATTAAAATCAATTTATATGCACAAATTATTCTTATCCATTGTTTGGTGTGTAGGGTGCTTATGCCTCACAACCAATGTCCGGGCCCAGAACTACAGCTCCGATGCTATTCTTGTTTCACGCACGGAAAATACGGCTATTGTACAAAGTTCCGGCACTAACTCTAAAAAGAAAGTAGCCGTAGAGGCCGCCGTTAAATCTGCATTGTACACCTATCTGTTCACGGGTATTGAGGGCTTAAATAACGGCAAGCCGCTATTGGGACGTAAACCGTCTCAGTCAGCGATTGATTATGCGAACAACATTCTTAACACCCGCTATTCCGTGTTTGTAAAAGAATATATTCTGGATGAAAAGACCTCTAAAGATATTGGAAAACAATTTAAGGCAATTGTAAATGTAGAAATATACGATGGGGCCCTGTATAGAGAACTGGTTAAAAATAAACTTATTGGGGAGGCTGCCGAAAAAATGACCTTGAGCGATACACAAGATGAAATTTCTCTGCCGTCCATTATGGTTGTCCCTTATTGTGCCAACGGAGAAGATTTCAGCCAGGCAATCCGAAAAAATTCAGATGTAAGGGTTGCCATGTCTAAAGTAGCGGAAGGCTTTATTGAGAAAGGGGTCAACACAAAAAATGTAGAGCAGAGTCTGCGCAATGCCACCAATTATCAGGTTGCCAAAGATAATGTATCGCTAAATGATATGATGATCAGTAATTCAGGAGCAGATGTTATGGTATATGTAGATGTTGTAAAAGATGCTACGGCTGAAGGGATGAGAATTACCATGAGATTACAAGCTATTGATGTTGCTACGAGCAAAGAGATTGCAAGTAAATCGGAAACATCGGGGCGTAAAAATGCGGGAGCTGATATCATCTGCGGAGCGTTGGCCAATGTAATGCTGGATGATTTTCTAAAACAGATTTCCACCAATATGGCAAGAAAGATAGCTGCCGGCAATTCTATTTCCATCATTTTTACCGCCGGAGCAGATAGCGATATAAGTATGGATATGGAGGTTGGCAATGAATTTCTTCCGCTCTCGGATGCTATTGTACGCTGGGTAAAATCCAATGCCAAAGGGAGTAAGTATCACCAGAAAGGGAGAAGTGAAACCATGCTGGAACTAGACGAAATACAGATTGCCAATAAATCGACAGACGGACAAGATATGGATATTAACGATTTCTCTTTGAGCCTATACCAATATCTAAGAGGATTAAACCTTACTGTTAAACGAAATATTGTAGGAAATACCATAGAAATAACCCTTTTATAATAGCAGATCTTTTTTTCAAATATAAATTTATGAAACAAATTAAACAAATTATACTAACCGCCATCATCCTTTGCTGCACAGTTGGTATACATGCCCAGCCAAAGGATAA